>CAVRZU010000028.1:0-15388 GCA_963725365.1 uncultured delta proteobacterium | reverse complement strand
CAGAGGACTTTTTGTTGGATTGCTTCATCATTTTTCACCACCTTTGCACAGACGTCTCATTTTACCAGCTTCTGGGTCACCAGGCCCAACTGCGTGATCTCGAGTCTTTGCAACAGGTCCAGGACTTCGATGACACTCTTGTAGGAGATTTTTTCGTCACCTTTGATCACAACGGGCAGATTCGGGTCCACCGCCTTGTACTGTCTGAGCCTTGTCTCCAATTCGGCCATCGTCACCGCATAGGTGTCAAGGTAGACTTGCCCCTCAGCCGTTATGGTGATCGCTTTTGTCGTAGGTTTTACCGAACTGGTGGCCGCGCTCGCCTTTGGCAGATTGACGTTGATTCCCTGGACGGAAGCCGTGACGACAATCATGAACACGAGCAAGAGATTCCAGGCGAGATCGAGCAGCGGCACGACGTTTATTTCATCTATTACTTCATGTTCGGCGTAGGGGTTTTTTCTCATTTTCAGTTTTCCTCAAAATGAACATCTCGTAATTCCAATTCATGACAGAGGCATGCCTCATATACGGATTCTAAAAGGCCGGGCCCCAATGCACGATGCACTTCCATTGCCGACCCGATGACTTTGCCTGTAAGATCGTTTATTTCCATTTTCCCCTCTGCGTCTCTGCGTCTCTGCGTTGGATTTTGTTACTCCTCGCCTTCGAGCTTGATGACGAATTCATCGGCGAACTGGAACATATCGGCATTGAGGTCCTTGATGCGGTGAGTCAGGAAAGAGTAGGTAAAGAGGGCCGGGATTGCCACCAGGAGTCCGAAAAGCGTACATGCAAGCGCGGAAGCGACACCTGGAGCAATAGCCATAAGGTTCGCCTCACCGGCTTCAGCCATGCCGGCAAAAGTGTTCATGACCCCCCATACAGTGCCGAGAAGACCCAGAAACGGGCCGCCTGAAATCCCGAGCGTCAGCACCATTAGCCCGGCGCCCAACCGCCTGCTTTCGTACATCATGGACTTATCGAGAGCAGATCGGATCAAACTCAGCATGGACTTGGAAATGCCGTTGTTTTCCTTGTTCATTTTCGACCGGCTAACTTTTAATTCATCAAAGCCGGCGTTATAGATCCTGTATAGCGACGACTTTGGGAATTGGCCGTCCTCACTGTTATAGAGGGTATCGAAGGCCGGCGATTCCTTGAGTTGCTCCAAAAAAGAGGTGTTATTGCGGAGGAGCTGGCGGATGCTCAACGATTTGGTCAGGAAGACAAACCAGCACAACGCTCCCAGAAAGACAAGCGTGCCTATGACGATCCAGCCGTCGAGGGTAATCGTACGGGCAACGACTCCCATCAGGTGAACGGTAAGGCTCTGGCCGCCGCCGGAATTACCTTCCTCCTCCATAACGGAGGCTAGAAGGTTATCGGGTCCCTGGCCTTTGAAGGCAGCCCGAAGCCAGTCAGCCGATCTCGCCGTTTTTGACAACTCGATTTCGTCGAGGTCTCCCGAAAAGAAATCGCCTTCTTTGAGGGATGCACCTATGCACAGGTCGGATGCCGGTTCTGGCAAAGCGCCCGGCAGATTCACGGAATCAATTTCAGCGCCGTCGAGATAGATTACGATACGCTTTGAGGGTTCAGCCGTCACGGCCAGGTGATGCCAGGACCCGATGGGCAGATCGGCGGTTTTGCCGGTTTCAGTTTTCTGGCCCGCTGCCGTGGCCCTGGCGAACACTTTCGTTTGATCGATCCCTACGACGATCCCCTGGTTTTGGTCTTCCCAGGAGAGAAGGCGGGCGTTGTTTTGAGGCTGGGAGATCTTCACCCATGTCGAAAAAGTAAGCCCGGTGGAGAAGTTCAGAGACGGTGACCTGGGTATGACTATCCTGTCGCCCGAACCGTTAAGGGACATACCCGCTCCGATCACTGCCGGGGCGCCCATCTCCGATGCGGACTCAGAAGGTTGGTTTCCATAGGCTGTATCGTCTTTGGGTTTTCCCTCTTCTTCGTCCAGATGATACACGAGCACCTGGTTGACATCGTAGACGCCGCCCTGGTCCTGGGCCTGAGACGCAGACTTGTTCCCATAGTAGATCCAGATGGAGTCCTGCTTCGAAGCGGCCATAATACGCGGGACCTTTACCCAGAAAAGGGCCATCTCGTTAGCAGGGTCGTAGACCTCTTTCTGGAATTTCAACGGCAGCTTGTCGTCGCCGCTCATGAACCGGACGTCCGAACCGTCTTCCTTGGCGGCCGCAAAATTGAAATTGCCTGCATGAAGCCTGATAAGAACGGCGGAATCATCGAGGTTTGTCTTGATATCCGCCCCCGCGGGCGTGGTGTCGAAGACGATTTTTCTTCTATACTGCCATTTATCGTCCCACCAGGCATGGGCCTGGAGAGCGCCGCAGAGTATAGAGACAAGAACGATAGACACCACGATTATCAGCTTCTTACGCATCCATTCCGAAAGTTTATATCTCACACCCATTACGGTCAAACTCCTCATTGCGATGTTTACTGTTTTCCGTTCACTGCTCACTGTTCACTGCTAGTTATCCGTGCTCTCCCACGTACTGTCGTCCGGATCCACGTTGAAGAAGCTCAACACCCTGACATCGAGGGACGCGGTGGAAAGGCGTCGGAGGCCGAAGCGGTTTGACCCATCCTGTTGCCTGCGGCGGCCGTGACCGCAGCCTCCTGGGTTTGCATGCCCTGGGTGACCGATCCAACCCCCGAGAGGGCCGAAAGACCCGAAAGCCCTTGTGAAGCCGCAGGCACCCCCACGGACCCTGCCGAGGAACTGATATTACTTGCGTTGAGCACCTGCACGGCCCCAAGGAAAATTTTGTTCCCGGCAATTCCTGCTTCTCCAGCGTCGATAGTTCCCTCTGGCGCAAACATGTAGATGTTGCCGGCGGAAGGGGTCGCGAGGCCATAGCCTGGATTATATGTAACCGCGCGGACGCCGCTTCCCACCGACGGTGGCTGAAACTCGACCACAGGAGAGCCGTTCAACAAATTCCTGCGCCGGCGGGGAAGCGGTTACAGCGGTTTTGGAACCCCGGCCCGCGTTGATGCTTCCCGTGTCGCTCCATACGGTGATGTCTCCACCCATGAAGGTCATGATCCGCGACTCGTTCACGTTGACATCCCCGTTGGCGAAAATATCTATGTCCCCGCCCTGGGCCGTGAAGATCCCGGTGCTCTGTGTCTGTGCAGCCGAGACGAATGTGCTCCGGCCCACATTCAGGGTGCCGCTCGCCAAAATGAAAATACCCTGGTTGATATTGGCCCAGACACTTCCATTCCATTGCTCAAGCTGGGATCCAATCAGTATATAAAGACCCGCTGTCTGTAGAGCAGGATTAGCGGCAAAATATGAGTCTCTATCCGAGGAGGAATCAAATGTGTAATTGACAGCCTGGCCGGATAAGGAGCTGATCTGCGAAGTCGTCATATTTATGTTGCCGGAGCCGGGAATGCCAGTGGCCGTTTTTTCAAGGGGGGAAATAATCAGGGACCTGGCCTCAGCGACCTCCGCGTTTGCCGCCGAGGTGTTGCCAGCGGCCAAGTCTTCGCTGTACACGGTGCCCATAGTCTGGAGAGCCTGGAAGAACTGCACATCGGACGCAGTATCGGTAAGGTTGCCGTTATACCCGGCGGCGACAATCAGCATGCATCCTGTAGCCGGCAACTGCCCAGGGATCGTGTCAAGGGTATTTCCTAAAACCTGGATTCCCGCAGTGGTCCCCAAATCGATTGAATCGCCCGCCTCGATAATCAGCGTGCCGGGCCCGCCCACCTGTATTCCGGTCTCGGCTTGATCGACATAGTTCAGCGAACTGAACTCAATATTGCCGACCGCTTTGATGATCGTGATGTCAGTAGAATTATTGTTATGCCCTGAATAAAAAATATCGCTTATATTCCCGCCCGCTGTAAATTCCGCTTCCTTGGGCATGTAGAATGCGAGATCGCTAATATTCCCTCCAGCGTTTACCACTGCGGGAGTAACATCACCGGTGTGAAGGATCCCCTCGGGATCGTCATAGCCCTTATCTCCCATAATCGGGCCGCCGGAAATGACATAGGAACTATTCCACTGTTGGGACCCATAAACCTGGTCCGGCTCGATTTCCGACATGTAGATCGTAGTTCGCTGCCCATTGGTGAGTTGTCCCAGGATGTTTCCCACGGCTGTCAGGCTAAGATTTCCGTACTGGTACGGGGCAAGGGCAAAGCTGGAGAGTAGATTTATATCCCCCCCGGCCGTAATCGCCACAGTAGGGGGTAGAATGCTCGCGCTGAGCGAATAATTGGAGAGATCGGCGCCATAATAGAAGCTGTCTTCACCATAGAGCGTGACATTTCCGTTGAAGCGGTCAAGCTGACAGAGGTGGTGGGCGCATATTCAAGGTCCCAATTATAGGCGTCATTTGAAGGGGGGCCGTAGGGCCGCGCTATTGTGGGATTGACAATCGCTCCTACATCGATCTCACCCTGAGCAAAAACATGGACTTGGGCGTTGAATTCCTCTATCGGGTATTGATTGCCGGTGGAAGCCAGATTGCCGAAATTGCCCATCGAATTCAATTCCGCCGAACCCTTGTAGACAAGGAGCCTGCCGTTCATATCACCGCCGGAAAAAAGGTCCAGATTTCCGGCGCCGAAGGTCCCGGCCTGACAGGTAAAGCTGCCGCCGGCGACTACCGTGAGGTTTCCCCCCGCCATAGTCGCAAGACCCTCCGTAGATTTGCTCGTACTGCTGTCGGTGTAACTGGCGGACCATTGACTCTTAGTGTAGGTGTCCCACCCATCGAGGTCGAGCGGCGTTTCATCCTGGCTGTAGCCATTCACAGCGCCTTTTACGTTAATTGCGATGCTGCCCCCATTCTTGTAATTCCAGTATTGGATCATGGAAGAACCGGAGCCGGGGGATTCTCCCGTCGTGCGGATGGCGCCCAGATAGTTGGGATTATTGGGGTCCCACAGGGTGAGATAACCCCCTGCATTGACATCGATTTCTCCAGTGGCCGATTCGATCACTCCTCCATTATTTAATATGACGTTGTTCCCCGCAGTAACGTTTATGGGGCCGCTGAATGTAGCCACGTTGTAGGACATCGTATTAGAAATCATGTATTTTGGTTTGACCGGGGCGGCCCCGGAATTCACGATGATATTGTTTCCCGCCGCAAGGATGAGGGGGGCGCTCTGAGTATAGACGGTCACCCCGGTGCCGGATTGCCCGATATTCAAGTTTCCTGTCCCTATGTTAAAGGCAGTGGGGGCGGAGCTTGTGAAGTCCGCGCCCGAAACCAGGCTCATGCCCCATGAGGGCGCCACCAGGCTCCCGTAATACAAGGATGAGTACGAACTGGCGGGATGATCCACCAGGTTGTAGTCGATGTCCAGATCGCCCGCGGCGCGAAGGGTCAGAAAGCCCGGAGCGCCATTGTATCGCCATGAGGTCAGGTCCCAGGTTGATCCCAGAGTGAGATTGCCGGTGGTGGAACGGACCTCCAGACCCGGCAGGAATTGGAACGCACCCGAGTTCACGAGGTTGAGTTGACCCTGGAGCGTTGGACCCGCGCCACCAGTGGAAAGGGCGGTGTTCATGTACCCGGTCAGGGCATTTAGCCAAGGACTGCTGCTGCCTGTGTCTTGTGCGGTAATGTTGCCGCCTGAGGGAGTTTCAATCAGGACCGCCTCCGCTATTACGCTGGATACTCCCGTGATTCTCCCGCCCGCAAAATTCATGTAGACACCATCATCGAGGCCATTCTGCAATGCCCTGAAGTGGACAATCCCTCCCGCCTGGCCGGATAGATCAATCGAACCGTAGAAATTGAGGTTCCCCGGCTGGGTCGAATTGGAGTCCGCCGTGTTTAAAAACACGGTTGCGCCGGGACTTACAATGCTGCTTCCCGGTTCCAGTGTGAGGTCTCCGCCGGTGTTGAACTGGATGGTCCCGCCTCCGCCAACGCTTGTCGAATTTATGGTCCCGTAGAAGTTTACGCCCCAGTTGTCGGTAGTCAGGTCGAAGTTACGCGCAACGATATTATCTTCTATGGCCAAAATCTGGTTCGGACTGTTGACTCCCGGAATCTCAGGTTCACATCCTCCGTAAAGCCACCGCTGGAAAGCATGGTGTTCAGGGCGGTGAACCCGGTTTGGCCCGAGGCGGAGATATTGGAGAGGTCCTTGGTGTCCAGGACGAAAGAGCCGCCAACCCCGGTAGCGAGGATCGTCTTGCCGTCGCCGGCATAGATATTCCCCGCCTTCCCCACCAGTGCCCCCGCTTTTTGCAGTTTGGCTGGAGCGGTTGGCGAATAGATGGAAATTGTGCCCGCATTGACTCCATGTCGTTCGGTCTTTGGAGTCGTATTCGGACACTCCCAGACATTGATGAGCGCGTTGGTTCCGATGGCCACCGCACCTTTTGCCGAAGTCAAATAGACACTTCCGCCCGGAGTGCACACATTGGTGTTTTGCCCATTGACTGTTATCGACTGGGTACTTCCTCTATCCAGAGACCTGGGCGGAGCTTCCCGACAGGGCGACGCCGGTGGTCCCGTTAAGCGTGAGGGTCCCGGAGGCCATTTGAATCACACCCGAGACGTCGATGCTGTTGCCGTCGATTTCGAGGGTCCCGCCGGGGGTGACCCGTGGCCTGCGGGGGCAGCGGCCCCGCCGTTGGGCGGGGTGATATTTACGGCGTGCATCGCCGCTGCGAGACGGTGAAGTTTGCGGCTGTGTAAGGGGTGTTTGCATCCGTATAATACGAAGTAGTGATACGGCCTGATGCGAAGTTCAGGTTGCCGGCCCCGGTAACGAGGGACCCGGCCCCTTGGAAAGTGATGTCGTTTTTGGCGTTGAAATCGAGGGTGGAAAATCCGTCGATCAGCAAGCCGTTGGGGCTGGGATTACTGGGGGTTAAACCATTAAGAAGGAATGGACCCTCACCCACTGAAATTTTGTTCGCATTTAGAGTCAACGAACCAATGTTGGGCAAAGTTGGACTGACGGGGTACCGCCGCCCCTGTTCTCAAGGCTGATACTTTGGGCCTTGAGAACCACGGCGCTGTCCGCCGTATTCAAAATCCCTTTAATCGCTGCTGCATCGATGGAGAAGGAATTCTTGGCGGAAAGAGTCATAGTGCCGCCTCCGAGGAAACCGGCCAAGCCCTGAACGGAGCCGTCAGAGGAGCCTCCCGAAGCAAAAATGTTTACCTCGTTGATGTTACCGAAGGTTTCCCAGAAGGCGGAAGTGAGGAAGAGCGCCTTGGTATCGGTGATGGACTGAGACGGCCCCTGCTGCGGCAGGAAGTAGACATCCCCACCCGTGAGGTTCAGTGTCCCGTGATCGATCTGCAAGCCCCCCTGGAAGTTCAACTGACCGATTGACATCGTCACCTGGTCCGATGCATGGATAAGGGAATTGGGCTCCATGTCGAGCAAACCGGTCGGTGTGATCAGGCTCGCCGAACCGTTTCCGTTCGAATCAATCGTGTTTATCTTCGCCTCTGAATCGAGCGTTATCGCGTTCTGTGCCGAGAGTACCACTTTGGTCGCATTGAGAACGGCGCCCGGTTCCATTTCGATTGTTGCGGTGAGCGCGCCCTGGCTTCGGTTGAGGTTTCCGATCTCGATTTCGGAGAATCCCGTCAGGACGTCGGCTGCAACCCAGAGTGTTCCGGATGCAGGATCCTGTGGCAATTGACCAGTTGACTCTACGATGAAGGCGTTAGTTCCGCTAAGAGAGATTGTACCACCCTGGTATCCCTTCAAAGGGGCGGCAGAGATCGTTCCGCCGACTACCGTGGTTTTCCCGGTAAGGGTAATGCTCCCCGCATCCCCGGCAACCAAACTCTGGATATTGAAATACCCCTGCGTTAAAAGATAACTTGCAGGCTGCACTTCGAAAGCATCCATGAGCGAAGGATGGATGGAGGTCCCCATGCAGGTGAGGTAACCGGCTACGATGGGAAAGCCTTGAGCTGTAACCTCTGAGTCCCCGAGGCAACCTTGAGCCCGTATCCGTGACAACCATCGCTCCGGGCAAAAAGGCATACTGCTCGGGGAGAATGGAATACACCCCGGCGCTCAGGCCCGGGAGCGCCTTGCAGGTAGACCGCCTGTCCTGGAAGCGAATAATCGCCGTCGGGGACGATCACGTATCGTCCTTGCCATAATGTTTGGTTAGCTGAATTCAGGGCTTTAGTCTGGAAAGGGTCGATGGAGCCCTGGATACCCGCCTGGAACTGGTAGGCGAAAATGCTGCCGCCCCCGGAGACGTTGATCTTCGATCCCGATTCCGTAATCACTTCGCTGCCTGAAATGGTAATAGATCTTTGCGGCGAGCTGGATACCGCATATCCCAAGGCTGTCGGACAGGTCGGTTTTATCCGTGGTGGTCCAGAATACTCCGGTTGAATCAAGCGATCCGTAAGAAACCGGAATTGAGCCGGAGGTCGAAAGCACGCTTCCAGCGGCCAGGTATACGCTTCCGGAGTTCTGGTCGGCTTGAAGAGTGATCTGCCCCATTGGCGCGGCGATCTCGCATCCCTCCATGTCTATGTTCTTAGCAACGATAGTGAGGTTGCCGCCTGCCGAATAGATGGGAGACGAATTATGCGGTGAACTGCTTCCCCCAATGTCGATATCGCCGCTGGAGTTGATTGTGAAATCAGATAAGGTGGTGGGATAGATGCGGTCGGCCAGCAGGGTTAAACCGGCCGATGTCAGCAACTCGCCCTTCCAGCCCGTGTTGTATTGGTGATCGGTCAACGTGATGTCATGCGCCGCGAATAATTTAACACTCCTGAACCCGGAGAGAGTGAAATATCCGGTTGCGTCCAGCCAGTCGGAGCTCAGTGTCAGAGAAGTTTTGCCGGAGGGGTTGCAGGGGATGCTGCCCGGGGACATAGCCGTAAGCAAAGGTGTCCTGCAACTTTATCTATGGCGACCGGAGATAAGATATTGCCGGTCCCGGTAAAGCTGGGAGCATCGAGTGTCAGGCTCCTTGCGACTGCAATATTCATGTCGCCGGAAAATGCCAGCCCCTTGTAACTGGAAAAACTCAGCGAATCGAACCCGCTGTTGATATAGTTTTGGAGGTCCGTCCCCGACAAAGTGTACGGATTAGCGGTGTCCGGCTGGATATCGATAACGAGCCACCCTGCAACCCGGCCAGGTTGGCATTGCCCAGGAGTGTTCCCTGCAGTGAGAGCGTGTTTGCCGAAATGGCTATGCTGCCGGGATTGCCGGCGACCGTCTGGGCTACGGCGGATTCGTCGGCATCCAAGACGTAGGTGGTAACCGGCTGTGACCCTGAAACGTCAATCATGGAACCAGCATCCATGGTCACGGACCCTTTAGCGGACAATGTGACGACGCCTCCTGAAAGGGAAGTGTAACTGGGCGGGAAGCCGGGCATAACCGGTTTTTGAGAAGGCTGGTTATAGCCCCTGGCGGATATGGTCCCGCCCCCAGGGTGATATCGGTTTTGTTTGCCGTAATACTGACTTTCCCGCCAGGGCCGTTAATGCGCCATCCATTGTGACCGATGGACCTGTCAATGAGATTGTTCCCCCCGGCGCGACACCGACCTGCCCCCCTGAACACCTGAATCGTGGTGGAAGTGTCAGGCACGATGTTCTTAAACTGATAAGCTGGGTAGTAGGTCGGATAAAAAGACTCCCTGCCTGAGGGATATGGAGGAAGCGCCTGTCAGGTTGGGTGAAACAGCAACCAGGCTGGCGGACTGGCTCCCAGGACCGGGGTTGATAATTTTACCATCGAAGGTGAGAGGCCGGCGCCGCCTTCAATCACGGTGCTATCGAAACTTTGCAGATTAATCATGTGAACCGCTATTATCCAGAGGCCCTGGTAAAGGACGAGACCTGGATTCAAGTTCTCCTGCGGGTTTTGCGGCATGGAAGCAGCCACTCGATGCTCAGGGCATGCAAGTTGATGCTGCCTCCATTATTGCCCTGAATCGAGTATCCAGTCAATTCGCCGTCCAGGACGATTCCAGCGCCCTGGATGGTCAGAGATCCGGCATTTCCACCCGTTACCGCATTTTTCTGACTGATGCCGTACCCTCCACTGACATCGATCAGACTTCCGGTCTTTGAGATTACTCCCTGTCCCAGGTAACTTTGGTCCTCGATCGAAACCGAACCGCCCCCAATGTAAGTGAAACTATTCGTTCCACCTGTGCCCGTTGCAAACGCGAAATCATCTATCTTCTACCCCGCCGCGCTGATCTGGCTGCCATTTTCCAGAATAATTTCCGGAGCATATGTCATCTGCTCGTAGCGAGTATTGTCAGGGAGATAAGAGCTATCAAATGATGTGATGTTGTCCGACAGAGTAAGGTTTATGTTGCCGGACGGGACGTTGATCTTTCCCCAAAAATCTATCGCCCGCGCAGTCAGGGACAGAGTTGACCCGGGATTCATGGTAATATCTGCATCCGCTGTGACGTTGATGAATGTATTGGCTGCGATTTGCAGGCTGCTCAATCCCGCTGTGCTCAATTGTTTGGCGGAAAGATATGTAGCGGGGTCATTGGGTAACTGGTCGCCGGGGGCGAAATGTAGATGGAAGCGGCGCGACTGTCGGCTGCAGGACCACCGAACCGACTATGAAATCATATGTTTCTACATCCTGGTTAAGGGGCTGTTCTCCGATAATCAAAGTGCCCCCGGCCGGCACCTGTAGCCCGAGGGTCTTTGGATTTCCCATTATATCGAGCAATTCCGACTTGCTGGTTTGATAAACGCCGGCGGTTGCGCCACCGCTGATGTTTCCATCCAGTGCGATTGTGCCTGCCCACAATTTGAGAGTTCCTGCGGTAGCCCCTTCGTCATAGCTGGCGACGGAATTCGTAACACTCGTTATTGGCGGTGTACTGGAGGCTTCAGGAGCATCGCTGATGTCGTAGACTTTGTTTCCGGCGATCAACTCCGTAGTTGTTATATTTCCGCCGCTGTAGTGAGTGCCTCCACCGGAAAAATTAAGCAAAGCCCCCTGTTTGACAACAATCTCGCCTGTGTAGGGAGTAATAAGGTTGATCTTACCACCCTGAAGGCTTCGTTCCATTGCAGTTTTCTGCTGCGAGTTCAGATAAGCCGAGATATCGCCTATGGAGGAGCCCTGAAGGTTGTTGACAGTAATGGTTGCGCCATGGAGAATGCCGTTTTTCTGATCTGGATAGTCCCTGAGTTCCACGCTTTCCAGTTGAATTTGGGTAGTATTGGCCGACGCGGCCTGGGTGATCCAGTTGCCGCTGACGTCAATAGTGCTCCCACTTTGGAGAAAAACCTCTTTTTGGGCATCCATGTTTACCATGCCGGACGGGGCCTGGATGAGCCCGTTGTTGACGATGTTTTGCAATGGTTGCGTGGAATCCAGGCCTTCTATGTTTATTGTCCCGCCCTGGAAACTGAATGCTGTCTCATCAGCCGTGACCGTCGAGGTGGATATGGGTGTGTTGGTTATGCTACCGGCCCCTGTGGTGACAGTGTTTGACGCCATCAGCTCGATCATTCCGCCTGTACTAAGCGCCGCAGCGGCCGTGATAGTACCGTTCTGGTCCACATTATTACCGTACATGCCTATCAGGCCGGTATTGGCGAACATTACGCCAGTGTTGACGGCGTCGTTAGCGGTTGTCAGGACGTTGACGTTTTGCCAGGGCCGTACAGAAGTGTTCGTAGAAGGAGTAATATCTATACTGGTACCAGCCGCAAGACCGATCTGACCGGCCGACGTCGTAATCGTCCCTTCGTTTTCGACATAGGGCCCCACCAGAAAAACCGAACCAAGGGTTCCGGCGGTTATGGTCCCCTGATTCACTACAGAGGCGCTGGAATCCGCCGGACTGCTAAAGTTGAGCCTATTATTCAGGAAATCGCTGGTTTGAATGTCGAGTGCGGACGCTATCAGTGTATGGACATTGACCTGCGATGTGGGACCGAACAGGATGCCGTTAGTGTTGATCAGGTATATCTGGCCCTGAGCGGTAAGCTTTCCGAATATCTGGCTCGGGCTCTGGCTGCCGATGCGATTCAGGCAGACCCAGCTCGGATTGTTATTTTGCAGGAATTGGACCCACGCATTAGAGCCGATATTGAAAGTTTGCCAATTCACGATCGCCTGCGATGCGTTCTGTGTAATCACCATGTGGTCAGTGGCCGGAGTGGTGATACTCGAGATGCCCTGAACGGGGGTCCCTCCCGTGGGAAGCTGATCGGGACCGGGCGCCCCCGATAACGGGGTGGCGAGCGAAGCAGAGGTTTTGGCCGTGGAAGCCGGCGTTAAAAGGAGATTGGAAGTTGCCAGCGACTTGTTCCCGGGGGCTGCCGTAAGATTGAGTCCGTGCAAAAGCGGTGTTGCAGTGTTCGGCAGCTTGGGCTTTGGAAGAGGAGGCATCAAAGACTTATAGAAGCCGGGAATCTTCGTGCCTGCTCCGGCATAGGATATTGCCGGAAGGAAGGCAATACACAAGCACAAAAGAACGGACAGTCCTTTTTTATCATCCTCCCCCAGGAAACTGCGACACTAACTAAAATTATGGATAATATTCAAAAACTTAGGAATTCAGGAATTAAAAGCGAACTCATAAATCCCTAAATCCCTGAATCCCCGTCTCAGTACAGATATTTGATCCTGAAATTCACCATGCTGTCGCCGGGCTTGGTGTGCTCGGCAAGGGTGGACCCGGAGTCCGAGAGCGCGGTCGCCCAGCACGTTTCATATTCCAGGCATTTGTCGTATATACCTCTTACTCCGACCCCGACCCCTTCGAGATCGAAGTTCGCCTTCTGCTCCGGCGATGGATCCAGTACGTACAAGTGCGCCATATCGTAGAAGATAAACGGCGTACACTTGAGTTTTCCGTTTCCTATGCCATACGGTGCGGTGCACTCTGGGGCACGCAGTTCGACAGTGCAATGCACACCGCAGTCGCCAAGCGCTTCGGTCTCCGCGTATCCCCTCACGCTTTCGAGACCGCCACCGCCAAATTCCTCATTATTTATGAGAGGGGCGTCTGAAATCTGCCCGTCGGCCTTAACGTACAATTTGGTTCCGGCAACCAGGTCCTGGGTACGTTCCACGCACCCCGTCGCGTACAGGTAGTTTCCCGCGCATCAGTCCGGTTTTCCGCGAATGCCGGCTCATTGGAGATCAACCCGCGAAGGGCCATGTTCAATCCCGTGGTGAACTGCGTTACACCGCGTGAATCGGTAAGGAAGGAGTTGTAGGCAAAGGAGAGGGGAAAGTATGTGACAGGCGGATTTTCTCCAGTATTGCCACTATTCGGACTATTCGCAAACTGCAGGGTGATATTCTGGAAATCCTTGTAGTTAACTCCAACGATGACGTTATGCGAGTAGTTAGTCAATCCGGGCAGGGGCACTACGTAACGTGTGCCGAATTGGTGGCCCTTTCCCGTCGTATCGAATCCTTCGCCAAATGCGGTATTGCTGTCGCTCCAAACCCCGGTAAACAGAATAAGATGGCTCAGGTTCCAGGGGGCGGGAAGAGAATATGCCACCGCGCCGACCTCAACCTGGCCCGGGTCCTCCGGGAAGTCTGATACTGTAGCGAGAGGGAATGGTCCCTCTGCCACAGGTTGTCATAATGGAGTACGGCGTTGAGCCTAAGTTCGGTAGTGCCAAGACTCGCACGGTTGCTCAGTTCGACGCTTGCATGCAGTGGCAGTGTATCTTCCACTTTCAGGTTGACGTCAACAGTTCCCGGCTCGTTTCCCTGGGCCAGCGAAGGGCTCACCTTGACATCGGGGTTCTCATTGGCCTTGCTGAATTCTTTTTGGACCTCGGGAGTATAGAGGACATTGCCCGACTTGAGCGATGGAAGTCCCCTGAGGATCTTTTCCGCTGTCGCGTAACGATTCCCGGTGGTAGTTACCTTTGCTATTTTGCTCTCGACCACACTGAGCCGGAGGATTCCTTCCTGAACGCTCTGCTCGGGAATGCTGACCAGGACTGTCGGATATCCTTTTGAATGATAAAGTTTCTCCAGCTTATCCCGTGCTGTTTCAACGTCTGATGCCTTTTTGCCGGGGCCTGTCAACCCCTCCAGCGCGTCCTGTATGGACTCGGGCGGCAGAAGGGTGTTTCCTTCGACCAGAAAGCCTTCGATCGGGAAAACAGCCTCCCGGGCCGCGTCCTGTGCGAAACACCGGCAGAGGGCGGCCGGCCAAACGCATATGGAGAACAGGACAGCGAGGCAGATAAGTCGTTTTTGTTGATTCAGAGGTCCCATATTTTCGGATATCTAAAGAGCTTTCGATGTCTTTGCCAATTCGTCGTGAAAGGCTGCCGCATCCTTAAACCCGTCCATGCGATCCAACGGCTGTCCATCCCGGTTCAGGATAACGATTAGAGGAAAGCCTTTCTGTTCGTACATTTCGTAATACTTTTTCTGGGTATCCGAGTTGACTTTGATCCAGACGAAGCGATCATTGAAGGTTTTGATTCTCGGGTCCTGAATGGTTTGGGTAAAGAACCGCTTACAGAACCCGCACCAATCCGCATAAAGAACGATGACAGCGGGTTTTTTCTGCTCCCTGGCCAGAGCGATGCCCTTGTCATAATCTTCGACCCATTGGATTTGAAGAGAGTCCAACCGCGCAGCCCCGGTCACCGAAGCTATCTCAAGGTTGACCGTTAAGGGGATTCCCGCAAGGGGGTTGTTGGCGTCTACGATAAACTTGATGCCGTCAGTTGAAACTATTTTCCCCAACTGTCCGCCTTCCATGGGGAAATTAGATCCAAGACGAGGGCTCAGCACCATGGAAACGTTCTGCTGATCGACCTTCATCTCTACTGTGCCGAAGCTATCTTCGAAACGATCGCCGTCTTTTACATGACAATCGAGTACCGCAAATTGTTCGGACACTTCAGCAACGGCCGCTTTGAAATAAGGCGTTATGGCGACCTCTTTCCCAACGATGGGAAAGGAATGAAAGGCGCCCACGTACTCTTGAGGGGACATGCGGATCATCTTGGGCATGTTCCTTACACAGGGCATTTCCTTTCTTTTCGCAGGGTCTACTGACACGTTTGCTGCATCAGGTTTTAAAACGACCCTTTTCTTTTCGCCCGCCCTCATCCCGATCAAGGCTTCGCTCAAGCCCGGGATTGACCCGCCCGCCCGGCCCGCAATAACGTCTTCCGGGGCGAAAACGGCGCAGGCTTCGTAATACTGCGACTTGAGAAGAGCCGGGTCCTTAGCGCTCTTCTCGAAGGTCGTCCGCACGACTTCGCCTTTGCCGTAGTTGCAGTGAAGTTGACAGATACCAGATCGCCCTCTTTAATCCCGGGCGAATCTGCCTGGCCCCCAAAGGCGGCGCAAGGAACAATTAGAGCGCACAATATTGCCAGAATCA
>CAVRZU010000027.1:0-4405 GCA_963725365.1 uncultured delta proteobacterium | reverse complement strand
TTTGCCCTGCTGGTTCCTTGAACGAGTTTGGTCTCTACCCTTTGCGGCAAGACCAACGTACTCACCTATGCCTTCGACCTCTGGCAGCGCGCATTCAACGACGTGGCCAAAGAATATCCGGACATACAAACGGACTACGCTCATGTTGACGCCACCTGCATGTGGATGGTGAAAAACCCCGAATGGTTCGACGTCATAGTAACCGACAATATGTTCGGGGATATCATCACCGACCTCGGCGCAATGATTCAGGGCGGAATGGGAATAGCCGCTGGGGGTAACATAAACCCGCAGGGGGTTTCCATGTTCGAACCGATCGGAGGGTCCGCGCCCAAATACACCGGCCTCAACATTATCAATCCCGTAGCGGCGGTCGCGGCGGCCCAGATGATGCTGGAACACCTCGGCGAGACCAGTGCGGCCGTGCTTGTCGAAAATGCCATAAAAAAAGTGGTGTCAACCGATCTGAAAAGTCTTGCAGCAGGCCGCATGGGTTATTCGACAACAGAGGTTGGCGACCTGATGGCAAAATATATCGCGAATTGAGGAATTGAGGAATTTGTCATGGAGCAGAAAGGATTCAAAGTAGCCGTCGTTGGGGCGACTGGAGCAGTTGGCAACCTGATGATCAAAGTCCTTGAGGAAAGGGCTTTTCCGGTAAGCGAACTTAAACTCCTGGCGTCGGCCCGTTCGGTTGGGAAAATGCTCGGTTTTCGCGGCAGTCAAATCGCGGTTGAAGAGCTTGTCGAAGGTTCATTTGAAGGCATTCAACTGGCCCTTTTTTCCGCTGGAGGCAGCATCAGCAAGAAATTTGCACCGATAGCGGCCCGTGCCGGCGCAGTCGTTATCGACAACTCGAACGCGTGGCGCATGGACCCGCAGGTCCCGTTGGTGGTCCCCGAAGTTAACCCCGAGGCCGCCTTGACGCATTCGGGCATCATCGCAAACCCCAACTGTTCCACGATCCAGATGGTTGTGGCCCTCAAGCCCATATATGATGCGGTTGGGATCAGGCGGATCGTCGTGACCACTTTCCAGGCGGTTTCAGGTACGGGAAAAAGAGCCATCGAGGAACTGCGCACCCAGGTTTCGGATGTCATCAACGGGCGCGAAACGGCCCCAACGATTTATCCGCATCAGATCGCCTTCAACTGCTTTCCGCATATCGGCCCTTTTCTGGAAAACGGTTTTAGTGAAGAAGAGATGAAAATGGCCAACGAGACCCGGAAAATATTTGGAGACGCGCAAATAAAGGTTTGTGCGACCACCGTCCGTATTCCGGTAATCTATGGCCACTCCGAATCGATAAACATAGAAACCGAAAAACCAATTTCTGCGGAGCAGACTCGAAAGCTGCTGGAAGCCGCCCCGGGGGTCAAGGTTATAGACGATCCTAAATGCGCCGCCTATCCGGTCCCATTGAACGCTGCCGGCACCGACTACACCTTTGTCGGCAGAATTCGAACGGACCCTTCAGCTGAAAACGGCCTGGCCATGTGGGTGGTTGCGGACAATATCCGCAAAGGAGCTGCTACCAATGCGGTTCAAATTGCGGAGATCCTGATGAACCGCGGCCGACTGTAGCAGAAGATGCGCATCATAGCGGGCGCCTGTCGAGGACGGCGGCTCCATTCCCCTAAAGGCGACAGAATTCGCCCGACAATCGACAGGGTTCGGGAAGCGGTCTTTAACATAATTTCTGTCAGGGTCCCCGATGCGAAAGTACTGGACCTGTTTGCAGGGACGGGGGCCATGGGCCTGGAGGCGCTCAGCCGAGGGGCGCAGTTCTGCCTTTTTGTGGACAAGAGCGCCGAAGCCGTGCACCTGATACGCGAAAATGTCCAAATGTGCGCCGCGCAGGACAGCTCGCGGATCATTCACGGTCCGGCCGATTCAGCAGTCCGGCGACTTAATTCGGAAAACGAGCTGTTCGACCTCATCTTTATGGACCCGCCTTATGGGAAAGGGTACATCGAGGAAACCCTTAAGATTGTCGCCGCTGTTGCCCGCGAAGACGCACTGGTCATCGCCGAGCAGCACGTAAAAGATAAACCGCCGCAGGTTCCGGCGATATGGCAAATGGACCGGGAACGAAGATACGGCGACACTTTGATTTTAGTCTATTCAAGATCAACTGCACCTCAATAACCCGACAGGAGCAAAGATGCGCAGTATTGCGGTTTATCCGGGATCATTCGACCCTATTACGAACGGACACATCGATCTGCTGGAACGCGCCCTCAAGATCTTCGACCAGGTGATCGTCGCTATTGCCGCAAACCCCGATAAGAAGTCTCTTTTTACCATGGAAGAGCGCTTCGAGATGATAAAGACTTCACTGGCGGACCACCCCCTGAAAGAGCGCATTAAGATAGACCTTTTCGATGGACTGCTCGTCGAATATGTGCAATCGATTCCTGCCAAAACTATAGTAAGAGGCCTTAGGGCTGTAAGCGATTTTGAATACGAATTCCAGATGGCGCTAATGAACCGCAAACTCAACGCCGACATCGAAACCGCCTTTATAATGACGGGAATGCGCTGGATTTACATCAGCTCCAGGATTATCAAGGACGTGGTGCGTTCCGGTGGAAATGTGTCCGGTCTTGTTCCGGAAATTGTCGAAAAAGCGCTGGCGGAAAGACTGGCCGGCTTGACGGAATACACGGATTAGTTGCCGCTGGGGGCACGTTCGTAAATAAGCCGCGTTCTTTTAAAGGGCGGCGCGGGGGGGGGGGTTCTTACCCGAGCATTTGCTAATAGCCGGCTTCCTGTAGATCCTGTCTAATTTGGTCTTTTGGTTGCTGCCTTGGCCACGCTATGTCCTCTGCGCTCGTGAACGCTTACGAGCGTCATCGCCCCAGGACCCTGTTCAGAGATGTCCGCAGGTCCTCAAGATCATAGGGTTTTTTCAAAACGTCGCAAAAGCCCCATTCCGTGTAATCGTTCTGAGCGCTTGAATGTCCGCTCGATACGATTGCCCGGACTTTGGGATTGAGGTAATGAATCTTGCGAATGGCTTCTCGTCCATCCATTCCAAGCTTTACCGTAAGGTCGAGAATTACTGCATCGAAATACCGGCCGGCCGCAAGAGCTTCCGAATATAGATCGACGGCCTCCTGGCCCTCGACGGCAGTACTCACCTCATAGCCCAGGTGTTCAAGCATAGTCTGAATCAGGTCGCGCTGTAGCTCTTCGTCTTCCATCAACAGTATCCGTTTGGTGCGCACGGGCGAATTGTGAGCGCATATCCTGAGCGAGGAGCCACTTTGTACCGCTGCGGGAATAAGCACCGAAACCGAAGTCCCTTTGCCGGTGATCGACTCCACTTTTATGCGGCCGTTGTGCTTCTTTATGACAGAATGGGCGATGGCAAGTCCGAAACCCATTCCCTTCCTGCTCCCCCGATATTTAGTGGAGAAATAGGGATCGAAAATGTTCGGCATGTTTTCTTTCGGAATCCCCATGCCTTCGTCCGAGATTACCACTTTCACGTAAGGCGCCATATACGGGCCCGCCTGTTCTTCAGAGCCGATTTCGCTGATCTCGACGTTCTCCGCGCTGATTGAAATTACGCCTCCCCTCGACATTGCTTCCCTGGCGTTTTCCAGCAGGCTCGTGAAAACCTGGCGCATCTGGTTTTCATCTACCTCCACATCCCACAGCTCCTCCGGCGCCTTAATCTCACTATTTGTAATCGAACCGCTCAACACCAGGCCGGCAACATTGGAAACGAGTTCCCGTATGGACACGCGGTGTATTACCGGTCCACCGCCCGACGAAAACGTTATGAACTTCTGGGTGAGGTCCTTGGCTCGCCGGCACGCCTTTTCGGCTTCAACAAGATACCTCTGCGACTGATCGTTTTCATCGATCTTGAGTTGCGCCATGTTGATATTGCCCATGATAACAAATAGCAGGTTATTGAAATCATGAGCGATACCACCCGCGAGGACCCCTATGGCCTCGAGCTTCCTGGCGTTGAGCAACTCGTCTTCGAACTTCTTTCGATCCTCATCATTCATTTCGTTTTCCTGCGTACTCGCCTTTTATTCTTTCAATAGTTGATTCGATCAAATCGCGTATCTCTTCGAGCCGGTCCAAGGTTTCCGCTTCATAGCGCAATACGAGAACGGGCTGCGTGTTTGAGGCTCGCACCAGGCCCCAGCCATCAGGAAAGACTATCCGTGCGCCGTCGATATCTATAACATTCAGATTTTCCCTTTGAATTCCTGCTTCGCCTTCTCGACCACCTCGAACTTTATCTCGTCCGGGCAATCGATCCGTATCTCGGGGGTCGTATGCGTAACGGGCACCCCATCGAGAAGCTCCGGTATCCTTTTTCCTGTCCTGGACAGTATCTCGAGCAGTCTGCACATCGCATATATCGCGTCATCAATACATC
>CAVRZU010000026.1:0-8850 GCA_963725365.1 uncultured delta proteobacterium | reverse complement strand
TCCAGTCCTGAATACACAAGGGCATCGCCGTAAGTTTTGCTTACCCCTCGCAACTCTATGACTCTTTTCCCGGACCGGGCGGGAGGAGGAAATGAAAAATGGATTTGCGACTCCGCAACGGGAGCTTCAACTTTTTCCATTCTTTCCAGCATCTTTATGCGGCTTTGAGCCTGCCCGGCCGGCATTTTTATCGTACCGGTTCCTGTCTATGAATCGTTCGAGCTGCCTGATCCGGTCCTGCTGGTTTTTGTAAGTCGCAAGGCGCACTTCCATCCGCTTTGCCTTCTCTTCGAGATAAAAATCATAATTCCCGGCATATTCGCTGAGTGCTCCCTGCTCGATTTCTATTATTCGCTGAATGGTTCTATTGAGAAAAGCACGGTCGTGCGAGACCAGGATAAAAGCCGACGAGCAATTCAGAAGATAGTCTTCGAGCCACAGAAGGCATTCCAGATCGAGGTGGTTTGTCGGCTCGTCGAGCAGCAGCAGGTCAGGTTCGGACAAAAGAAGCCTTGCCAGCTCAAGGCGCATCACCCAACCACCGCTTAGCTCCGATACCGGAATGTCCAAACTGGCTGCTCCGAAACCCCAGGCCTTCAAGGATTTTTCCCGCTCTTGCTTCAAAGTCGTATCCAACCAGGTGCTCGACCCGCTCGAGCGCCCTGGCGTGTCTCGTTGCAAGGGCGGTCAGAACCTGAGGGTCCTTTTCGCGATCCAACTCCAGTTGGATGGACTCCAGTTCGGCCCGCAGCATGCTGTGCATCCTCATGGACGTCCGTAGCGCGGGCCAGAACGGATTTGTCGCGCGCCGGAACCATTTCCTGCGGAAGATGTCCGATTCGAAGGCCCCTGGTTTTGGCCAGACTGCCTGAATCGGGTTCGATAACGCCAAGCAATATCTGGAACAGAGTGGATTTGCCGGAGCCGTTGGGACCTATAAGGCCGATCCTCTGGCCCGGATGCACGTGCAGGGACACCCCATGAAAAAGCTCCCTTTTCCCCAGATATTTCGAGACGTCATTTACTGTCAGCAACAAAACGACTCCTAAACGTGCAAAACGGCTTCGAATAATATCTATTTTAACTTTAAAGCGCTGGAATTTCATTCAAGCTTAATTCCCGTGGAACTTTCCTGCATCGCCATTCTTATCAGAAAGCCACCATGGTTTGAAATGAAAAGAATTCTCAGAAGCATTAAAAAATGCTAAACAGATCGACTCGATTATGAATGTTTCCCGGGAGCATTAGTAACTTGGTCAATGTTGACTCCAACTCCGATCCGGACCTCCAGGCGGTAATATTCGACTGCGACGGCATTCTCGTGGATACCGAACCGCTGCATTACAGGGCCTTTCAGGAAGTGCTCGCCCCTTTGGGCCTGGGACATGATTTCGAGAGTTACCTGGAGCATTTCGTAGGTTTTGACGACCGGGACGCTTTTATCTACGCTTTCAAAAAAGCGGGCCTGGAGCTTGCCCCGACGACTCTGGACAGGCTTATCGAAGCGAAGGCTCAAGCCCTCGGGACAACTCATCGGACAGGGGGTCCCCAGTTTTCCGGGAGTAGTTGAACTGGTAAAGGAACTGATGGACAGGGGGTCCTGATGGCTGTAGCCTCAGGGGCGCTCCGGCATGAAATGGAGGCTTTCATAGCATCTCTTGGCCTGAACGGAGTGTTTCGCGCAATCGTGGCCGCAGACGATGTAAAGAAGAGCAAACCCGACCCGGAGACCTATCTTCTTGCAATAGAGCGGCTGAGGCCGGTTGCCGGGGTCGAAGCGCCTCGACCCGATGAATTGCATTGCAATAGAAGATACACGCGCCGGGCATCCGTTCGGCCAAATCGGCGGGGCTTACTGGTCATCGCCGTTACGAACTCATTTTCCAGCAATGAACTTACTGAGGCGGACAAGGTGATCGGCTCTCTTTCAGAACTCAGCTTCCGGAAATGGTCAATCTGCTTGAACGGCGGCGCCAGGTGCAACAATGAAACGATTGAACGTTTTTTCCTGACTTCCGGGTTTTTATCTCCTTGTACAGTGTGGGGACAAGCCGCGCGCGCCGAGCTGCCCCAGCCGCTTGGCAAAGATGCCGCCGTCGAATATGCATTGGCGCACAACAGAGCTTACAGGGCCGCCTTCGAGGATGTCTGGTGGCCGGTGAAAAGGTCACACCAGGCCCTGGCGGACTTCTTTCCGAAGGTGGACGCATCGTATGCATATACGCAGCTCAACGACCAGCCGTTCGTAACGTTGACGTTGCCCGGTCCACCGGCAACGACGTTTTCGAAGATCCCTTTTTCGATACAGACCATCAACAGGTGGGAAGTCGATTTGGTCCAGCCCCTGTTTACCGGGTTTGGACTCGAATCGCAGTACAAGGCAAGCAAAGTTGGACTGAAGATATCCAAATACCAACTCGAGCAAGCCCGCCTGGACCTCGCTCGTGACGTCCAGGTCGCTTATCTGCAGACGCTTCTTGGGGCGAAGCTGCTTGAGGTTGCCCATGACAATGTGGCAAGCCTGGAAGTGCAGAAAAAGAACGCCGAGGCCGGTTACCAGCAGGGAGTAGCCGCTAGAAATGACGTTCTCAAGGCCGATGTGGCCCTCGCTGAAGCGGTGCAAAGAGAAAGAAACGCATTCAAACAACTGATCATCCTTCGCTCGAATCTCAATCAGCTCATGGATGTCGATTTGCAGGAAAAAGTGGATCTGTCGGGAATTCAAGAAAAGACCTACAAGGTCCCGGACCTCATCAATTGTATACGGCGGCGGAGGAGAAAAGGCCCGAATACCTTGCAGTACAGAACCTCGATCAGGCAGGCGCAATACTCAAAAACGGCGGCCCGCAGCCGCTATTATCCGCGCGTCTCGGCATTTGCTCAATTTTACCGGGAAGGTGAAGATTTCTCCGGCGATAATAATCCTTACACAAACAATGAAAATGCTTCCGTGGGCGTCAGGGTCGACTGGAATCTGTTCGAGGGGGGAAAGACAAGGTCTTCGGAACTCGAATGGGAATATCGCCTGAGAGGAATTGAGAAAAGACAGCGAAGATCTTCTCCAGAAGATCCGGCTTCAAGTGAAAAACGCTTTGGAGGAGTTGAAGGTAGCGAAAGCAAATATCGACACTGCCAGGGTCGCTGTCAAACAAGCCGAAGAAAACGACCGGATCACCACTCTTGCAGTATAAGGAGCAGATTGCGATTTTCCTTGAGGTTTTGAATGCACAGGTATTCCTGGCCCAGACCCGTGCGGACTTTAATCAAGCCTTATACGGGTACGAAATTGCCAGGGCGGAACTCGAGCGGGCAATTGGCGGGCCCTATTGAGAATAGTCAGCGGTGAACAGTGAACACATAAAATGATAATATAAAGAATAGCGAGCAGTGAACAGTGAGCAGTGAGGAATCGATATTCCAACCGGCGAAGGGCCGGCCGAATCCGAACGCGCGAACAATAAGTCCCGTACGATGCGAATCAAAGCCGGGGGTTCCGTTCTCCTGGTTCTGGTGATTGCGGCGAGCATCTACTGGTTGGTTTTCAAAAGAAATTATGTATCTACCGATGACGCCTATGCCAGGGCGGACAGCGCCATGGTGAGTGCCCGGGTTCCAGGAACTGTCCTCAAGGTATTGGTGGATAACGATTTTGCGGTCTCCACCGGCCAGCCCCTCATAGAACTCGACCCCGCCGATTACAAGATTGCAGTCGATAAAGCAAAGGCTGTACTCGATGGAGATGAGGCCGAGCTTAAAGCCGCCGAAACGATGGTGCCTCCGGTGAATATCCAGACATCCTCTCAGGTGGAGGCAGCAGAGGCGGCACTCAAGGCCGCACAGGATACGGAGAGGCAAACCGGGCATAATATTCAACAATTGAAGGACACCCGCGCCGCCGCCGCTGCAGATTTGGCGCAGGCCGAGCGGGATTTAAACGTTTCGAAACCCTTTCGGCTCTCAGGCGCAGGCACTCAACGCCAGCAAGAGCAGGCCGAAACGGCATTCGATAAGGCCAAGGCTCAGCTCAAAGCGGTAGATGCCCAGATAGCCGCCCTGGAGTCGGCCCTTTCGGGCGCATCTCAACAGGTAACCCGCGCCAGGGCTCAGCTTCAGACCGCAATGAGCGGGCAGGCAAACGTTTACGTGCAGGCCCGTAAAGTGGAGGCGCTCACAGGCTAAACGCGACAAGTCCCGGGCAGAGCTTGAAGCCGCCCGGCTCAATCTCTCCTACTGCGTGATAGCGGGGCCGATTGAAGGTTATATTGCTCAAAAAAATATTCAGGTGGGTGACCGGGTTCAGCCTGGACAGGCCATGATGGCTGTCGTGCCTCTCAGCACGGTTTACGTCGAAGCAAATTTCAAGGAAACTCAGCTCACCAATGTTCGTATTGGGCAGCCCGCCTCAGTTTTGGCCGATATTTATCCCGGATACACATATAAGGGGAAGGTGGCCGGAATTCGCGCGGGGACCGGCGCGGCTTTTTCGCTTATTCCGCCTGAAAATGCCACGGGCAACTGGATCAAGATCGTTCAGAGAATCCCGGTTAGGATCGAACTTGACCAACCGCCTCCACCAGACCACCCCCTGAGGGTCGGAGCGTCTCTGGATGTAACTATAAATGTGGCCGACAGGAGCGGTCCAAATCTGCTGCAAACCACTCGGACCACGACCCTTTCGAATTCCTCAGAAAACCATGACCGCTCAGATTGAAGGCCTCGGGTCAACAAATGGGTTGTTGCCCTCTCGGTGATGCTTCCGACCTTCATCGAGGTTATGGACACGAGCGTAGTCAATGTCTCCCTTCCGCATATTCAGGGAAGCTTGAATGCGGGAATGGACGAAGTTACGTGGGTCCTTACTTCCTACCTTGTCTCCAACGCCATCATAATTCCCATTACCGGTTGGCTCGCCAGCGTTTTCGGAAGAAAGCGCTATCTTATTTTTTCGCTCCTGCTTTTCACGGCCGGTTCGATTCTTTGCGGCGCCGCACCCTCTCTTCATGTGCTCATAATAGCGCGAATCCTGCAGGGTCTTGGCGGAGGCGGACTCCAACCGCTCTCCCAGGCCATTTTGCTCGAAACCTTCCCTCGGCGTGAACACGGCATGGCCATGGCTGTCTTCGGCATGGGCGTGGTGATGGCCCCCATAATAGGACCGGTGGTCGGAGGTTGGATCACGGATGAGTGGTCCTGGCGCTGGGTTTTCTACATAAACTTGCCGGCCGGTATACTGGCCCTTTTCATGACGACGCTTTTTATCCACGATCCCGCCTATATTAAACGCGAAGTTTTCCGGATAGACAAATGGGGCCTTTTCCTGCTCACCCTCGGCCTTGGCTCGCTTCAGGTCGTCCTGGATAAAGGGGAGCGCGAAGACTGGCTGCAGTCAAACTTTATTGTAATCCTCTCCATCATTGCGGTGGTGGCTTTGGTTAGTTTCGTTATCGTAGAACTGCGCTCCGAACATCCCGTTGTCGATCTCAGGATATTCAAGGACAGCACTTTCAGCGCAGGAACCACTATTATGTTCCTGGGCTTTTTCTGTCTTTTCGGCAGTTTTGTTCTACTCCCCCTCTACGCCCAGCAACTGATGGGATACACTGCGTTCTGGGCCGGGCTGCTACTGGGTCCCGGAGGCATTTCCAGCTTTATTATTATGCCGATTGCAGGCGTTTTGATGAAAAAGGGTATCAAACCATGGCTGCTTTTGATCGTAGGGCTTGGCACCACCTCCTATGCGCTATCGATGATGTCGGACTTCAACCTCCAGGGTGATTTTTTCTCCATAGCCTTGCCCAGGCTGATCCAGGGTTTTGGCCTCGGGCTTTTCTTCGTGCCGCTGGCCTCGGCCGTATTCGTTAACGTATCTGTGGAAAAGATGGGCAACGCATCCGGGATTTTCAATCTCATGAGAAACCTCGGGGGCAGTTTCGGGGTCGCCTTCAGCGCTACGCTCCTGTCGCAGCGCACCCAGGTCCACCAGACCTTCCTATCAGAGAATATTACACCGTACAATCCCGCTCTCCAGAAGGCGTTGCAGCACTCCAGCCATCTCCTTGAGATGAATCATTCAGGGACCGCTCACTCGACGGGAGGACTTGCATTCATCTACCAGGAGGTCTTACGCCAGGCGAGTATGCTTTCATTTAACGACACTTTTTACGTTCTTTCCATTGCTACGGCATCCCTGATCCCTCTTACATTATTATTAAGAAAAGGACGAACCGGCCCTGCTTCATCCGGGGCAGGAATTCACTGAATCAGACTTTGGAGGAACAGTTGCAGAAGGTACCGGCAACAGAGATTGCAAACAGAATTGTCGAACTGCAGGCGCTATTGCAAAAAAGAAATATCGATGCCGCGGTAATTCGGCAAAATGCAGACTTGTTTTATTTCACAGGCACGGTTCAGGACGCTCACCTCATTGTACCCGCCTCGGGCAACCCGGTTTTCCTTGTGCGGCGAAACGTCGCGCGGGCTGAAGCGGAATCGCCCCTTCGTCCCATAGTCCGGATGATGAACCTTGCTCAACTGCGCGAAACAACGTTTGAAGCGTGCGGCACAAGCGAACCGGAAACAATCGGTTTCGAACTGGACGTGCTCCCGGCAAACGCCTTTTTCATGTATGACAAAAAAATCTTCCCGAACCAGCACCTCGTCGACATAAGCGGTATAATACGCCAGGTGCGGACTATAAAATCATTATGGGAAATAGGAGTCATGAGGGATGCGGCCGCCATATCCAAACTGGTGGCCGAATCTGTCCCGCGTATTCTAGTCCCGGGAATGACCGAACTCGAATTGTGGGCCGAACTGGAGGCAGTCTCGCGCAAGGCCGGCAGTTACGGAATGATACGCATGAGGGCTTTCAACCTGGAAATGATTTTCGGCCATGTTCTCGCCGGACCCAATGCTGCAGTGGCCTCCTATTCGGATTCGCCTACCGGAGGTCCGGGAATATCACCTGCATTCGGCCAAGGTTCCGGAAACAGAAAGATAATGCCCGGTGAGATTGTAAGCGTGGATGCGATGGCTATTTCGAACGGATATGCAAACGACCAGACCAGGAATTTCTGCATCGGCCCGCCCCCGGCCAGGCTTGCGGCCGCTTATCATTTCGTTCGGTCGGCACATGCCCGCTTCAAAGAGTTGGCGCGTCCCGGGGCAGTCACCGGCAAACTTTATGAGACTGTATGGGAGTGGGCGAGGGAGGCCGGATGGGACAAATGGTTCATGGGCTGGTCAGATCCAAAAATTTCATTTGTCGGACACGGACTGGGCATTGAAGTTGACGAATTCCCATTCATAGCAGAAGGGCAGAAAATGGAGCTTCAGCAGGGAATGGTCTTCGCCTTCGAGCCCAAGGTAATAATCCCGGACGAAGGAATTGCCGGCCTCGAGAATGTCTACCTTGTCACCAACGACGGCATTGAATCATTAAACACAGCCACCGAAGAACTTGTGATCATCTAAGTGGAGGGTGAAAATGGGCGAGGAACTGGACCGTACCCTGGAGTTGTGGAAAAGCAAACTGGAAAAAGCATGGATCGAGATTCCCAAACCTTTTCGCAGCGACCGGGCTGTTCATGGAACACTCCAGTGCCAGCTATACCGGATGGTTCAGGACCTCGGCCTCAGAGCGGTAGCCGGCTACATGCCCCCTCGAATCGCCGACCGGCCTATCGACATTATAGCAGTAGGTGAGGAAAACGAAATAATTTACGCCATATGCCTCGACACTTTGGTTACCCTGCCTGCGGTCAAATGCCTCGGCAGTTTCGCATCAGTGAACAAACTTATTTTCACAACAGGCATGCTCGAAAAGAAAGTGAAGGAAAGCACATTTTTTCTGAATGAAGAGATAAGACATGTTCATCTAAAGCCGTGGGATACGTACAAGTAATAAGATTTAGGGATTTAGGAGCGCGACCTCAATGCCGTTAACTCAAGCCGGACTTAAGCTTGACTTAAGCTCAGCACGTATGATTGTTCCGGAAACATTGCACCGAAAGCGGGTTATGACGTCTCTGTCGCCTGGTACGAATATGACGGGACTAACCGGCTTGTTGCCGAACGCAACCCCGGACTGCTCGAGGTTTAGTATCAGTACGACCCGGCAGGCAGGCTCCTGAACCGGATTCTTCCTGTCAATCCTGTCCAAAAGATTTTGATTTTTCTCTGCGCCATCTGCAAGCCTGTCACGGCTACACTTCTCCGAAATGGCTGAGCATTATTTTGTGTTCTGCAAAGAGCTGTTTCACTTTCGGGGAAACGAGGAGATCTTTTTCCCTTCCCCTGGAACCTAGAAGCCGGGACTTGCGCCGGACGAGTTCTGCGTCCACAATGCCGGGATGTGTCATCAGCTCGCTCAGGCCCGGCTTCAGCATCGGGCATATGCGCCGAATTATTTTCTCGTTCAGCAATCCGGTGGGAGAAATTCCATATAACCCTGCAGGAGTTTGGATTCCTGCCTTGCGGATTCCGGGACCTGAAAATCGGTCGAGTAACGGTACTCACACGGGCCAGGGCAAACTGTTTCACAAATACGGCCCGTTGGCCCGGTTCAAGATCGGATAAGAAACTCCATGGGGTCCCGGCTTCAAAAGGTTCACGCATCCATTTCACTGAAAAACGTTCAGCAATTTCGATAAGAATATCGAGGACCGCTGGAATAATATGAGCATGTTTATGGCTGTCGAAATGAGTCGGTGTGACTCCGGAATCGAATACTTTCTCAGCCTGTGCAAAAAGCTCTTTTTTGATCGCATGGAGCAGGGTCTTGCGAGCCGCAATTTTTATTAACAGTTCGCCGGGTCCTGAAGGCATAAGGCCGTCCGGACCGACGAGTCC
>CAVRZU010000025.1:0-5619 GCA_963725365.1 uncultured delta proteobacterium | reverse complement strand
TTCTTCACCACCACTCCTCCGGAAATGACATCAACATTGTGCCGCTAATCAATACAAGATCGAGCGATATCTCATTAAGGCCTGAAGTCATATTCCTCTTCGCCAATACCGGTGTGGCAATAGAAGATACCGCGTTTCAGGATTGTCTTGATCCGGAAGAAGCTTACTCCGCCGGGCGCTTGAAGCTGACCCTGATCGACCACAATGATCTGGCTCCTCCCCAGTACCATTTGAAAAACGCCGTTGTAGAAATCATCGGGTACCATCATGTTGACGAAAAACAGTTCGTGAACATCGCACACCGCGTAATCGAGCCCGTGGGTTCCTGCGCCACCCTGGTGGCTCCAGCATATTTTAGACGCACCCCCGGAACTGCTTGATAAGCGCCTTGTCAAGTTCCTTTTCGGCCCTATCCTGTTAGATACGGTGAACTTGGACCCTTCGAAAGGACGCTGCCTGGAAAAAGATATTTCTATAGCATCGCGTCTATTTAAACTCGGCCCATTTCGTCGCACAAAGCTGTTCGAACAGTTGATGGAGAAACGATCCGATCTTTCATCTTTGGACCCACATGACCTCATGATTAAAGATTTTAAAACCTGGACGGCAAATGAATTCCGTTTCGGCATAAGCGTAATCCCCATTAAGGTCGAAAGGTGGCTCAGCCGGAATCCGGACGCGTTGTTCAGAATTCGGGAATTTGCCCTCGAGAGGGAGTTGGATTTATACCTTATAATGGCCTACCATGTGGAAACGGCCTTTGCCAGGGAAATTATAGGTTATTCCGCAGAACAAAGGGTCATTGCCCGCACTTATTCCTCTTTTCTAAAACCAATCCTGGACCTGAAGCCCATAAAGAATATACATTTTCAATCCGAATCCATGGAAAACTTCATCGTAGCCATTCAAAGTAATTCAGATATTTCGAGAAAAACATTAGCCCCGAAACTGAGGCAGTTTTGCTCGACGGGAAACAGTGTCCCTTGAGGGAAAAGGATCACGTAATGGGCGTCACGACCACTCAGTCTGTTAATGATGCAGCCATCCTCGGAAGCAATCCCATGAACAAAGGCATTCATTGGGAATGGCGGGTGTTCGGAATACTTTCGCAGGAACATCGCAGCCATATAGAAAGTATGTGCTCCTCACCCCTTGAATTGAGCAATGTCACAGATAAATACTTATGGAGTACAAGCTGCAGAGTGAATATCAAGATTCGCAGGAAAACACTAAAATTCAAACGCCTGCTAATGACCAGCCCTGATGGATTTGAATTATGGGAAGAAGGCCGGCATCTTAAATATAAATTCCCGCTGGATCGTTCCGCCATCGATTTGCTGGAAAGCTATTTATGTGCTAAAGCTCCTGAGATTATTAAATCGGGGTGCAATAACACTGACGATCTAATTTCCGGAATACCGCTGTTCAAACCTGAAATAAAATGTATAACAATAAAGAAACACAGATTCAGGTGTTCATCAGCATTTGATAACGTCCCAATTCAGTTGGAAATTGCAGACATCCTTTCGCCAATAAAATTGACGTCAATAGCTATTGAAAGTAATCAATTCGGGCAAATTAATGGAGATCTTGGCCTTAATTACATGAGAGGCGCACGAGATTTACTTGGATTGCCTGGTTCTCTCAGAATCATGGGCTATGCGCAATTCATGGGTTACCTTGTGGAGCTGGGCTTTTTCTAAGCATGATGAACGCTCAGGAGGTGCAAATGAACAATAGTGAAATCTACGTGATTTATGATGGAAAGCAGGTCCTGTTACACGATATCCTCAAAGACTATACACGACTACGTGAGAACGAAGCGGCCTACTCCAGCGAATTCGAGCGGTGGGCTCTGGAATCCGTCCGGAGCGATGAAAGACTAAAACCTTATCAGGCCGAACTGCTTCGCTTGCAGTCTTACCTGGAGGAGACTCAAAAGCGGATGATTGTTCTCTTCGAGGGCCGGGACGCCGCCGGCAAGGGCGGCGCGATCCGAAGAATCTCCCGCTACATGAATGAAAGGCACTTTCGGGTCGTTGCGCTGCCCAAGCCTACAGATGAGGAGAGGACCCAATGGTATTATCAAAAATACGTCGCTAATTTCCCTCGCGGCGGGGAAATCGTGTTATTCGACCGCAGTTGGTATAACCGCGCCATGGTGGAACGCGTCTTCGGGTTCTGTAGCGAACGGGAATACGAGGATTTCATAAATGGCGTAGTGTGGTTCGAAAAAGATTTGATTATGCAGGGTACTATTTTAATAAAATTCTACTTTAGCGTGGATAAAAACACTCAGGCAGAGCGTTTTGAACGTAGACGCACAGATCCGTTGCGGAAATGGAAGTTGAGCGAAATCGACGTACAAGCCCAGGAACGATGGGCAGACTTTACCAATGTAAAATATGAAATGTTGAAAAGAACTCATACAGTTGATGCCCCGTGGGTCATTATAAGATCTCATGATAAACACAAAGCCAGGTTGAACGCAATGAAGGTCATGCTCAACTCGGTCCCTTACAGCAAAGCGAATCCTAACCTGGACTACGAGCCTGACCCTGATATCGTCATTTCAGGTTCGCGGGAACTTGAAATGATGGATTCTGAACTGCATCAGAAAGGCTATTTGACCATGTAGTCCAGGGCTGCCGCCCGCGGCTGAACTTTTAAAGTCCACAGGAATTCAAGGTCGAGGTGAGCTGTACGTAACAAAACCTGATTTTCTGAGTGATTTGAAGTTACTAATCACTGCACTGGAATCTGAGCAGCACCTCTCGAAATTCGAGTGGAATTTCTATAGATGCGTTTCGGGCATAATCATAGCAAACCTGCACGGATTCTCCTTTTGCGTACTGAATGGACTCATCGGCGGCATCTGTCAGCGAGTAGATATATTGAAAGCTTTTAGTACCAAGGTTTTTTGTTCCCAAGTGTAAAGTGAGATTGGTCCCCAGCGTAATCGGTTTGATATAGTCGCAACTGGCACGCGCCAAAATAAAGGAGGAAGTCTTTCTGTCAATTATTTTCGATACATGGTCTTGGTGAAATGCAGTTCTGCCCATTTCAAAATAAGTGAAGAACACCGCATTATTAACGTGCCCCATGAGATCGACATCCCTGAATCTCACCTGAATATGGATTTTGTATGCATTCTTCATTTTTTAATCCATCGGATACTGACTATGCGGATTCTTCTGCCTCAAGCGAATTTATCTCATATCATCCGGAATAACGCAATCTTGAATAATGCACGAACTTTACTCTCGGCGAACACCGAAGCGCATTTTGAGCGGAATCCGCCCAGAAAACCTCTGGGGCGCCAAAACCAGGGGGGCGCTTCCGCTTACCATGGACTAAATTATGTAGTCCCGTTAGGGCACTGAAATTACAGGGAATGTTCATGCACTGCTTATTTTAGCGCCTATAGGGGAGTGGGACCGCCGGCCAGGTTCGCCGCCGCCTACGGCGGCGGCAAGAAGATAAACCCCGCTCGGAACCACCTCGGAGGTCAGACCGTCCCTATCTGTCTCGCTGGTGCAGGGAGTGCGTGAGACGCGGGCGCCCGGTGCAATCCGCGGGTCAACCATCCAGATCGCGAAGCGCTCAGAAGCCCCCAGAAGGAGATCCAGGACAGCCCGAACATCCAAAAGAAGGAATAGGGAATCGCCCATCGCCATCCGAGCCAACCACCGTAGCGCACATGGTAGACCAAAGCCGGTATTGCCGACGCCAACAGGCCTGTGACCGTCATCGCGTGCAATGTGGAGAGCGGATGCGAAAATAGATGCAGCAGCAGACCCGCTTTCAATGCTTCGCATACCACCATTCTCAACAGCTCGAGTGTTCCAAAAAGGCAAACCAGCCCGCCGCCGCTGTCTCCACGCCGGAATCGTCGAAAGATGAATGTGGCCATGACGAGACTTTCCCGCACATTGCTGCGGGCCCAACGAACCATCATTCGCCGCAATCCCTGGAAATTACAGGGAACCGTTGTGAACACGACCGCTTCCCTCTGGTAGACGACCCGGTAACCGCAGCCTAGCACGCAGTTGGTCAAGGCGCGGTCTTCCCCGATAGTGGCCGGCACGCCCATGAAGGTCTGTTCGGCCCAGGCCGGCAAATGTTCGTTTACTACCGATCCACGATAGGCGGAGAGTGCTCCGGGAGTGCAGAACACACCTCCATAAACGCTCTGGCCGGCCCGCGTAAAGTCGAACGCCATTGTAAAAGAGACCTCCATCATCTTTGGAATAGCCCCCTCGCTCTCGTTGAGCACGCGGATGTTGCCGGCGACAGCTCCAACCCGGGGATCGCAGACGAAGGGACTGACAAGATGGCGCAAGGTCTGAGGCAGGACTTCGGAATCCGAGTCGATCGTCACGTACACGCTGCCGTCTGCATCGCGAAAGCCGGCGAGCAGGGCCTGGCGTTTACCTAGGTTGCGCGGCTGCCTGATTAATCGAAGCCGCCCGGGAAACTCTCGCCTGGCTTGCAACATCCACGACCATGTGTCATCCAGCGAGCCGTCATCGATACAAATAACTTGCATCTTACTTGCCGGATAACTGCTGGCCATTATTGAGCGCACCGTGGAAAGAACCTGGCTTCCTTCATTATAGGCCGGGATCACCACTGTAATTGCGGGCAGCGCATTGTCGTCTACACATTGGTATGCCCGGTAACACCCGGCCATCCACACGCGCCAGGCTATAACACCCAAAGCCAAAAACGTCATCCCAAGACCCAGGCTGACTTTGACCTGACGAGAAATGTCCAGAATCACGCCAATCGCCCTGTGGGGAAGACTGGCCCACAGCACCGCCGCTGCCGCCAGCACCGTGATTGCGAGTGCCAATGCGTATAAATAATCAGCTCGACCGTGAGAAAAATGTGCTCTTTTCTTCATATAAAAATCCGTCACCTTGACCGCAGGGAGCGTCCTTCGGGCATTATCGCGCGAGGGTGAACCCCTTTGACGAACCCAGGCGTCCCGCAGCGGCAAAAAATTCGTGCACGCCGGTTTTTGAAAATCAGGATGTTATCAGGATGTTACGAGAGGAGCGTGCACTGAGGAGGGGCACGCTGCTGAAGTGAAGACGTGACGCAGGAGGAAATGCATTGCTCCGGCTGCCGCGGGCCAAGGTGGATCGGATTATTGATGTCCTGCAATGAAAAAAGCGGAAACGAAGTGTAGGCCGTTCTTGGAGAACGTATAAACACGCATCTGAGGCGGTTTCCATCCTTCGCTGTTCTAATATCTATGTCTGACCTGCTCCTGCGGGATAGACTATGGACGGCGGACCGGCCGGCAAAAACCGAAACGCGCCGGCGGCAGGTGTGGCAAAGGTGGGCAAAACAAATTACAACGAGAATGGTAACAGCCACAACCAAACTGGAAACCAACCGCGTCGCGTTCGCACAACTTCGCCTTTTCGAATCCATTACGATGTCCCCGGAGGAGAGTTAGTGAAGTGTATTTACACCCAAACTGTTTTCGATGCATGTTAAATATTGTCAAGTTCACTCAATTAATTTTATCTTAGAGCCGGAGGGATAAACAGCGATGAAGCCATGCTCCGAGGGGAACGTACTGGAAGAACTGTTGGAGTTGCTGAAGCT
>CAVRZU010000024.1:0-8237 GCA_963725365.1 uncultured delta proteobacterium | reverse complement strand
GGAAACAAATCTCACGGCGCCCGTCACCGAAAAAGCGGCAGGTGATCCGAAGCTTCGTCCCCTCCGGTCGAGGAGCAGCAGCAGGCAGAACAGCCTCCTGAAGAGGGACAAACGGTCAGAGGAGCAAGCCCCCGAGGAGAACCAGCAATGAAAATCGCAATACCGAATATAAAGATTGGGGATATCAGGAAAAACCGATGGTCGATAGCTTCTTGCGCTATCGTGGCGACGGTATTGGCGATGATCTATTTCATTTTTATAACCCCCATAATCGCTCAGAAAGAATCGCTTGAATCGAGGATAAAACAGCAAAAGGAACTCGTCGCTAAATACGAACAAAAGCTTACTCAGTCTCAAAACATACAGGAGAACATTGCCAGGCATGAGGGAGAGCTCAAGGAGATGCAAAAGAAGCTTTTCCAGGGGGGCGATCCGTACCACAACTCGCCGCTTCTCTCGGAGATCTTCTCTCATCGAAGGGCGGCACCGACGGACAGAAGCTGGACATCAAAACCTACCAGGTGCTTGCCAGCCAGGAGCACGGTCTTTATCAGGAAGTGCATCTGCGTTTTAATTTACAGACAAATGCTGACGGCCTGCACTATTTTCTTTCCAAGGTAAAAAGTTCTGAGTTCGCAATCCAGGTGCAGGAAATTAATATACAAAAAATACAAAAAAATAAAGGACCCGACCTTGTGGTGAATGTGATTCTTGCCGCCCTCATGGAAAAAAGGGAAAAATCCTGACAAATTAAGCAGCAGAAAGCAGGAAGGCCCCCCCCCGATGTTTCTTCCCACTTCCCGCTCCTTGAATCCCTCTCCCCTCTTCTTATTCTGTTGTCCATCGGTTGATTGTGGTATAAGCATCGCAATAAGGATAACCATAAGAGCAGTTCTACGACAGGGAGGGGCCTTTCAAAAATGAAAATATGCCAGTCTATCCTCGCAATAATGCTGGTGATAACCTCTATTTCCTGCCAGTCTGTACCGCAAAGCCCGGTTCCACGGACTGCTGAGTCGGATGCTATTCATCAGGGCTGTGCGCCTGCGCCAGGGGGTGATACCGGCTCCGCTGCCGATAAATACTTCGAAGAACAAAAGGAGCCGGAAATAACTAAATCAGTTTCCATAGGCGGCGAAACCAAGCCTCCTCCCAAAAAGTCCCCCATCAAACCCGTGATCGCCCCGGTAAAGACGGGACTGTTGGGCCCTTCAACCCAGGAAATCCCCGAGGGGTCGGCTTTGTCTGCGCAGAAAGAAAAGCAGCGAATCGTCCTTAACTTCGAAAAAGCAGATATTGCAGAAGTTAGCAGCCAGATATTCAGCGATCAATTGAAGCTCAACTATGTGATGGATCAGACCCTCCAGGGCCGGATCAGCATGTATATTGATGGTGATTTCAATAACCAGGAGTTGCTTCAGATGGTCATAAGGGCCTATGAGGCGAACGGAATCAGCGTAATTCCAAAGAAAGGGTTTTACTTTATTCAGCTTTCTCAGAAGACCGGAGGCGGTCTTCCGACGGCCAATGAGCAACTGCTGGGGGAAAAGGGAACCCGGCCGCTGATAGTAATCTACCGGCTCCGATTCATGGATCCCAAACAGGCAAGCAATCTAATTACTCCTTTTCTGACCCCCGGCAGGAAGATCACGACCGACCCGGTAATCAACAGCGTCATATTTGTTGAAGATACGGATAACGCCCGGGTCCTTATCAATCTTCTCAAAACTGTGGATATAAACGTTCTCAAGGAAGTAAGCATGGAGATCGTTCCACTTTCTTCGATAGCTCCCCAGGACGCCATTCAGGGTATGGAGGCCCTGATGGGCAAGCTTGGCGGGTTTAAGGAAAGCGCCATCAAAAACAACCTGGCGTTCTTGCCCCTGAACAATTTCGGTGGCGTTCTGGTAATGGCTCAAAACCCGGAACTGATCATATCTGCCAGACAATGGCTGCAAGCCCTGGATGTGCATGGAGTTGGCAAACAGCAGGAAATATATGTCTACTTTGTCCAGAACGGCCTGGCCACTGACATTGCCCAGATCGTGGCTTCCGTGCTCGGAATTTCAACAGGTGGCGGGATGGGACAAAAGATTGTGCCCTCGGGCACTAAGAGCGGCAGCTCCTTTGGCGGTACCAGCGGCTTTGGCGGGGGCGGTGCAGGCGGCGGTACCAGCGGCTTTGGCGGAGGCGGCGGAGGCCTTGGCGGAGGCGGAGGTATGGGCGGAGGCGGAGGCATGGGCGGAGGCGGAGGCCTTGGCGGCGGAGGTATGGGAGGCAGTTCGTTGGAGGAGGCACCTCCGGCGGCTCTGCTTTTGGAGGCACAGGGTGAACGACGGGCGGAGTTTCAGGAAGCACATACGGAACCGCAGCGTCTCGTGGCGCCACCGCAGGCGGCACGACCGGAACTGCCGCAGGGGGACCCGCGCCGGGAACGCCCGGCAGTATCTTTACCGGCGAGGTAATGGTAATTCCCGATGAGGTAAATAATGCAATAGTAATCCGGGCAAACGCCGTCGATTATGCAAAGATAAAGAAGACTATCGAGACCCTGGATATTCTTCCGAGGGCAGTGCTGGTGGAGTTGATGATTGTCGAAGTGGACTTGAATAAGGATTTCGAATTCGGGCTCCAATATTGGTTTCAGCAGCATCCCCAGTCTCAAACCGGCTATGGCATCTCTTTTGGCGGACTCTCCAACAACGTTACAACCGTCAATCCATCCAGTACAAGCACTACCTCGTCTAATTTTCCCCCCAATCTAGGCGCGCTGTCAGCCGCTTCGGCGCTCTCGTCGGCCGGGTGGTCGCAATGTCCTGGGTCGCAAATTCACAGAATGCGGCGGTTCTATTGCAGGCACTTTCGCAAAAGACCCATACAACCGTGCTTTCAACCCCCACTCTACTGGCCACCGACAACAAGACGGCAAGCATTATGGTGGGTGGAATGCAGCCGATTCCAACCGGTTCGGTCTCCGGCACAACCCTTGGGGCCGATCTTTACAGCACGATCGACTATGAACCAACCGGCGTTCTCCTCAATATTATCCCTCACATAAACGCCGGAGGCCTTGTCCGCCTGGAGGTCCAGCAGATTGTCCGGGAAGTGCTGGCTAATGCTACCGTCGGGGCCGCCAATACCGCTCCAACATTTTCCGAAAGGGATATAAACACCACCATTTTCGCACAGAACGGCAAAACTGTCGTAATCGGCGGGATAATCCTTACCAACAACCAAATCGCGAAAACTGGAATTCCCTATCTCGAGAACATTCCCCTGCTCTCTCCCCTTTTCGCCTCCAAGTCCACCAGTTTACAGCGGACCGAACTCCTGGTGGCCATTACTCCGCACGTAATCGATCAAAGAGGATCTCAAGCCCCTGCCGAACTGCTCCAAAAACTGCAAAACTTGAGGCAGAGGGTCGGGGAATAATCGACAGGGTAACGCTCGATGCTGCATGGGCGGGTTTATCCCCGCCCGTTCTTGAACGCAAATTGGTATAATCCCGCCTTTCTGAATTCCTGAGTTCCCGTATAGCCTTGACTTCGAGCTAACTATTCCTAAGAAATACAAGTAATAGCATGCGCAATGCGGAATTGCGTTCAAATCGGGTACTGTGGGAGGGACAAACGGAAGTGGAGAACCGGCAACGCGCTTTAAATCTGATAAAGGGTGACGGCAACGATGAGGAGCCGCTTAAAAGCTGTGAGGTCAGTGCTGAGGGAAGACATGATGTCGAGCTTCTCGACGCCTATTCGCGGGCTGTCATAACCGTAGTTGATTCGATAGGGCCGGCGGTGGTCGGCATAAACGCACACTCCGGTGAAAAACGGGCGCCGGCCGGATCGGGCTCCGGGGTGATCATCACGCCGGACGGCTACATTCTCACCAACGATCATGTGGTTCGGGGCGCCAGCCGCCTGACTGCAACGCTGAGGGACGGAACAAGCATGGATGCTGCGCTGATCGGGGCCGATCCCGCCACAGACCTTGCTTTGATCAGGGCGGGAGGATCGACCCTGCCTTATGCCTCAATCGGAGATTCGTCGGCCCTGCGGGTAGGGCAGCTCGTGATAGCCATAGGAAACCCCTTCGGATTCCAGTCAACGGTTTCAACCGGTGTTGTGAGCGCGGTTGGCCGAGCCCTGAGGAGCTCTGATGGCCGGCTGATAGAAAACATTATCCAGCATACGGCGCCTCTAAATCCAGGAAATTCAGGCGGCCCGCTCGTCGATTCCAGAGGACGGGTGGTCGGGGTCAATACCGCCATAATAGCAATGGCCCAGGGGATAGGCTTCTCGATTCCCTCCAATACGGCAAAGTGGGTGGTATCTCAGTTGCTGATGCTCGGGAAAGTGAGGCGCGCGCACCTGGGGATAACCGCCCAGCAGCGCCCGCTAGCACGGCGCATGGTGCGGTTTTATGGATTGGGCACTGAGTCAGGCGTCGAGGTCATTTCGGTGGCGCCGCAAAGCCCAGCGGCGAGTTCCGGCATCCGGGAAGGCGATATTATCGTAGCCATAGATGGAAATGAGGTGTCCAGTGTAGATCACATTCACAGGTTTCTGGCCGAATGGCAGATCGGGACCCCGGTGAGGATCACCGTCATTCGCGGGCAGGATCGCATGGAACTTGAGGTTGTTCCCAATGATTAGTCAACGGTGATTGGGAGTATTGAACAGTTCATTTCACCTCGTTGGGCTGTTTTTTCGCCTGTTCGATCAGATCGAGCAAAGATGCGATCTTCTCCTTTGGCTGCCTGTTGACAAACTCTGCCCATCTTTGCGGCGAAATCGATTTTCTGAGGTATGCTTCTATCGGAAAGAAGGGCTGCCAGCACGCGATGATTCGATGACACGGCAAGTCTCCTGCTTCCTGCATACAATATGTGAAAGGCGCCTCCCCGCCCAGCCGGGGACACCTGATCAAAAGTTCTTCATCCATCTGAATATGCTCTCCTTAGCCCGAAATCAGTTCGATATTTTTTGAATAACAACTATCATAGCGACATGTCTTTTTGCAGTTCGTCAATCAAGTTACTCGTACAGTCATATTCCAACGCCGCGAGGCTATTGCCGCATTCTTTGGCTTTATGGTCGTCAAGCCAGGCATAAAGCCCCTCATAATCGCCCTTCACTCCCAGATCATATGAAATCCATACCATTTTTTTCATTCGATAACCTCGTTATGTGGGCACGGAAAAGCCCGTGCCCACACATACAGTATAAATTGCTCCTGCCCGCTATTACAAAATAACCGTTTTCACGGAAAGGGTAAATCCAGTCGCCCTTTTAAGGTTTCGGAAAGTTTTCGATCGATCTTAGCGCCCGCTGAATTTCCTCATCACTCAGCCTGTGTTGGGTGAGTTTGCCCGAAAGGAACGCATCGTAGGCGGAAAGATCTATTATCCCGTGACCGCTGAAGTTGAAAAGAATAACCTTCTCCTTGCCTTCCTGTTTGGCGCGCTCCGCTTCCTGAACCACGGCCGCTATAACGTGGTTTGTCTCGGGAGCGGGGATTATTCCCTCCGTCCTTGCCCATTTTACTCCCGCCGTGAAAGTTTCGATCTGATCGTAGGCCCTTGCCTCGACGATGCCCTCCTTGACCAGATGTGAAACAATCGGGGCCATACCATGATACCTGAGCCCACCGGCATGAATCGACTCGGGCATAAAGCCATGACCCAGTGTGTGCATAGGCAGAAGGGGCGTAGTCATGGCAGTATCGCCGAAGTCGTATGCGAATGGACCACGGGTAAGAGTCGGGCAGGACGTCGGTTCGGCCGCAATAACCGATACGTTTTTACCATGGATTTTATCGCGTACGAACGGCAGCGAAAGACCGGCAAAATTGCTGCCACCGCCGGCGCATCCCATCACTACGTCAGGGTATACGTCTATTTTCGCAAGCTGCTTTTGTGCTTCGAGGCCGATGATGGTCTGGTGGAGCAGCACGTGATTGAGGACGCTGCCCAGAGAATACCGGGAATCCGGGTTTCCAACCGCATCTTCGATTGCTTCGCTAATCGCTATTCCGAGGCTGCCGGGAGAGTCGGGATTTTCTGCCAGGATCTTCCTCCCAGCCTGTGTCCTGTCGCTCGGACTCGCGACGCATTCAGTCCCCCAGGTCGCCATCATGAGGCGGCGGTAAGGCTTTTGCTCAAAGCTGATTTTCACCATGAACACCCTGCACTCCAGGCCGAACATCGCGCACGCCATACTGATGGCGCTTCCCCATTGGCCCGCCCCGGTTTCCGTCGAAATCCGCTTAATGCCGAACACCTTGTTGTAATAAGCCTGGGCGACAGCCGTATTGGGCTTGTGCGAGCCCGGAGGACTTGCCCCTTCGTACTTGTAGTAAATCTTTACGGGAGCATCGAGGGCCTTTTCGAATTCGATGGCACGGCAGAGCGGAGTGGGGCGCCATATGAGGTACTTTTCGAGCACCGGTTCCGGAATGTCTATCCACCGGTCGGTGGATACTTCCTGCTCTATCAGATTCATTGGGAAAACAGGGGCCAGGTCCTCTGGACCCACCGGTTTGCCCGTTCCGGGATGCAGCGGCGGGGCCATCGGCGTGGGCATATCGGCCAGGATGTTGTACCATTGCCTTGGGATTTCATTGTCTGCTAAAACGACCTTTCTTTGCTCCATTTCCTTTTCTCCTCCCTGCCTTTTAAGGTTTAGGACCACGCGGCCAAAAGACAAAAAAGCCGTGGGTCAGGTCATGACATATGAACCTGGCCTCACGGCCCTTAAGGTATACGGAACGGGGTCTTATGTGGACAGGCTCAGTTTGAAGCCTGCCACAACCACACCATTGAATAGTCTTTGGAAACGGCTGGGGCCATAAAGTCCTCTCAGTCTTAATCTTTTACTTAATACAGCGAAAAGCTCAATGTCAAGGAAAGTTTGTCAAAGACGATCAGTGAACCTATTGGGCCTTGCGCCTCCACCTGGCCCAAAAGAACCCATCCACGTCGTGTTTATGAGGCAAGGAACGATAGTAAGGCCCGGAGACCATGTTACAGCAGGCGTGAGGCAGGTTTTCGGCAGCAGGTTCCAGGGCAAGTTCGGGGTGTAGCAGGCCAGACTGCCGGCAACCAACTCGTTTTCATCCCCCAAGACCGTACAGGTTGCATAAACGAGCACCCCGCCTGGTTTTAAAAACCGTGAGGCATGAGATAGCAACTCCTTCTGGAGTTGAGCCAGCCTGTAGGGATCTTTTATGTGCCTTCGCCATTTGATGTCGGGCTTTCGCCTTATGGTCCCAAGGCCGGTGCAGGGAGCGTCAAGCAAAACACGTCAAAAAGGCCTGTCGACTCGGGTTGAAGCGTCATGACATCTTCGGCGGCAGTGCGGATTATCGCAATTCCCTGCCTTTGAGCGCTCTTTTGCGCCTCTTCGAGTTTCCATGCGGAATTGTCTACGCTTAGCACTTCGCCCTGGTTTTTCATAAGGATGGCAATGTGCGAGGACTTGACGCCCAGACCACAGCAAAGATGCAGCACTCGCTCGCCGGGCAAAGGGGAAAGCAGTAACCGACCAGTTGCGAGGCCTCGTCCTGCGTTTGCAGCAGGCCCTGCCTGAAAGCGTCCGTACCGGTAACGTCCCGCCTGAGCGATTTTGCCCGCAGAATCATGTTCGAGCAATGGTGAAGGCGCAGCTTCGGATAACTTCATTCAACGATTCAATCGCCTCCTCGCGCGAACCCTTGAGCGTCTCGACCGGAAGACCGTCGGAGCGATCCGGTTATTCGCCTCGCAGAAAAGCCCGGCTTCCTCGCTCCCCATCTCGTCGATCAACCTGCGCACCCAGCCAAACCGGGTGAGATGTCATTACCGCCAAATGCACGGCGGGGTCCTTCACAGAAATCGGGCCGCTCCACTCGTCTCCCTTTCTTGACGCCTGACGCAAGATGGCGTTTATAAACTTGACAACGTAAGGAGGCTGGCTGGTCTTGGCGAGTTCGACCGTGTCGTTTACGGCTGCGTGGTCCGGCACGCGGTCCAGAAACAGGACCTGATACATTGCCAGCCTGAGGAGGACCCTTACTGCAGGGGCAATTTTGCCCGGGCTTGTCCTGCTAAGCTGATCTATGTGCCAGTCGAGGCGCCCCTGCCAGCGCACAACACCGTATACGAGTTCCGTTAGAAGCGCCTTGTCGCGGACCTCAAGACCCGAGTGGCGCTCCAGCGTGGTCCGGATCAACCGGTCGGGGTGGGAAGCTTTTTTTTT
>CAVRZU010000023.1:0-11278 GCA_963725365.1 uncultured delta proteobacterium | reverse complement strand
CACCTCAATCTGCTGTGAGAGCGTCTGCGGCACGTGGACGTATACCTAAGGGATTTGTCTGCGCCAGCCGGAACAGCGGGCGGCCACTTCCAGCCGTAATAAGCTGGCCCACGTCGGTGTCCCGCGCGGTAATCGTCCCGGTGAATGGCGCCGTCACTCGCGCGAAGCTCTTCAAATCCTGGAGCCGGTGTAAATTAGCGTTTGCGGCTTCAAGATCTGCTTTCTTGAGTTCGTAATCCGCCTGTTTTTCCGCGGTTTCCTGTTCACTGACACTGGCCGTTTTGAGCAGTTCTGTCCAGCGTTCGGATGTTGATTTGGCCAAAGTCAGTGCGGCGTCGGCTTGCGCCACCTCGGCTTTTGCCTGTTCCAGTTGCTGGTCAAGTTCCGGCGTGTCAATTTCCGCCAGCAACTGTCCGGCTTCCACATGCTCGCCAATATCAACATCCCAGGTTTTCAAGTAACCGCTTGCGCGGGCGTAAATCGGCGCTTCAACAAAAGCCTGGACCTCAGCGGGCAGCGGCACTCCCAGATCACTTTTGCCCGGTTCGGGCGAAACCACCGCTACAGTCTGGACGGCCATTTCGGCAGTCTCTTTGGCCAGCGCCTGGCGAGCGAACCAGCGGGGAACCAGTCCGATGGCCAGTCCGATGACAACAAGAACCGCGGCAATAAAGGCAAAACGCCCGAGCGCACGCCCGCAAAACGAACGGACTGCTGAAACGCCCTTCTGCTGCAACTCAGGCCAGCCCCCCTTATCGAGCTTGCCGCCTCGGCAGATGTTGTTGTAAAACTGCCCGCCACCAACACGAAAATAGCTTACGGCCTGATCTCCATAGATCACCACACGAAGGTCTTTTCCACCGTGTTCCACCCATTTTTGGATCAATAACGGCTTATCCTGTGGGAGATCCAGGAGATATTTGGGAACATCCTCCTGCCCGTAGATAGCAAAGACCGTCTCGCCCCCGCCGCCAAGGTCCCCTTTGAGCACGATCGGATATCCCCAGGGGGAGCCATGTTCGCTCAGGTAGTCTTGCAGGCGGAGAGGAGCCTTAAAGACAAGGCTGTCCGGATGTCGAACTCCCATTCTGTGAAACAGATGAACTTGCCTGGTCTTGCCCTGGAAATTGAACCGGGCCTCCAGGCGAGGGAACCAGTTTTTTGAATGTTGAGTAATGCTCCGATATACCCAGGGAGAGACATTCGAAGGCAGTAATACACCCACGGCCTTCCTGAGAAGCTCTATCGTTCCCGGAATCCTCTATTCTGGTGAAAGGAGGGAGGTTTTCCTCCATTCTGATCTCAGGTCTGAAGGAAATAAAATATGTGAAATTAGACACAATACTTTCCTTTTCAAGCGGACAGGAAGCAATTAAATACCGCGCCCAATCCGCTTTTAACCATCGCTCTTGACGTTAGCTATAATAATAGCTATTATAGCTATGTTAAAAGAGAGCTTAAGGCCATAAAGTAAGGAGGGCGCCCCTGTGATTCGTGCCAGTATATCCGAGGCCAAGAACCGCTTGAGCCATTTTATCAGGTTGGTGCGTGGAGGAGAAGACGTGGAAATAGTGGACCGAGGAACTCCTGTTGCCAGAATAGTTCATGTCTCCAAATCGGCCGGAGCCGAGAAAGAAGCGGCATGGATAGAAGAGGCCGAACGCCTTGGCTTGATCACCAGGGCGCAGGATAGGGAGGCTTTTCCACCTGATTTCTTTGATAAAGATAAGATGCCTGCCGGCAAGGGAGTCTTGCAAGCCCTTCTCGAAGAAAGAGAAGGTGGGAGATGAAGTTCTGGGATTCTTCGGCAATCGTTCCCCTGCTCATCAATGAAGAAAACACGGAATATTGCATCAAAGTGGTAGCCGATGACCCGAGAATGCTGATCTGGTGCTTGAGTCGCGTTGAGGTGGTCAGTGCATTGTGCCGGAGAGTAAGGGATGGGCTTATAGGCGCTGAGGAATTCGAGAAAGCCAAGGAACGTCTTGCAAGCATTGTGAGCAGGGCCGACGAGGTCACAGCGGTTGATAGAGTGCGTGCGAGGGCCTTAAGGCTTCTGGAGGTTCATTCTTTGCGGGCTGCTGACGCGTGTCAATTGGGGGCTGCCTTGGTGGGTTCCCAGGAAGATCCCGAAAGATTGACAATCCTCTGCTTTGACGGCCGCTTGAAGTCCGCGGCAACCAAAGAGGGATTTGTCGTCAATCCTAACAGTTTGAGCCGGTAATAAACGGCAAACGCAGGGTTCATCGGAATCTATTGGCAGCCGGTGATGTAGTCTCCTGACAACTTGTTGCCGGCGGCTTTTGACAGATTCTATCTTGAAAGATTTAATCCGTGGCCGATGAGAGAGTATTGTTCATCAACCTGGCCCCTGAGGAAATTCGGCATATTCAGGAGTTGATTTCCCATTTTGACCTTGAAATCGAATCGACAGCTGTTCCCGCAATAGGAGATGCCGAACGATACTTAAACCAGGGAGACCTTCTTCTGGTGATTCTTGGCGTGATCAAGCATCAGAGAAGACCTGATCAGGACGTCCATCAGGTTAGACACTTGGTTGGCCGATCCGTACCACTCTTAGTTCTCGTTTCTCCGGATCAAGCCACCAAAGCCAGAGAATACCTCCGCGCAGGTGCGGATGAATATTGGATTCTGCCGTTGGATTCCACGGCTTTTCCTCCTCGACTCGAAGTACTGCTCCAATGGGGGCAGTCTGCATCGAGTGGAGAGATTACTCGAAGCCAACAAGAAAGTTTATCCAAGCTGCCTGGAACATCGTTTTTTTCCCGTGCGCACTACTCCTTCCGAAATCTCTTTACGCGCGCCGGTTCTAACAAGACGATGCCGCCGGAACTTTCTCCTCTCATTGCCAATAAATGGAAGAAGATACGCAGACTGGGTTTCGGAAGCCAGGCAGAAATTTGGCTGGTGAAGGAAGAGCGTGCAGAGGTGCTGTCGGTCGCCAAGATCCCTCATTCCAGTCAAATGAACACCAACTTCATACGAGTAGCCGCTATCCTGAAGCGGATGGCAGGCCATCCCAACGCGGTGCAACTGCAAGAGGTCGTTAAGGAGGAGGGAAGCAAACATTATTCAAGAGTACGTAGAAGGTTCTACCCTGAGAGATATTCTGGATCAGGGGATGGACGGCGTCACAAAAGAAAAAGTCTTTTTGGAACTGGTGGATGTGGTTGCTCACGCTCACGAGCAGAACATTATGCATAGAGACATCAAGCCTGAAAACATTATTATTACGCCTTCGGGAGTCACAAAACTCCTGGATTTCGGCGCTGGTAAAGATCTCTATCGACGGAACACCAGCGCCACATCCATCGGTACGCGTCCCTTCATGGCGCCGGAACAGATCATGGGAGAGAGCAGCCTGGCGAGTGATGTATGGTCCTTGGGGATATTGCTTTATCTCTTTTCGACGGGATCTATTCCTTTCTATGATGACAACGATAAGAACCTCATGGACCTGATTCTTGAATGCAACCCTGAATCTCCATTGAATCTGGAACCGGAATTGCCGTTGCAACTGGAATCCATCATTCTCAAATGCTTGCAAAAAGATCCGAATCAGCGTTATCGGAATGCATTGATACTGCGAAGTGAACTGCTGAGGATTTTTCCCCGATTCGGAGCGGGAAAGGTCCTGCCGCAGTCATGATTCATCTAAGAGAGAGGCAGCACTTCCAGTTCGGATACCGATGCAATATTAGATTTCTCCAGGTTGACCACCGCAATTCGCCGGGGGCTGTCGATCGCCCTCGTGCTCATGATCGTCAGGCAGCGCTTGTCGAATATGGTCTGGAGCACGTTCGGCTGGTGGGAGCGAATCAGGACCGTTTTGCCATACTGGTTCATTGCGGAGTCAAAATACGCCCTGCCATACATGGTTCTTCCGCACGCATGCGCGGAGCGGGCACGGTGAGGGCTGTCGGTAAAATCTCCCCAGAGAAGCGTTGCCAGGTTTGCTGCCGGGAACGACCTCTTTGAGGTCATTTAGTCCACCGGGAAAGGAAAGCGCCGGCGGCGCTCCGTGCAGCGCAAGAATCCCATTGCTGCTGAGGGCTATGTAGGGAAGAAGTCCGCAGAGTTCACCAAACCGGGCTCTTTCGTCCTCTGAGAGGCCTTCCCAAAAGTCGGCCGGGGAAAATTCCTGAAAACAATATCCTTCGTGGTTTCCCATGAGAAGGTGCAACCTGTCCGGGGCTTCCAGCTTCCTGGTCAGAAGGAGGGATATGTTCTCGCGCGATGAGCAGCCTCTATCGACGTAATCCCCCAGGAACACGAGGGTGTAGCCCGGTTTGAAGTAGCGGTTCAGGACCTCTTTAGTGGTTTCGACATCTCCGTGGGTATCCCCCACGAAGACAGCCTTGCCTTTCTCGGGGAGCCTGACGATTCTGGGCTCGTTTTTCAAGCAGTTCCTGATTTCCGTATAGTTTAGATTCAAGCCGATCACCTCTTTTGAACAATGCTGGTTGCTCGATTCCCGGGGCTCGCAAAGGATGGAGTTTTGCGGGAGGCCCCTTATTCTGCCCTCTTTGTGAGCCACTTCTTTCCCAGTACCCTCATTATCTCCACCCATTCCCCGAAGCTTGAGGGTTTTGTGATAAAGGACTTTGCCCCTGCTTTGGCGGTCAGGTCGATATCCGCTTTCTCTTTGGATGTACTGAGAATGACTATGGGGATATGCCGCAGAGCGGGCAGGGATTTGATCTCAAGGAGGACCTCGCGGCCATCCTTGCGGGGCATATTCAGGTCAAGGAGGATCAGATCGGGCAGCCCTTTTGAATCGGAATTGGTGCGTTCCAAAAGATAGTGCATCAGTTCATTTCCGTCTGCAACACAATCGAAAGCAGCCTTCCCGCCACTTACCGCAAACGCTTCAGCCGCCAACATACAGTCATCTGCATCATCATCGGCCATCAGGACGGCCTGTTGGTCCTCTCCCGCCATTATACCCCCTTCCAAAATAGTCTCACCTGTCCATCATTTCCAGTGGGCTATTGCGAGCGGCCTTCACTTTGTTTTGAATCATGGGAAGCCTGATTATAAATACCGAGCCTTTCCCCGGCTCGCTTTTCCGCCCGGATGATTCCCCCGTGCCGCTCGGCGATTTTACGGCATATTGCCAGGCCCATTCCGACGCCTTCATATTCAGTGTGACTATGCAGCCTCTGGAAAGGTTTGAAAATACGCTCCGCATACTGCTGCTCAAATCCGATGCCGTTGTCCTCGAAGAATATTTCGCAATACCCCCGTCCATCCTGCTTTGCGCTGATCCTGATTCGAAGGCTTTGGCCGCTTCGGTATTTCAAAGCGTTGCCAATAAGATTTTGAAAGAGTTGCAGCATCTGGGACTCGTCCGCTTCGATGCCGGGAAGTTCCCCGGTTTCGATCGAAACGCCTGCTTCTTTTATCTTTTCTTCAAAAATATCTGCCGCTTCCCCTATGACTTTTCCCAAATCAACTGTTTTGAACCGCTCCGGCTTTCCTGCAACCCTTGAAAACTGGAGCAAATCGTCGAGAAGATGCCGCATACGGGACGCCGCGTCAATGACGCGATCCAAATATCCCCGTCCTACACTGTCAAGAGCCGATGCGCATCTCATTTGAGCCAGGTCGCAGAACGTCTGTATCTTGCGCAGGGGTTCCTGCAGATCATGGGAGGCTACGAAAGCGAATTCCTGCAGCTCCTGATTTAATACTTCCAGCCTTGCTATTGAAGCGCTAAGTTCAGCTGTACGCTCCTGGACCCGCAGTTCCAGTTCATCGTGCGATTTGCGAAGCTCCTCCTCACTTAACCGCAGCGCCTGCATTGTCAGCCGCAGGTCTTTTGTCCGCTCCTCGACCTTCCGTTCAAGCCCTGCGTGTGCAAGCAGCAACTCATCTTCGGCCCGCTGCCTCAGTTTTTTTCTTCAGCCTCTTTCAAGGCCCTCCTTACGCAGAGCGCAAGACGTGACAGCCGGTCCTTCAACACTAAATCCGTGGCGCCGCTTTTCAAAAGGTCAACCGCACGATCCTCCCCCAGCGCGCCGGTAACAAAAATAAAGGGCACATTGGGAGCTATCCCGGCAGCCAGCATGAGGGCCGATTCTCCGTCAAAAGAGGGGAGCGAGTAATCCGAGAGAATAATCCCTGGCGAAAAATCTTCAAACGCCTTCAGGAAGGACTCTTCACTGTCCACCCGCCTGGCCTCGAACTCGATCCCGGCGGAGCGAAGCTCGCTTTCCACCAGTTCCGCATCGGTCGAGATGTCCTCCAAGATGAGGACCTTAAGGCGCCCATTGAGTTGATCGTCGGGCATATCGGGTTGCCTCCGGCAGAATCAGTAAGGGGGCTTATTGAGAAAAACCCAGTAAAATCCTATCTCTGAGACCACACCGGCGAAGCTGTCGAACTCCACGGGTTTAACAATATAACTGTTTACCCCGAGGTTGTAACTCTCGACCCTGTCTTTTTCTTCTTCCGAAGAGGTCAGGACAACTACGGGAATGAGCTTGGTCCGTATATCGGAGCGAATCTTTTCGAGCACTTCGAGCCCGCCCACCTTGGGCAGCTTCAGGTCCAGCAATATCAGGTAAGGGCAACCCGCTTTGTTCGCCGAAAGGTCGCAGGAATTGAACAGGTATTCGAGGGCTTCCTCCCCATCTGTTATGACCTTCACTTTGTTGGCCAGGTTTTTCCTTTTCAACGCGTCAAGTGTAAGCTCTATGTCGGCCGGGTTATCTTCAATCAGAAGTATCTCGACATCAGCCCTTTTCATTGCTGCTCCTTTGGTGAAAGCGTAAAATAGAAAGTGGCCCCTTTATTGATTTCTCCTTCGGCCCAGACCCGGCCGCCGTGCCGCTGGATTACCCGCTCAACGATGGCCAGCCCGACCCCTGTCCCTTCGAACTGGCTCTCGCTCACCAGGCGCTGAAAAACGCCGAACAGCTTATTGTAGTATTTCATATTGAATCCTGCACCATTATCTCTCACATAATAAACCTGCTCCCCCGGACTTTTGATGCTGCCCACTTCGATTCGGGCGTCCTGGTTGCCCCGGCTGAACTTGACGGCGTTTGCCAAAAGATTCAACAGGACTTGCCGTATCATGGCCCGGTCGCCGTATGCCTCCGGGAGTTCACAAATTTCAACTTTGAACTCGCGTTCGGGATCTGCCGACCGAATTTCCGCCAACACTTCCTTCACAAGGCCTTCCATGCTCAACTTCGACCAATTCAGTTCGGTGCGGCCAAGGCGTGAAAGCCTTAGCAGATCGTCAATCAGTTGCCCCATCCTTTGGGCATTGTCACGGATTACTCCGAACATCCGGGTTGTCTCCGAATCGAAGGAAGACCCTTTCTCATCGAGTATCTTCCTGGTAAAACCGATAATTGCCCGCAGAGGCGCGCGCAGATCGTGGGAGGCGGAATAGCTGAAGGATTCAAGCTCCCTGGTGCGCTCAAAGACCAGCTTCTCGAGATGGGCACGGTGTTTTTTCAGCTCTGCTTCCGAGAAGAGCTTGTTTACAGTTGTCCCTGCCAAACCTGCGACTGCCAGGTATACGTTGAGTATCTCTTTTGAGATTGGTCTGGCCGTAACATGCCCGACGAACATGACATCGGCGGTTTCGGCGCCGGCCACAATCGGAAGCAGAACAACCGTATACGGCCCTTCGAAAGCCGTCAGGGTGCGCAAGGCCAGGAAGCCGGTTTGCAGCACCTCTCTAACGCTTTCCCTGATCTCCGGGGACTCCGGGAAAGCGCGGCAGGACCGATCGGTTGGCATCAGGTTGTGGAATTCTATCTCACTATTTTCGAGCTGCCTGGCAAAGCCCGCCGAATCGGCGCCGTAAAACTTGACCATCAGCTCTGCAATATGATTCCAGACGTCCTCGTGCGTTGTCAGGCCGGCGAGGTACTGAGCTGTTTTCATGAATGCATCGAGGTAGGCGCGGTCGTTAAACTCAGAATTTTTCATAAATTCTGTCAAGATAGAGCCCCCCCATAAAAAAGTCGTCGAACCCGTCGCATTGGGCCAGGTTGATCAGCTTTGCCTTGCTCTTGATCTCGTCCAGGGTCTTCCCGGAATCTTCCGACATCAGGAGTTCTTCGCACCCTCTAAGGGCAATGTTGCCGCAAAGCTCGATGGCATTGGACTTCAGATCGGGCAGAAGTCCGATCTGCCTGGCATTGTCCCTGTTCAAAAAATGGCCGAAAGCCCCTCCGATATAGATTCGCCGCAATTGTGGGGACTCATCTCGGCCATTGAAAGCAGGACCTGAACCCCGGCGAATATGGCTGCTTTCGCACGCTGGAAAATATCCACGTCCTTTTTGGTCAGCAGCAGATGTTGCCGGTCTCCACTAAGAAGAGTGAGGCCGCCTTGTGGAACTTCTGGTGAAAAGCGCCCGATGCTGCTCAGTTTGCCGGACCTGACCAGGCATGCGATGAGATCGACTATTCCGGAGCCGCAAAGACCAAGGGGCTTTTCATCGTCTATGGTGCGAAATTCGAGATCGAAGCATGCCAGTTTACTCCAAAAAATCATGTCTTCCAAATTCGGGCAAGCGCCACCGGGCGCCGCCGCGCCGCCCGGATGTTCACGGACCTGAAAAATTGCCCCCGGCCCGCCCGGGATTCCGCAACCGATGCCGCACCCCTCGAAGGCAGGGCCTCCGGCAGCGGAAGTGACCCACAAAGACTCGCCATCCCATAAGGCGATCTCGGAGTTTGTCCCAAAATCGATCAAAAGGGCGCCGGGTCCTTTTTCGACAAGCTTCGTCCCAACAACGCCGGCCAAAAGATCGGAACCGACAAAGCCGGCCATGGGCTGCATGACCTCGATAATTGCTTCCGGGTGTATCCCCCAGGCCGATGAGAACTCCCGCGGATTTTCCGGAAGACATCCAGGGGGGCCATCCAGTAAGCGGGCTTAAGCAGCAGGTCGCAGTTTCGCCCCGAAAGCACCGCCAGCATGGCAGTATTGCCGACCAGGGTCACTTTTACAACCTGCTCCGGACCGATGCCCTCGCGGACAGCCATGTCCATAATGGCCGAGCCGACTGCATCGATGACCAGACCCCTCAAAGTTCGGGCCGTCTCCCGGGACTCGTTGTAGGCAATGAGCCTGGTCACTACGTCTGAGCCGAAGCACGCCTGCGGATTCAGGCCGTGGCGCCCTGCATACCATTCTCCGGTGGAAAGATCGTAAAAGGATACGCTGATGTGCGTCGTCCCGATATCCACGGCAGCCCCGAGAGGGCTTCCCGAGGATCGGGGCAGCTCTGATGAAAGGCGGGAAAAGCTTCGGGAGGCGCCCGGCAAGGCCCTCCACGAGGCAACCGGCTCCCGGTTAAGCACCGTTACCTCGATGTCCTGCTCCGGTTTGATCAGGCAGGCCAACCGGACACCCGACGCGATTTGATCCTCCGAGAGGTATTCGCGCTCTATCAGGCTGGGTTCTGCCGGTTCATTTGTCCTCACATTTACGCGGCATAGACCACACGCGCCGGTCCCCCTGCACCCGGAACGGACCCGAAAGCTCGTTGAATCCAGAATTTCTTTAAGGGATTGACCAGGGCTAAACTCAATATGGCGATCTCCTTCGCCGGTTTTGATCGTAACTAAAGGCAAAAACTATCTCCCCTCACGCATCTATTTACAGCACTTTGCACAAGAACACTTGCGGGAAACCACGGATTTCACGGATTATCACGGATTGGGCTTCTGTCGCCATCAGCTCACACCCGCTTCCATACAGATCTTTGTTATTCCTCATGAATCTCTTTATCCGTGATCATCCGTGCCACTATCCCTCGTTTTTTTTGTGCGAGGTTTTATCCGCAAGTTGCCGTTTTCTCTGTGATCTCTGCGTCTCTCAATATCGACCGTGGCCCCCCGATCAAATCGTCGGATTGCGGCCGGGTTGTCAATCGGTGGATTTTTTATCCGTGGTGAAAACGAGCCGCCGCTACAAGGGCCGCCACATTTTCAGGCTTGGAGCCAGGCGGAATTTCACAACCGGACGAAAGAATGAAGCCACCCCTTGCGGAAAATAACTCCATCAGCCTGAGCGACTCGTTAAAAATTTCTTCAGGTTGAGCTGTTTCGAAATCCAGAGACTTTATGTTCCCATTGAAGCAAAGCCGAGGCGCCGCACTCATTACCTCGTTGGGATCGACGCAATAGTCGAAGTTGAAAATGCCGGCCCCCGTTTCTCCATAATAGGGAAGAACAGGCGCAATCGGTCCGGCGATGTGCAGCCACCCCCCCGATAGTCCGTTTGTTTTTGATGCTTCGAAAAGTTTGTTTAGCCTCGGAAGCTCGATCTCCCGGAAAAAGGCCGGTGGAATTACGGACATCGAAGCGGCAGGATCGAATACCAGAACCACTTGCGCCCCGGCCTCGATCTGGGCCGTGGCAAAGCGGATTAGCACGCGGGTGGCGAAATCCAGCAGTCTTTCGAAAGCCCCGGGATCATCTACGGCCAGGTATAACGCTGTCTCCAGTCCAACCAGTTGACCGGCAAGCGTCATTGGCCCAAGAACGCAGCCTGAAACCAGAACTTCTTCCCCCACTTCCCGCCGCATTATGCCCAGTGCTTCCAAAATTTGCGGCATTCGGCCTTTCGTGTGCGGATCGGGTATGGGAATCAGATCGAGATTGGTGCCTTTGGTAAAGACATGCGATTGCACGTAGGGGTAGTCGTCGGAGCTATAAACGAGCTTCGACCCCAGGGCCTCGGTTTCGATATTCACGTCCATAACGGCAAAAATACAGTCATAGCCGTACCGCTTAAGAGCTTTTAGCTGGCAATCCGCCAGTTCTCTACCGCTAAGAACATATTCCCGAATGGTTTTTCCGGCAATTAGGGCGGTATGCCCGAATACCTGGGGTATCACCGGCATCCGGTCCGCCGGTTGGAAATCAACGGTGGCTAGAACCCTTTCGATGCTTTTCATCCAATACCCCAATCTAAAATTTTGGTTTGGTGAATAGGTGAGTCGGTGAATCGATTCGCCTATCCGGGTGCGAGTGGTTTCTCCTACTCACCCATTCACCCATTCACCTACGATTCAAGATAGCGCGCTCCGTCAAAGGCTGTTTGCGCCACATAATCGACATTGAGATGTTCCGCAGTCGCCTGCTTGAGTGCGGCGCCGCCGGCCAGGATCTTGATTTGCCCGAGACCGCGTTTAGCTGCAAGGTCCCTGATTCTTTTTACCTGCGGGATCACCGTGGTTATCAAACCGCTTATGCAGATCGAATCGGCGTGCTCTTTCTCC
>CAVRZU010000022.1:0-31771 GCA_963725365.1 uncultured delta proteobacterium | reverse complement strand
CGACATTGCCCGAGCCGCCGAGTGGACGGCCGCACCGTGCTGACGGCGCTCGACTATAGCCAGAAGCTGCCGCGCAAGGATTATCGTGCTGCGCTTAAATACCAAGGCAAGCTCAACCTGCTGACGCGGCATCGGAAATTCGCCGAGCGCTCGGTCATCCTGGTATTCGAGGGGATGGACGCGGCGGGCAAGGGCAGCGCCATCCGCCGTTCGTCGGCCGCTGGACGCGCGGAATTATCGAATTATTCCGGTCGCGGCGCCCACCGAGGAGGAACGCGCGCAGCCGTATCTCTGGCGCTTCTGGCGGCATCTGCCGCGGCTCGGCCGGGTGACCATCTTCGACCGCTCCTGGTACGGCCGCGTCCTGGTGGAGCGCGTCGAGGTTTCTGCTCCGACGCGGACTGGATGCGCGCATACGGCGAAATCAACGACTTCGAAGAGCAGATCGCGGAAGCCGGCGGCATTGTCGTGAAGTTCTGGCTGACCATCACGGCGGACGAGCAATTGGCACGGTTCAAGGCGCGCGAGACGTCGCCGTTCAAGAGCTTCAAGCTCACGCCGGAAGATTGGCGCAATCGCGAGAAGGCCCCGTTGTACGACCGTGCGGTGTGCGACATGGTCGATCGCACCAACAACTCGTTCGCACCCTGGGTCCTGGTGCCGGCGAACGACAAATACTTCGCCCGCATCATGGTGTTGCGCACGATCTGCGAGCGCATCGAGGCGGGGTTGTAAGCAGCCAGGCCGGCGCAGGGCAGCCAGACACTCCACCTCCCATTGGGGAGGGGGTTGGGGGGTGGGGGCGTACTGCCACGGACAGCGGCTGCACGCACCCCTCCCCCCAAACCCCCTCCCTCAAGGGGAGGGCGAGTGTTCCTTCGCTGGACTGCGCCCACATGCACTACTCTGCGCCGCAGACAAAGCGGCCAAAGCCGGAGGAACGTCATGAAGATCGCCCGCATCGAGGACCTGCATTGCGACGCCGGCTGGCGCACCTTCTCGTTCCTGAAGATCACCACCGACGACGGCATCACCGGCTGGTCCGATACACCGAAGCCGATGGCAGCCGCGGCCTGACCGGCGTGATCCACGGCCTCGCCGAGCCGCTGATCGGCCAGGACCCGCGCCCCGTGCAGCACATCTCGTCGGGCCTGTGGGTGCGGCAGGTGCAGGCCCCCGGCGGCGTCAACGCCCGCGCCATCGCCGCGATCGAGAACGCCTTGCTCGACGTGAAGGCCAAGGCGCTCGGCGTCCCGGTTTACGAATTGTTCGGCGGCCCGGTCCGCACCCGCATCCCGGTCTACTGGTCGCATTGCGGTTCCTATCGCGTGCGCAACCATGAACTGGTCGGGTGCAAGCCGCTGCGCACCTACGACGACATCGCCGCGCTCGGCGCCGAGGTGAAGCGGCGCGGCTTCAAGGCGCTGAAGACCAACATCCTGCCGTTCGATGGCGAGAAGCTGGTCGGCTTCGGCCCGGGCTTCGGCCGCACGCCCGGCTGGCCGGAACTCAACATCGACCGCGGCACCTTGCAGTCGTTGCACAAGCAGCTTGCGGCGTTCCGCGAGGGCGCCGGGCCGGACATGGGCCTGCACCTCGACGTCAATTACCACTTCAAGACCGAGGGCTATCTCCAGGTCGCCAAGGCGGTGGCGCCGTTCGACATGACCTGGCTGGAGATCGACACCTGGGATCCGCAGTCGCTGGCGCTGATCCGCCGGGCCGCGCCGTGCCCGATCGCGTCGCTGGAATCGGTGTGCGGACGGAAGGCGTTCCGGCCGTTCTTCGATGCCTATGCGCAGGACGTGGCGATCATCGACGTGATCTGGAACGGCTTCCTGGAATTGATCAAGATCGCCGCGATGGCCGACGCCTACGAAGTCAATTGCGCGCCGCACAACTACTATGGCCATTTGTGCTCTGGCATCAGCGCGGCCTTCTGTGCCGTGGTGCCGAATTTCCGCGTGATGGAAATCGACATCGACAGCGTGGCCTGGCGCGACGAGCTGTTCGTCAACCCGCCGGTGATCGAGAACGGCGAGCTGATCCTGCCGACCGGTCCGGGCTGGGGTGTGGAAGTGAATGAAGCGGCGGTGCGCGCACATCCGCCCCAGTCGCGTTGTGAAAGTGTGGGGGCATTGAACTATGGACGACGTGAAATTCGATATCCTGGGCATCGGCAATGCGATGGTCGATGTGGTGGCGCCAGGTCGATAATACATTCCTGTCACGTTATGATATGCTGAAAGGCACGATGATCCTGGTGGACGCGGAACGGGCCGACGCGGTGTATGCGGCGATGCCGCCGGGCGAGGAGAGCAGTGGCGGGTCGGCTGGTAATACCTGTGCGGTGGCGGCGGCGCTGGGGGCGCAGGGTCGCGTATCTGGGCAAGGTCGCGATGGACCAGTTGGGCGCGGTGTTCCGCCACGACATCAGCGCGGCCGGCGTGCATTTCCCGTCTGCGCCGCTGATCGACGGGGCGCCGACGGCGCGCTGCCTGGTGCTGGTGACGCCGGACGGGCAGCGCACGATGAACACCTATCTCGGTGCTTGCGTCTCGTTCGGCGAGGAGGATGTGGACGAGGAGCTGGTGGCGACTCGGCGATCACCTATCTCGAGGGCTACCTGTTCGATCCGCCGGCGGCGCAGGCGGCGTTCCGTCGCGCCGCGGCGACGGCGCACGCCTCGGGCCGGCAGGTGGCGCTGTCGCTGTCGGATCCGTTCTGCGTCGATCGCCATCGTGCGGCATTCCGCGACCTTGTGGCGAACGACGTCGACATCCTGTTCGCCAATGAGGCGGAGATCACTCGCTTTACGAGGAGAACACGTTCGAAGCGGCGGTCGAGGCGGTGCGGCGTGAGGTGGCGTTGGCCGTGCTGACGCGGTCGGAGGCGGGCAGCGTGATCGTGCGCGGCACGGAAACGGTGGAGGTCGCCGCCGAACCGACCGCGCGTGGTGGACACGACGGGTGCCGGCGACGCGTATGCGGCGGGGTTCCTGGCCGGGCTGACGGCGGGCCGGTCGTTGCCGGTATGCGGCCGGATGGGCAGCCATCGCCGCGGCCGAGGTGATCAGCCACTACGGCGCCCGGCCGGAGGCGGATTTGAAAAAGCTGATAGCCGGCCGTGTGTAGCGCGCGGGCTCCAGGCCGTGACGGCTCGCCTTCATCCAGCGCCGCGGCGGCTGCCATCATCTGTCATTGCGAGGCGCGCAGCGCCGAAACAATATCCCGCCTGATTGAGCCTGCGGCGGTTCATGAGGCGGGAGAATGCTTCCGGCGCTGCGCGCCTCGCAATGACAGATGGCGCGGGCAGTCTTCGTCGTGACCACCAGCGCCTCTGCAGCGCGCTTGATACGATCTCTTGCACGCCGCGTTGGTCGCGTCTCTATAATCGCAACAATTCAACCTTTACCGCAGGAGGGCTGCATGAGCGCTTATAATCAGCATCATCCGCGCGGCCCTGTGGCCGCCCTGCGGTAAATCGCCGCAGGGCAGGCCGATCCATATCCTGCCCTGAGCGTCATGCGCGCCACAGCGCCTCCCACCGGCGCGCCTGTTGGAACCCTGCTCTCACTGATCGCGGCCGGCCAAGTACAGCCGCATATTTCACGAGCAATCCAATGGGCTCCATCAGCCTGCGTCGGGTCGCCGGTCCCTCACGCCGCGCCCGCTTATTCGAAAACCTTAATCGTCGTCATCGGCGGCACCGACCGGGTCGGTCTCGTGGCTGCCAACGGCGGCGGCAAGACCACCCTGCTGCGCTGTCTCGCCGGCCTGACCGAACCGACCACCGGCGACATCGTCCGCTCCCGCGGCCTGCGCGTTGGCTTCGTGGAACAGGAGATGCCGGACAACCTGCGTGCGCTACCTCTGGCGGAGGCGATCCGCCGCGCCATTCCACCACCGGAACGCAATTCGAACGAATGGCGTGTCGGCGTCATCCTCGACGCTCTTGCCGCACCAGCGGAGCTGCACGGCCGCGCCGTGGGCGATCTCAGCGGCGGTTGGCAACGGCTCACCTTGATCGCCCGTGCCTGGGTCACCGAGCCGGACGCGCTATTGCTCGATGAGCCGACCAACCATCTCGACCTGGAAAAAATCCAGCGCCTGGAACGCTGGATCGCCGAGGAAGCCGGCCCGATCCCGATGGTCATCGCCAGCCACGACCGCAGTTTTTTGGACGCCTGCACCAAGACGCGCACGCTGTTCTTGCGTCCGTCGCTATTGTCCAAGCTACGCGCACCCCTACAGCATCGCGCGCGGTTTGCTTGCCGATGACGACGCTGGCGGCGGAACGAAAACTCGCGAAAGGCACGCGCGAGGCGGAACGGCTGCGGCGTAACGCGGCCGAACTGAAAAATGTCGGTATCAACAGTGGCAGTGACCTGCTGCTAAAAAAGTCGAAGTACCTCAAGAAGCGTGCCGAAGCGTTGGAGCAAACGCTGCGTCCCGCCCATGTGGAGCGCACCGGCGAGATTCGCCTGGCCAACCGCGGCACCCATGCCCGCGTATTGTTCGACATCGCCGGTCTGCATGTTCGCATCCCGGACGGCCGTGAGTTGTTCCGCATAGAGAAGCTGCACGTGTTCCAGGAGGACCGCATCGTCGTGCTGGGCCGCAACGGTGTGGGAAAGACGCTGTTCATCCAGCGGCTGCGGCAGGCCATTGCCTCGCCCGACACCGTGCCAGGCATGCGCGCCGCACCCTCCATCGTGTTGGGTTATGTGGACCAACTCATGTCGCAACTGCCGCGCGACGACACGCCGCACGGCTATATCGCTGCGCGCTTCCGCCTCGGCGACCAGCGCAGCACAAGCCTGCTGGCCGGTGCCGGCTTCACGGTGGACATGCAGCGCCGGCCGATCCGCGTGCTATCGCTCGGGCAGCGAGCACGCCTGGGATTGCTCGCGCTGCGTCTCGCCGAGCCGAACTTCTACCTGCTGGACGAGCCGACCAACCACGTGGACATCGCCGGTCGGGAATCGCTCGAGGCGGAGATCCTGGCGCACGCGCCGACCTGCATGCTGGTTTCGCACGACCGCAGCTTCGTTGCCGCTATCGCGACGCGCTTCCTGCTGATCGAACATGGGAAGGTGGAGGTGGACGGTCCGGAACGTTTCTATCGATCGCTCGCCGGAGCAGGGTAGGGGCGGCAGTGTCGTCGCACACAGCGGGGTACAGCGCGGTTGCCTGGTGCGCGGGCGAGTCTTGTGTGTATGATGAGGCGATGACCGCACGGCAGTCCCGGCTGAATTACTTGACCCCGTGATTGCCTACTTCCGGCCACGCACGAAGTCGTGCTGTTCGGTTCCGCTGCGCGTGGCGAGGCCGGGCCGGACAGCGACATCGACCTTCTCGTTATCCTTGATGACGACGCCCCTCGTGAAAAGTTGACGCTCGCGGCCGGTTACGCGGCACGGCAGAGCTACCGGCACGCGGCGGACGTCATTCCCGTCGGGAATCAGTGTTCCGGCGCAAGAGCAGGATCGCGGGTAGTCTGGCTTATCAGGCCGCATCGGAAGGCGTTGTCGTTTATGAGCGGCCCTGACGACGGGGCAAACGAGACCGAACGGCGCCGTGAAGCAGCACGATGGCTTGCAGTCGCTATGGAGGACGCTCGTGTCGCGCGGGCATGCCTCGAAATGCCGCAGCCGGCGTTTGGCATTGCGGCGTATCATCGCCAGCAGGCCGCCGAAAAGCTTGTGAAGGGCCTGCTGGTGGCTGCCGGCGCCGGTTTTCCGCGCACACATGACCTTGCCGAACTCGCAGGCCGGCGCAATCCCCTTCTATCCGGCCCTGACGCCATCGCTGAAGCGATAGGTCCGCTCACCGTTTGGAGCGTTGCTTATCGCTATCCTGGCATTGAGGAGGATGATGAACCGGAACCTGATGGGGCCGCGTTGCTCATGGGCGCTGGCGACGATCGGCAGCCTGACGTCGCACTTGCACGTTGGCGTTGGGGTGACGTAATCGCGCGCGGAGACAGGGATTTCGTTCGGCGCGCCTGTCCCGTAAGCTGAACCCACGGCAATGCGGGAGGAGCGGCAGACGATGGAAAGCAACAGCGCGGACGTGGACCTTCTGGCCGGGGTCCGGATCGTCGACTTCACCCAGTTCGAGGCCGGCCCCTCCTGCACCGAGGCGCTCGCCTGGATGGGCGCCGACGTGGTGAAGATCGAGAACCCGAACCTGGGCGATCCCGGCCGCCGCCGGCAGCCCGGCAAGCCCGACACCGACCCGTATTACTTCCACGTCTTCAACGCCAACAAGAAGTCCATCGCGCTGAACCTGAAATCGCCGCGCGGGCTGGCGCTGGTGAAGGACCTGCTGCGCAAGGCCGATGTCTGCAGTCGAGAACTTTGCCCCCGGCACGATCGAGCGTCTGGGCCTCGGCTACGACGTGGTGCGCGAACTGAATCCGGTCATCATCTACGCCTCGGTCAAGGGGTTCGGCGAGGGCAGCCCGTACGAGAAGAACCTCGCCTTCGACATGATCGCGCAGGCCTGCGGCGGCACGTTCAGCGTGACCGGCGATCCGGACGGCCCGCCGACCCGGCCGGGCATTTCGCTGGGCGACACCGGCACCGGCATGACGATGGCGATCACCATCGCCAGCGCGCTGTACAAGCGGCAGAAGACGGGGCAGGGGCGGCGGCTGCAAGTCGCGATGCAGGACGCGATCATGCACTACATGCGCATCAACTTCGCCACCCAGGGGCTGACCGGCAAGCCGGCGGAGCGCGGCGGCAGCAAGGTGGTGGGCGTCAACAACGCGCCGATGGGGCTGTATCCGTGCGCGCCCGGCGGCCCGAACGACTACGTCTACATCATGACCAGCCGCGCCAACCCGGAACATTGGGACCGCCTGCTGAAGCTGGTGGGCCGCGAGGATCTGCTCGGCGACCCGCGCTACGCCACGCCGGCGGACCGGGTGGCAGCGCGAGGCCGAGGTGGACGCGATCATCGCCGCCTGGACCCGCCAGCACACCAAGCACGAGGCGATGAACGCGGTCGGCAGTGCCGGCATCCCGGCGGGCGCGGTGCTCGACACGATGGAGTTGCAGAACGATCCGACCTTCGAGCAGCGCGGCATCATGCAGACCATCCACCATCCGACGCATGGCGACTTCAAGATGCCGGCCTGGCCGGTGCGCATCGACGGCAAGCCGCCGACGCTGATCGACGTCACCGGTGCTCGGGCAGCACACCGGCGAGGTGTTGCAGTCGTGGCTGGGGATGAGCGCAGGCGAGGTGGAGGCGCTGGCGGGCGAGGGGGTCATTTAGTTTATCGATCCGGATGGTCCAATCCTACGGCCAATCCCCGCCGACGCCGCTGTTGGAAGCGATGCGAAACAAAGCAATCTGCCCCACGAGATCGCGCGAGCCGACGCTGGAGATTGCTTCGCTGTGCTCACAATGCACTTGAATGCAGCGTACCAAGCGTCAAGGTCAGACATCGATGTCACGCGTCCGCTCGCAATCGGTATTGCCCGGGACGCTCCAAATGCTGGAACAATCGCGCCATAATCCGATGGGCACGGCATCCCCGAATTGCGGAGGCCAGCATTTGCGTCCCTACCGGCATCGGTCACGGGGTGCAACGTCAATTGAATCTCCGCATATCCTCCGCCATTCCTGTGGGTGCGCACTGGGGAAGAAGGGCTACGATCTGCGCCGCATCCAGAACTGCCCGGGCCACCGCGATCCTCTGCACACCGCCCACGACACCCGCACTGCGGGACGCGGCTTCGAAGGACTGTGACGCTGAAGCCGGGTGGCCAAAACGCACAGCCGTGCAATTACCGGGCCACTGAGCGTGTCTTATCGAAACGGATCAAGCCTCCATTCCGCAACGGATTATGCTCAGCGCCGCCAGAGATAAAATAATTAAAAGCCCGGTCGAGGGTTCGGGAACCGTCGAGGCGGAAACACTTTCACGATGACCTGGCCGGTTCCGGTGAAGGGCTCGCCGAACGTGTCGACCAGCCCACCATAGGCCGTGGCACCGTTTCCGTCGGCGACATCAATAGTGCCGTCGTTTACGAGACTGGCCGGGTCCAGGATCACCGCACCGCCGGAACCGGCGCCACTCGACCGGTACCGCACCCGGGCCATAACCACACGCTCCGGGTTGCGGTGCCCCACCGGTGGCGCTGATGAGGCCCTGGTTGTCGATAGCGCCGCCTGCATCGAACCAGATTCGCCACCACCGTCTTCACCACCGCCGGCCCGACCTTCGCAGTCCTGGCTGCCTTGCTGCCCGTTGCTTGACGACGCCATTCGTGCCGATAGTGATGCTGCCAGGTGTCTCCAGCAACAATGCGCCCCCCACCCGCGCCGCCGTTTTCACCGGGGTATCACCCGCGTAAGGAAATCCCCAGCCCCCGGAACCGCCCCCGCCGCCGCCTTGCAGGATGTCGAGGGCGAACGAAGCGCTGCCTCCGATGCCACCGTTGCCGTTGATGGCGTTACTGGGGAACAGGTACCCCGCGACGCCGGGTTGCCCCGGACTGGCGCTGCCGCCGCCGCCTCCTTCCGATGCCCTGCTATAACCGCAGCATGGTGACCCGACATAGCCACCGAGGCCAATTCCGCCGCCCCCCTGACCCGCCCGGCCCACTGCCTTGCGCTCCGTTCGAGCCATACACCCCGAAGCACCGGCAAAGCCGCCCGCGCCAATACCGATGAGCGGGCCGCCTCCCGCATTGAGCGCGCCGGTGATGTCTATATTGCCAGTGGCGACGAACGCCACTGGCATCGATCCCACCAAATTGAGGGTATTGCTCAGAGTGAAGTTGGTGAAATCGAACGCGGCCACCGATGTGCCGTTGGATTGGGTGACGACGGCTCGCGCCAGGGTTTCCTGATAGCTTCCGGTCGAACTGGCGTCCACAACGCCCGTATCGACGTTGAGGGTTTCGGCGAATCCGACGCTCGCGAACGGATCGCCATTCGCGCCGTCGCTTGTCAAAACCAGCTCGGCACTTGGTGTGGCCAGCGCCGGGCGAAGAGTGTGCCCAGGAGCAGGGCCGAGGCCACCGTTCGACCAATGAGGAGGAAAGTTCCTTTGCCGTGTTTGTTATCGTTCACGCCTTCCTCCTCATTGGCATTCATCCCGCTACCGCGACAATCGCCCGTTACGGTCCACGAACGCTATCCCCAGAATCGGGGCAAGCGGTCATGGTGTGCCGCCAGGCGCGGGGCGGTATGCTGTTGTCACAGGGGAACAGCGATGCCAGCCGCCAAGCCAGAGTGCGACCGGATACACGTGGCGATTGTGGAGGACGATGCCGATACCAGCACGTCGCTGGCCGCCTCGATCCAGGTGCAGGACTGGCTCAAACTCGACACCACCTACTCGACTGGCGCCGCGGCGCTTGCCGGGCTGACGCAGCAAGCACCGCATGTACCTGCTGGTTGATCTCGGGCTGCCCGACATGTCCGGCCTCGACGTCATCCGCTTCGTTGCGCAACGGCACCCGAATTGCGACATCCTGGTGATCAGCATGTTTGGCGACGAGGCGAACGTGCTCGCCGCACTGGAGGCTGGCGCCAGCGGCTATCTGCTCAAGGGCCTGCTGGCGCGTGATGTCGCCGCCGACATCCGCGACCTGCGCGCCGGTGGCTCGCCGCTGTCGCCGGTGATCGCGCGTCAGGTATTGAAGCGTTTGAAGGCCGCGCCGGGGCCCGCAGCGCCTGCACAAGCGGCAGCAATACGTGGTGGGTGCTGTGCATGTACTTCGTTCGGCGTATTGCTCAGCGAAATCTTGACTAAAATGATTGCGTACTGCGGACTGGTTTGTTCCGACTGCCCCGCCTTTTTGGCCACCAGGAGCGACGATGATATCGCCCGGGGAAAAGTAGCGGCACTGTGGACGGAAAAGTTCGGGCATGATTTCAAACCCGAGGACATCAACTGCGAGGGGTGCAAGAGCGAGGGCAAGAGGCTTGTAGGCTATCGCCATGTCTGTCCAATCCGCAAATGCGCTCTCGCCCGTGGAGTTGAAAGCTGCGCGCGCGTGTGAGGAGCAGCCCTGTGAAGACCTGTTGAAAATGCATGCGTATTCATCAGAAGCAAAAGCCGCATTCGAAGCGCTGAAGCCGTAACAGTTCACCGAAAGGAGACCAGGTGAAAATACCGGTTTACCAGGTCGATGCATTCACTTCCGAGGTTTTTTCCGGAAATCCGGCAGCCGTATGCCTGCTCGATCACTGGGTCTCCGATTCGACACTTCAGGCCATAGCGGCCGAAAACAACCTCTCCGAGACCGCCTTTGTAGTTCAGAACGGCGGCGAGTTCGCTCTCAGATGGTTCACACCGATCACAGAGGTGGCTCTTTGCGGCCATGCCACGCTCGCAAGCGCCTACGTTCTCTTCGAACGCCAAAAGTGGCCGCAGCAGAAAATTCGCATTCAAACACGCAAGAGCGGGCAACTCATTGTGGAGAAAAAGGACCGAATGTTCGAGATGGATTTTCCGTCGAGGCCTCCCACCCTGGGAAGGTCCGCGGATGGGTTCTTTGAGATACTGGGTGTGCCTCCGATCACCGTGCTCAACTCGGATGAGGATATCCTCGCGGTAGTCGAGGGCGAACAAGCCGTCAGGGACTTGAAACCTGACTTCACCGCACTCGCCGGTCTGAACTGTCGAGGATTGATTGTAACGGCGAGGGGAGACAGAACCGATTTCGTATCGCGCTTTTTTGCTCCGGCGGTAGGGGTTCAGGAAGACCCGGTAACGGGATCGGCGCATTGTGTTCTTGTCCCCTATTGGGCGGGATTGCTCAAAAGGAAAAACCTTCATGCGATTCAGGTATCCAAAAGAGGTGGAGAACTTTTTTGCCGGGACCGGGGAAAGCGCGTGATCATTGCAGGCGAAGCCGCCATGTATATGGAGGGAACCATAACGATTAGTGAGATCCCAAAGTAAGCAAAAAAACCCGGCGAGAGGACGCAGATTTTCGCAGATTATTTTCATTCATGCTTCTATCTGCGTCATCTGCGGATAGTTCTCCCCTGCCCTCACGAGTCTCCGATAAACTCTCTGAGGCCATAGTCGTTGATCTTTTTTCGTAAAGTCGGCCTCGTTATTCCAAGAATCTTACACGCCTCGCCGAAATTACCCCCCGTATGGCTGAGGACCCTCAGGATGTGCTCCTTTTCCAAAGAGGTCAGGCTTTTAAGCTCACCCTGTTCTTCAAGTGAGACGGATGCTGGGCAGACTTCCGTCCTCTGGAACCAGCATTCGTCGAGTTCGAGCACCTCGCCCCTTGAAAGAATAATGGCCCTTCCCAGCAAATTTTCCAGCTCCCTTACGTTTCCCGGCCAGTCGTAAGCCTTAAGGGTCTTGATGTATTCCATTGGAATCCGCGTTACGTTTCTTTTCAATTCGCGGTTGAGCCGCGATATAAAATGTTCGGCAAGCGGAATGATATCCTCCTGGTGCTCTCTGAGGGGCGGAGTGTGAATCACGAACACTTTTAGCCTGAAATAGAGGTCTTCACGAAAACTGCCGGCCTGCACCATGCTTTCCAGATTTCTATTCGTCGCAACAAGGAGGCGCGCCTTAAAGGAGATGTCCTTCAAACCCCCAACACGCTGGAACTGTTTTTCCTGGAGTACGCGCAGGAACTTGGCCTGAACCTCCAGGGGAAGTTCTCCGATTTCATCGAGGAAAACCGTACCGCTGCCGGCAATTTCGAGCTTTCCCAGCTTCCGTTGAACAGCGCCGGTAAAAGCCCCCCGCTCGTGCCCGAACAACTCGCTTTCTAGCAGATTCCCCACAATGGCCGCGCAATTGATAGCCACAAAAGGCTCGTCAGGGGCCGACTGCTGATGAATGGTTCGAGCAACCAACTCCTTTCCGGTGCCGGTCTCGCCCTCAATAAGCACGGTTACGGGTGTTGGGGCAACCCGCGCTATGTCTTTGAGCACTTCAAGGGTAGCGGAGCTTTTTCCAATAATCTGGTTCGGTTTGAAGCTCTCCGAAATGACATGGCTCAATCTCTCTAACTTTTCCCGTTCGCTGCGCCGGATCAGAATTTTTTCGAGCAAGACGTCCAGGGTATCAAGATCAAGGGGCTTATAGAGGTAATCGGTAGCTCCGCGCTGAATGGCCGCAAGGGTTGCCTCCATATCCTGAAAGGCGGTTATCATGATGACATCGCCTGAAAGATTTTCCTCCTTTGCCACCGAAAGAGCTTGCGTGCCGTCCATGCCGGGCAGTTGGACATCGAGCAGCACGAGGTCGGGATCATGTTCCCGCCAAAGACTCAGCCCCTCACGCGCATCGAAAGCGGCAAGAACATGGTAACCCTTGCCTTGAAAGTAAAGCTCAAGGGTGCGCACAAGTGAATGTTCATCATCTATCAGGAGTATTTTTTTCATTTTTTCGCCTATGCGCCCTGCAAGTGCAAGCTCACAACTGTGCCTACCCCCTCCTGACTCGAAACCGCAAGGCCGAACCCGTGGGCCTCCATAATTTTTTTTACTACAGAAAGCCCCAAACCCGTTCCATTTTCTTTGGTGGTAAAAAATGGCTGGAAGATGCGCTTCATATCCTGTTGTGAAATTCCGGGGCCGTTATCGGCGATCTCAACCAGGACTCCTTTGTTCCCATCTTTTTCGCAAGGCCTTATCCTTACCTCGACCTTTCCTGCAGGCCCGGACGACTCGACAGCGTTTTTGATTACATTTGCCAATACCTGCCGAATCTGTTCCTGGTCTCCCACGATCAGCGGCAGAACTTCGTGCATTTTGACCTCGACTGAACACCCTTCCGTACAGGATTGCAGTTGCCCGATACTTTCGGCAATGACGGTTTCGATCCGAAACGGAGTTTTCGTCAGCGCGACCGGTTTACTATAGTCGAGCAGGCTCGTAAGCATTTTTTCGAGCTGCGCGATCTGGTCAAGGCCGATGGAATAATGTTCGGACACGGGACCTGAGCGATCCAGGGACCTCCCGATTATCTGAAAATTAAGCTTGACCGACGACAGGGGGTTCCTCATTTCATGGACAACACTCGCCACAAGTTCGCCGACGGCCGCCATCTTCTCGGATTGAACGAGTTGGCTCTGCGCCTGCATAAGTTCGTCATAAGCCTTCTGAAGAGAGATTTCCTTTTGTTTAAGCGAGTCTATCAGCGAGGAGAGGTCCTCGGCCATAGAATTGAAACCTTCCGCCAGCGTCCCTATCTCATCGCGGCGGGAATAGGAGATGCGCTGGTCAAGAGAACCATTGGCCATCTTGCGCGAGGCTTTTGCCATCTCACTGATGGGCCTTGATATTTGCCTGCTCAACAAAAAGGACGCCAGGATACAAATCAAACTCACCAGGGCGGCTGTTGACAGGACGGCAATTCTTATAACCCTGATAGGGGCAAGTATTTCATCTTTTCCCATTTCGACCACCAGGGCCGAGTGATACCTGGGGAGCCATCTGTAAGCGCCGACCACCTCGCGCCCCATATAGTTGCGGTATATCGAGATCCCCTCTCTCCGGTCGAGGGCCGAGACTATCCCGACGGTCTCTAATTTCCGCTTCGCGGTTTCTTCGCGGCCAAGATATCTGGATTGCGTAACTATTTTCCCTTCCCCGTTAACCAGGTAGGCCTCACCCGTGTTTCCCAGGCCGGTTCTGTCCGCAAGAAGCGGATCGAGCGTTCCGGAGGCATGCAGGATCGCCATAATGGCCGCGCTCATTGTGCCGTCCCTGGAATAAACGGGAACTGTGAGATGGATGTACCATGCACGGTCCAAGTGCTGGTGCAAAGGGCTTAGAACCGGACCCTCGGCGGTTTTCAGGTTCTTTAGGTCCTCGAGGTATTTCTTTGAAACGATCATCTCCGAGTTCGCTTCGGTGGAAGCCACGATCTCGCCGGACGGACTCATTATATGGATGCTCTCGTAGGCTGGAGACTTGCCGCGTGTGAGCGCGAGGGAGTCGGCGATCAAGGTTTTCTCTACTGAAGCCGCCTCCTTCGAACCGGGTGAGCAGCACATTTCCCGAATCGGGGAAAGGCCCGAAAGGACCTTGATATCATCGAGCCTTTCCCCATACCAGGTATCAAGTCTGTTAGCGTGATCCTGCGCGATGGTCCGAATATGCATGTAGGCCGAATCGATGAGCGTCTTTTCAGCGGCCTTGTAAAGACCTATCCCCATGATGAAAATCGGAATGACCGCTACGATAAAAAAAGCGGCAAAGAACCGGTGGGAGATTTTCTCTTTGAATCGGATCATATTTTTCTCACGGATTAATCGATTGATAATCGGGAGAATTATAAGGGAAATGAGAGAATAACGCCAAGCGCCTCCGTGGAAGGCGGCTCTACCGGCAAGACAGATTCACCGTGATCCGGATGACCGGGTTGAGCCTTCTTCCCTTTTACCTTTTTACTTTTTGCTTTTGCCTTGCTTCCTACGTACGCGTCAAATGCCGGTATTTGATCCTGTGCGGCTGGTCGGCCGCGGAGCCGAGGCGGGCCCTCTTGTCGGCCTCATAGTCGGAATAGTTTCCCTCGAACCAAACGACAGTGCTGTCACCCTCGAAGGCAATTATGTGAGTTGCAATCCTGTCGAGGAACCACCTGTCGTGGCTGATTACCACCGCACACCCCGCGAAATTCTCCAGGGCCTCTTCGAGCGCGCGCATGGTATTGACGTCGAGGTCGTTTGTAGGCTCGTCGAGCAGAATTACATTGGCGCCCTGTTTGAGAATTCTTGCCAGGTGGACCCTGTTGCGTTCACCTCCCGAGAGTAGACCGACTTTCTTTTGCTGATCGGCGCCCGAAAAATTGAACCGGGCGACATAAGCCCGCGAGTTGACTGAACGGATTCCAAGCTCGATGGTGTCCATTCCTTCCGAGACGGCTTCCCAGATTGTCTTATCGGGATCGAGCGTCTCACGGCTCTGCTCAACGTAGGCCAGATTTACGGTCTCACCCAGTCTGATTGTACCTGAATCGGGCTTTTCCAGGCCTGTTATCATTCTAAAAAGAGTGGTTTTGCCGGCGCCGTTAGGCCCTATTATGCCAACGATGCCTCCAGGGGGCAGAGCAAACGAAAAGCCATCGAACAGAAGGTTTTCTCCAAAAGCCTTGGTCAGGCTATTGGCCTCGATGACCACACCGCCGAGCCTCGGGCCGGGCGGTATGAATATCTCGAGGTCCCCTGCCTGTTTCTCGTAATCCTGGCGAAGCAGCGATTCATAAGCGTTGATTCGGGCCTTGGACTTAGCATGCCTGCCCTTCGGGGACATTCTTATCCATTCGAGTTCGCGATCGAGCGTCTTCTGCCGTTCGCTCTCACCTTTGACTTCCTGCTTGATCCTTGCGCTTTTCTGTTCGAGCCAGGAGGAGTAGTTGCCCTGCCATGGGATACCCTGTCCCCTGTCAAGCTCCAGTATCCATCCGGCCACGTTGTCCAGAAAGTACCTGTCATGAGTTACGGCGATTACGGTGCCCTGATAGCGCTGAAGATGGTGTTCGAGCCATGCGACGGTTTCGGCGTCGAGATGATTGGTAGGCTCATCGAGCAGCAAAATGTCGGGTTCTTGGAGCAGGAGCCGGCAGAGTGCAACTCGCCGTTTCTCACCTCCCGAGAGGACCTTTACCGGAGTATCTCCCGGAGGGCACCTCAGGGCGTCCATGGCCATCTCGATCCTCGAGTCCAGGTCCCAGGCGTTCATCGAATCCAGTTTTTCCTGAACCTCTGACTGCCTGTCGATAAGTTTATTCATATCCTCATCGGACAGGGGTTCGGCAAACCGCTCGTTTATGCTGTTGAACTCGTTCAACAGGTCAACGGTCTCCCCGGCCCCCTGTTCGACCGATTCGCGAACGCTCAACTTATCATCGAGTCGAGGCTCCTGCTCCAAAAAGCCGACCGTAAGGTCCGGGGCAAACACAGTCTTGCCGTTGAAATCCTTGTCCACCCCGGCCAGTATTTTGAGAAGCGAACTCTTGCCGGAACCGTTCAGACCCACCACTCCAATCTTTGCTCCATAGAAAAATGATAGATAGATATCCTTGAGGACCGGTCGTTTGTTAAAGAACTTACTTACCCCGACCATGGAGTAGATGATTTTGTTCGGCTCGGCGTTCATTGAATCTCCTGTTTCTAATCACTCCACTCAACCAGGTGAGTGGCCTTTATGTTGACCTGCTTAACGCCGGGGATATGACCGGCGATTCTTTCCATTTCCTTGACCTGATCGGGGTCTTTCATAATCTGTGCGCTGGCGCCAAGAGTAACGACGCCGTCGCGGGCGAAAACCTGGATGTCGGGTTTGATCTCGATCAGGGTTGTTTTCACTTCGGATGCCAGCACCAGGTCTTCCATCATCTTCTGGGATTCAAAGGTCGTTTTGAAAGTATCCAGCGCCACGGTATGGCAGATCACGTCCACGGCGTCATCCACGGTCATCTTCCGGACGCGGATCACCAGATCGTAGAGAATCGGGTCGGCGGTGTCTATCCCGTAGAGATGCTGACTCCATTTGCTCCTTGCGGCATCGTCTTTTTTAAGCCGCTCCTGGGCGCTTTCGTAGGGGATATTTTCCCGGTCTCTTATAATCTGGATACGGTCCTTCATCTCCGCAATAATTCGAACTTTGAGGACGTGAGAGACGCCTTTTACATAGAAATGTCCGGCCAGCCCGTGGTAGACGACGTTGTCCCTCACCATGCACTTTAAAAGCGAAGACTGAAAGTACGCGATGAACTTTTCCTTGCCGTATGAGAACCTTTCCAGCATGGAAGGAGCGTCGTGCACGGCCTTCACCAACTTGATTTCGGGGATGTTGAATTCCTTTGAAGCCCCCAGGATCACCTCGCGTGCGTAACACTGATAGCCGAGCCTCTGAGCCACTTTTTCAGCCACTTCTTTTCCGTGGCTGTAAGAACCCCTTGAAATTGTAATTATTGCCATTTGCCCTACCCTCCTTTTTTTATTATTGCATCCCGTAGCGCTTTATCTTCCTCCAAAGAGACACCCTGTCAATGCCGAGAATTTCGGCTGCACGGGTCTTATTGTCATCGACCTGTTTGAGGACCCAGAAAATGTAATCACGGTCATTTTCGTCCAGGGTCAAAAATTCCTTCTGTGGACGCCGCACCCTGAACGAAAGTTGCTGAAGATCAAGGGGCAAGTGGGCCGGTTCGATTGTTTGCCCGCTTGTCATGGCAAGAGCCCTTTCAATGATATTTTCAAGCTCCCGCACATTCCCAGGGTATTCATAGGAAAGCAGAATGCCGCTTGCTTCATCGGAAATGCCCCTTACCTGCTTTCCCTGCTGTTTTGCAAACTTCTGCAAAAAATGATGACTCAAAAGCAGTATGTCGTCTCGACGATCCGCGAGCCTGGGCACATAAAGTGTTATCACATTGAGCCGATAATAGAAATCCTGTCGAAAGGTCCCGCACTGTATTTCCTGTTTGAGGTTTTTATTTGTCGCTGCAACAATCCGGATATCGACGGGAATTTCCTGCACACCCCCTACCCGCATCATCACACGTTCCTGCAGGACTCGCAGCAGCTTCACCTGCATAGACAGGGGCATATCCCCGATTTCATCGAGAAACACCGTACCCCCCTGGGCGACTTCCAACAGGCCACGTTTTATGTTCCTGGCCCCTGTGAACGCCTCACGCTCGTGCCCGAACAGCTCGTTTGCAAGCAACTCTTCGCTGAATGCGCCGCAGTTGATCGCAAGGAAGCGTTTTTCATCCCTGAGGCTCAGGTTGTGAATAGTCCTGGCCACCAGTTCCTTTCCAGTCCCGGTTTCTCCAAGAATAAGCACACTCGCATCCGAAAACGGCGATATACTTGATCATCTTTCGCAGGATTTCAATCTCAGGGGTATTGCCGATCAAAAGCGAGGTCTTGCTCTGATCGCTGACCCGCTGCCGCAGCTCCGCCACTTCTTTGCGAAGCACCCCGCTTCTCGATGGCCTGTTTTACGAGAACCCTGACTTCACTCTATTTTGTAGGGTTTGGGGATATCAGTAGTAGGCCCCTTTGTGCATAGCCTCGACAGCGGAAGAAACCGAAGCAAATCCTGTCATGACTTATCACCTCGATGTTCGGATAGAGCTCACGTGCCCGCTCCAGCACCTGAAAGCCATCCACAGGCTGCATTCGAATGTCCGTGAGCACCAGGTCGAATTCTTCCCTTTCGAGTTGCTGGATTGCGGCAAGGCCGTCACCGGCGCTGACAATCTCGTATCCCTCCCTTAGCAGCACGTGTTCGAGGTTTTCCCGGGCTATTTGCTCGTCGTCGGCTATTAGAATGCGGGGTACGGCCATCTAGCCTCTTTTCTCAACACGCCTGTTCCATTGGAAAGCGCATCACGAATCTGGCGCCTTCGCCTTGCTTACTAGCAACGTATATGGAGCCGTGATGCTTCTGGACAATACCAAAAACTACAGACAACCCAAGCCCGGTCCCGGCGCCCACTTCCCTGGTCGTAAAAAAGGGATCGAAAATTCTTCCGAGTTCTTCTGTGGGTATCCCTTTTCCGGTATCTTCAACCGTAATGAGCACTTGCTTTTCAGCCATGTCCGCCCAGGCCTTGATCGCGATTTGTCCGGGAGATTCAATGGCAAGAACAGCATTTTCAATCAGGTTCAGAAAAACCTGCTGCATCCGTGGTGCATCGAGATTGAGCGAAAGGTCCCCGGGGATATCCAACACGACCTCAATTCCAGGCGGGACATGGCTGGAAATGAGCTTTACAGCCTGCTCCGCCACCTGTAGAAGCGCAGTCGGCGCCAGGCAGAATTCCTTTATTCGCGAGAATTCCAGGAGCCCCCTCACTATATCGCGTGCGCGATGCACTTCCTGCTCAATATTATTAAGCATCTGAAGCGAAAACCGGGCATCGGCCTTGTCGAATTCCTCCAGAAGGATCTGGCAGGAAGTGGAAATATTGTTAAGCGGATTGTTCAACTGGTGGGCTATGCCCGAAGTGAGTGTCCCGAGCGAGCTCAGTTTTTTGGCCTGAAGCAATTGGTCTTGCCGCTTGTCCAGTTCGGAAATCATGCGGTTGAACCCCTCGATCACGCGCTGTGTCTCATCGTGGGTATCGACGACCTCAATCGGCCTCAAATCCCCACCGGCAATGCGGTGCGTAGTTTTTTCGATATAGCGCAGCGGACGAACGATCTTTGTGGAAATTACCGGGATCAGCAGTCCACCGGCGATGATCGTAACGCCCAGCGAGATCAAAAGCAGGCTCTGCAGGGAGTTAACTATACGAAGAATACGTTCGCGTTCAAACGCTACAAGCCTCTGGGACAGGTCAACCAAGCTCTTGCCATGTTCGCGCAACTGGTCTTCAATTCCTGACAATCCGGGCCCCTCGCCATGGGCGTGCGCTATCCGGATCATTAATTGTTGATAACCGCCAAGTTCCCGTTTGATCTGGTTGAGCACGGGAACACCCTTAAGATCGCTGGTTTCCGGGATCGTCTTAGCGAGCAACTCCAGGCCGAGTTGAGTGAATCTGCGATTTTCGTTCAAATCGTCAGCCGAACCATATAGAAGAAAGTTTTTCTCGTACCTGCGGGCTTCAAGAATAAAATCCCGAAGGTCGTCCGCCGTCTCGACAAAATGCTGCTTTCGCTCGACGTCTCGAAGGTAACTGAAAGAAACCGTGCCGAAGGAGCCGGTTATTATCAGCAGCAATGCGAAACCTGCTATAACCTTCTGGCGGATATTCAACCTTAGTGAAAAAAATGGAAAAGTCGGAAAACTGATTGGCATCGGCGACTCCGATATGCTTTCCCGGACATGGTCTCGATTCGATAGCGAAAGAAGAATTACCGGGCCTATAGGAAATAGCAGCCTGCTACTATAGTCCAATTGCGGTAAACAGTGAACGATGAAAACAGGCTCCTCGCTTCGAATCTTGCTCCAAAGCGATAGAAAGCGCACTACATCGGGCCTTTTCTGATTGATGCCATTGGGATGTAGTCGTTCTTCCGCTATCGATTATTTGGCCTTAAGGGAGGAAGCCGAGCCCAGGCGGCGCAGAATTTTAAACCCGTTTTCGGTACAGATAACTTCGTAATGATCTTCAAGATATTGCTCAAGGTGAAGAAGATCTTTTGAAGGGTGCTTATATTGAGGAAACCATGTTTTCAGATTTGATCCGGTCACGAATGTGTCCTGCAACACGTATTTGACCTGTTTTTGCTCAAAGATATGATAGCTTCGTCAAATTGTGTCTCAGTATTCATATTATATACAAGGATGCTGTATCGAGTTGGATTTCTTACATCAGCAAGAAAATAATACATCGGATAATAAGGATAGATAAAGACATAATCTCCAGGACTGGTGTGTTCAATCAAAAATCTTAAGGCCGGATCTTCATTAAAGCTATATAATGTGCCTCTCCTGGTTACAATCTTTTGATTAGCGCCAATAGTAATAGATGCATTAAGACTACCTAAACATATAAAACAGCAGGTAATTACACCAACTACCACATACTTAAATATCCTTGTGTTATCAAGATAGTAATATATACTACACATAAGCATAACGATCAGCAGAGGAGATCCATAGATAAGATGATTCATATCTTGCCGGTGCATTTCGGAAATAAATATTGCTAAACCTGCTGCCCAATAAGCAAGCATCTTGGCATCGAAGATCTTAGTACGGCTTGATTTGGAAAAAAATGAAATTACCGCAAAGCCGATAAGTAGAAATGGCAAGCAGAAAATGACATAAAAAGGGATCATTATGATGAGGGTCAAGACCTGGCTCAAGGGAAAGATGAAAATGGTGTCCAGAATTTGCTTGTAATAATCATAATACAAAGCTACCAGGTAATATCCGTACGGCGTGCCATTAACGTTTTCATACCTGGTTAAAGGCCAGATTAGGTTAGCATAGATTAAGTCAGACAAACCACCAGCGAGGTAGAAAAACAACAAAACGAGCCCCCCCACTGCTGCATAGCCGCCCAGCAATATTCCCAGATTGGAAGCTACCCGTGATTTGGTCTCAGCGGCTCGGCAGCCGTTGACCAAAACTACCAACCCCAGCGCCACCACCAGAAACAAACCTTTTTGCTGCATGAAGCAGGAGGTCAACCCGGCGAGAACCCCAGCCAGGACCAGAAACCATCTCCGGCCCTGATCCTGCCAGAGAAAAAAGGCCCCCACCGCCATCAGCGCAAAGAGGTTGCTGTCCCAATGGTGGTTGGCGCCAGGCCAAAGAGGGAAACTGATTATTAAGTAAAAGATACTGGGAAGCAGCTCAAACGGCCCCTGGTAGATCCGGCGAGTCATCCAGTAAAGTAATACGATTGTTAAGGAAGACGTAAATAAAAGAACGGCGCGCGCGACTATTACATTCGTGCCAAACAATTTAAAAAACAGCCCCAGCCAATAGAAGGACCCGGGACCCATAACCTCGAAAAAGTCCCGGTAAGGCAAAGCACCCTGGGCTACCAACTGTGCGCCATAGACCAGGGTGCCTTCATCCCCTATCCGCCACAATACCTTGGCAAAGAGAAAGAAATAGGCCGCGCTGAAAACGAAGAGCAGCATCCCCCTCATCAGGGAAGTGCGTCTTGCGATTGCAACGGTTTGGGTCATTTCCGACCCCAGACAACCATGTTCCATGCCAGAAATTGCAGCGGTGGCAGGCGCAACAGAGCCTCATCCAGCCGCCGCAATGGTTCAAACCACCAGCCGATGCACTCCGGGTCTTCTTTTAGGATTCTCTTCCAATATCGGTTGGCGTCGGGATCAACCCGGTCGAGGAAATAATACTTAAAAAAAATCAAGAGGGTGGTCAGCCAAAACTCCCGGTGATGAACCTCGCTGAACAACCCACGGAAATATTTCAGATCGGAAAAGCGCAGGGGCCGCTCATCTTCGGTTCTCACTTCGGCAGCCAGACGCCGATAGACCTTGATAGCGGGATTATAAGTCAGTGGATCGAAAAGAGAAGCGCCCCCGGGGCGCCAGTGCCCGCTTAACCCCAACCAAGAAAGGTTTGATCGACCCGATGTGGTGCAAGACATTGGCGCCATAAATTATATCAAATTGACTGTCACCGAAATCGAACTCCCCGGACGCCTGAACTTGGCAAAGTGGTAATACTGACGCCATGGTTCTGCGCAAGGGCCACACATAGATCCAGCATGGCTGGAGAAATATCATTGGCCTACTCGCGCCTTGCAGGGCGAAGTAAACGGAGGATTCCTCAACCCGCCCCGATATCCAAGATTCTCATATCCTTCAGGTCTCCCATGGAGGCCGAGGATATACCGGTTTTCCTGGGCGGTGATATTTTCAAATGCTGACAATACTCTTATTTCGGTTAAAGGAAAAACGGTTTGGCCCACTTATCGTGGAATGCCCTTTCCCGCAGTTCCCGTGGAAATTTCATACCCATCCTCTTTTTGGACTGGAAGGGACATTATGGCCACAATATTCTGCACTAAAAAAAAAAAAAAAGAACAATTGACGCCGTTTTACTTCGGATAATTTCTGCCGGTGCACACACAGCTCCACATATCCCCAACATGAGGAGATTGAAGGCCCCGAACAATATCACCGCCAAAATAAGGGACTACCAGCCAGGAACCATATTAACATTGAAAAAAGCATATAGAACGAAGTTGTAAACTAGATACAGGAGAAAAGGGATCATCAAATAAAAATGCCGCGATGTAAGCGGCTCGCAGCGGAATAAACGACAAGGAAATAATGCCATCCATGGCCAGGCGCACCATTTTCACCAGTGGATATTTGGTGACGCCGGCCTGTTGGGGAGCCCGGTCATATTCTACCACTCCACGGGAAAACCCCAACCAGCCCACCAGCCCACGGATATAGCGATGGGTTTCCGTCATGCATTTCAGGGCGTCCACAGCGGCGCGATCCAACAAGCGAAAGTCACCGGCGGATTCCGGAGTGTCGGTTTCCGACATTTTGGAGATGATGTTATAGTAGATCCTGGCGGTCCATAATTTCATGCGGGTTTCACCTTCGCGGGTGCGCCGCACCGCCAGCACCACCCGATCGCCCGCCTCCCAGTGCCGGATCAACTCCGGAATCACTTCCGGAGGGTCCTGCAAATCGGAGTCAATGCAGATCACTGCATCCCCCTGGGCCAATTCGTAACCACAAGAGATGGCGGCCTGGTGGCCAAAGTTCCGGGAAAGGCGCACCCCACTGAACCGATCGTCCGCCTCACTGATCCGGCCGATAATTTTCCAGGAATTATCGAGGCTGCCGTCATCGATCAAAATGACTTTGCAATTATAGTCTTTTAATTTATCGATTACTTGCGTCATTCTTTCATGAAACAATGGCAGCACCAATTCTTCGTTATAGACCGGCACTATAACTGACAACAATTTGTTTTGGCTCATTGCACTTGTCATTTACGCCTTTCCGATTTAGGGAGGCAATCAAAGGCAGAGGGCAAGCAGGTTAGCCTGATGCTGAAAGAATTTAAGGTCACATTCTGATTTAGCAAGAATATTTTTGGACGGCGGTTTGACTCGAAGGGGCAAATTGACAGGAGTAATCGGCATAGATTGAGCGGAGAAAGTCGATTGCAGGACACAATGGGATTGCTCATTGCCAGGCTCTCCTCCTCTCTGAACTTGCAGAGAAAAGGAGAGCATATCTGTGAATCGCTAAACTCTCAACAAGTGATTCAACTGGCTTCGACCAGCGGTTCGGGAATATATGTCGCCCTTCTTGCCTTCCACATGCTGGCGAGAATGATTATGGCACCGGTAAGCAGAGCAAGGCACATCATGATAAAGCTGATAGAACCCAGGATCGTTATGGTGCCATTATTTATCGAGGTGAGACCAAGCTGATTGAGGTACTTCGGAATTGCAAGACCTCTGCTCACAGCAACTATGATCATGATTGTCGCCATAACGAATTTGATCATGTATTCCTTCACATAGGTGGTCCCGATTGCGCCAAGCTGAACCCCCAGAAGCGATCCGGCAAGGATGATCAAGACCAGCCGAATGTTGACCATTCCATGCATCGCCCAGTTTATGGAGCCACCCATACCCATCACGAAGGCTATTACCAACTCACTGGCAGAAGCAACCAGGCTCGACACACCGAGCAAATAAATCATACCGGGAACGCCGATGAAACCGCCGACAGCGATAGTGGCAGCCAGCATACCGGTTGCAAAACCGACTGGAAGCGTAAACCAGAAGGAGATGCGCACATTTGCGGTTTTAAAAGTCATCATTGGCCAAAGGTTGATGTTCTGGAGCTTCCTGGCAAGCATGATAACTCTTTCACCTCCACCCGATTTCGATATATTCAACGCGTCGCGAAGAACATAGAGTCCCACGACGATCAGCACCGCCACAAAAAGAGAGGCTTACATAAAGATCCGAGCCTGCCTGTCCCCATTTTTCAAGAATCATACGCTGAATCTTTATGCCCACCTGCACACCTGCGCCTGCAGATACTGCCAGCACAAGGCCAAGCTTCAAATCGACCTGGCCATATTTGAAACGTTTGTAGGCCCCGACTAGAGCTTTAGGGAACTTATGGCACATGTTGCTCGCAACGGCCACGGTACCCGGCACTCCAAGGCTCATCATTCGGGGGTCAGGACGAAAGCGCCGCCTGAACCGATAAAACCGCTCACCAGGCCGCCGATAAAGCCGACCACAAAGAGGAAAATAACGTACTTTTGCAGTGAGATCGATAAACTTGACTGCTTCGTTTGCTATATCATGCATTTTCAATCCTTATCCTTCGTAAGTAAGAAGCAAAAGACACAACGTAAGAAATGCGCCTCAGTCGAAAGCAGGCCGGTTGATGGAGAAAAGTTTTTCCCAGGCCACCGGCGGCCATGTTTGTCTAGAGGTCAACACTGTGAAACGGGTTGACGCGGGCATAGGCGCGAGGTCTTTTACTCTGCGTTTTTCTCTTCTGGATGACCTTGTGTTCGGTCTTGCGAACCTGATCTCTTTTCAATGCCTCTATACCGAGAAGAGACCAGAGATTATGAGCAAATGCGCCGTGAACCAGGGAAATCGCCACTACGGTGGCAATGGGAAGAGCCGCGTACCAGCCGCCTTTGGTAAAGGTTTGCATAACGGCGTCTGAGTTTGTAAAGACAGCAGCATAACAGGCGGCGCTTAGCAGGCCAAATCCGGCCGTTTTCCCAATCACGTTGGCTTTCGAGGTCGGAGGATTCGCGTTGTGCAGTCATGATTTTCCCTTCCTTGGTCATCAGAAGCAGATAAGACACTCACTACCGGAACCGATATATTTCTTATACTCTCACTCTTTGTTTCTGAATCAGTTACTACGATCTCCACTCTCTTCATGGCGTGAATTGCGTCTTCAACAGCGAATTCAATGTCTCCGCTCCGGGTCATGGAACTGCAGTGAATCCCGTTGAGACCAGCCCGTTCGCATAGATTCCAGCCGATTCGGCAGACCTTGTTTCAAAAGATCTGCCTTCAAAGTGCGAGTCAACGCTAGGAGCAACAAGATCGTATCCAAGCCGCCCGGCAAGCTGCACGCTATGGTTGATCACGTGGTCCCGGAACAGACCGTTGTTGGCCAGGACAAGAATTTTTCGGCTGTTGCGGAGTTCGTTTCTATTATCTTTTCGATTAAATCTGTCATAGTCCACTCGCTAGAACATGAATTTTTCAATCTTCTATAGTCAAGAGTCATGCCATCTGGTAAAAGCTCACGAAATCATTGACAAATGAGGTTTTAGTTTCCCTCCGGCAACTGGAGTCATCGGGGATTAAACGTTGCAAAACGCAATAGCATCCAGGTGGCCGACCACTGGAATCGGGCTAACAGCCGCCCGCCCCTACGGAAAAAGATCGGCGTTCGATTTTGAAACGAGGGGCATTAGCGCGTTGCGAATTGCAACATGAATTGAAAGGCAGGGGAATGGGCCTATTTAAAAAGAGTGAAAAAATCGAAGAACTATCCGATGCTGAAACACCGGTTGAGTTGATTGATCTCCGCAGGGCCATTGAGGGCGCAAGGGTCTCGAAGGCAGTGGCCGAGTTGGCCTCCAAGGAACTCGAACGGCTTGGAAGAATGGACCCGGGGATACCTGAGTACACAATCGGGGTGAGTTATCTTGAATTCCTCCTCTCGCTTCCCTGGCAGAACCTTACCGACGACTGCCTGGATATGCCGCGCGCGGAAAAAATCCTCGAGCTTCAGCATTATGGATTGGCTCATGTAAAAGAGAGAATCCTCGAATACCTGGCGGTAAGAACCCTTTGCAATTTCAACGATTTCAATATACTGGTCGTCGATGACGAGGAGATAGCCAGAACTAACCTGGAATATGTCTTACGCAAGGAAGGCTACCAGGTAACCACCGCTGTCAACGGTCAGGATGGATTGGACAAACTCAGGCAAAAAGAGTTCGAACTGATCCTTACAGATTTCAAGATGGAAAAGATGGATGGCATTCAGCTCCTCGAATCCGCCAAACAGATCGCCCCGACCACCCAGATTGTGATGATCACCGGCTATGCGACGGTGAACTCGGCGGTTGACGCTCTCAAAAGAGGCGCCGCCCACTACCTGCCCAAACCGGTTGACCTGGAGGAGCTTCGCTCCACCGTGCGGCAGATTCGCGACAAGAAACGCCACATTGAATTGACGCGAAGCCCGATCCTGTGCTTTTCCGGCCCGCCGGGAACCGGAAAGACTTCGATAGGCAAGTCTATTGCCGAGGCGCTGGGCAGGAAATTCGTAAGGATTTCCCTCGCAGGTCTGCGTGATGAAGCCGAACTCAGGGGACACCGCAGAACTTACGTGGGATCGATGCCGGGCAGAATCATGACTGAGATTCGGCGCATCGGCGTCAGAAACCCGGTTTTCATGCTCGACGAGATAGACAAGATCGGTCAGGATTTCCGGGGAGATCCCGCCTCGGTTTTCCTGGAAATTCTGGACCCGGAACAAAACAGCCGGTTTCTCGATCATTACCTGGATGTTCCCTTCGATCTGTCCAGTGTAATGTTCATTTCAACCGCCAATGCGGTGGAAAGGCTCCCTGCTCCGCTCCTGGACAGGCTCGAGGTAATTCAATTCCCCGGCTACACCGAAAAAGAAAAACTGGCTATCGCAACACAATACCTCGTTCCCCGCCAGTTGAGAGAACACGGTTTGAAAAACAGAAACGTCAAGTTTGAAGATAACGCTGTTTCAAAAATTATCATAGACTATACACTCGAAGCCGGTCTGCGCAATTTCGAACGCGAGATCGCCACTGTATGCCGCAAAGTTGCCAGGCTTTGTGTTCAAAACGAAAATGACCGCTCTCCCGTCGTGGTTGACGAAAAACTGGTGGAAAACCTGCTCGGACCCAGGAAGTTCACTCATGAGATCGCCGAGGCCGGACACGGTGTAGGGGTCACCACCGGGTTGGTTTGGACCGAATTCGGCGGAGAGATTATCTCCATCGAAGCAACCATGATGAAGGGAAACCAGCAGTTGATGTTGACGGGTTCGCTCGGAGAAATAATCCGCGAGTCCGCGCAAACGGCACTAAGCTATATACGCAGTCACGCGGAATCTTTTTCGCTGGCCGTCAATTTTTTCGATGGCAACGACATCCACGTGCACATTCCCTCCGGAGCTGTTCCCAAAGACGGGCCTTCGGCCGGCATCACCATAGCTCTGGCCCTTGTATCCCTTTTAACCCGAAAGCCTGCGCGCCGCGATGTTGCCCTTTCCGGAGAATTTACCCTCAGCGGAAGACTGCTTCCCGTCAGCGGAATCAGGGAAAAAGTCCTGGCTGCTCAAAGGGCGGGCGTGAAAACCATCATATTTCCCGAAGCGAACAAAGTCCACATAGAAGGTCTGGATGCCGATGTCCGGGAAGGAGTAGAACTGATTTTAGCAGGGGATATTTTTTCGATTTTGGATAGGGTTTTGCTTTAACTCAGACAAATTCTTTCAGGGCGGCAACTCTTTCCAGCCACTCATTATACATGTTCGGTTTGGTTATGAACAGCTTTGCTCCAAGAGAGCTGCAAAGAGCAACGTCCTGGGGTTCATCGGATGTGGTAAGAATAACAATGGGTATTTTATTGAACCTCGCATGAACGCTGATCTCCTTCAGTGCTTCCCGCCCTCCTTTTCGAGGCATATTGAGGTCGAGCAGAATCATGTCGGGGAAACGTCCGTCGCCCTGTTCTTCACGCCGCGCGCAATTTTCCAGATACTCCATCAACTCGATCCCGTCACCAACAAACTGAATGTCCCAGTCCAGGCCGCTGTCAATCAATGCGTCCTTTATCAGCAGACAATCGTCCGCATCATCGTCGGCCACCAGTACGACCTTTCTCTCTTCCTTTGAATATTCCAACGGGCTAACCCCATTTCAAAAAGGTCCAGGATCGAAGAACAAATGTTACTAAAAATATATTGCTAAAGAAAGAACTAACAGATCCCGGCTGCCGGTCTTATATAAAACAGATAACCGAGGGTTGTAAAGGGGACACATTAAGGAAGGATTCCGAATGAAAAAAGGCTTTCGTCGTTTCTCATCTGCAATAGCCGCAGTCCTTCTTATTGCGGTGGTGCAGACACCAGGCGCCCGCGCCCGGTCCGTTTCGCCTGAAGATCGTATCTCAATTGCACAGCCCCGATATTCCGGAACATGGAAAGGCAATGACCTTAGCGTAGCCTACAGCTATTCCACAAACCAGGGGCAGATGACGCTGTCCGGCAGAGTGCAATTTTCATATTCCATGGTCATGGGTTACGTAATCCTGGAAGACTTTCGCCTGAGCGTTGTTTTACTGGATGAGAACGGCATAGTCCTGGAGGAAATCGGATTGGCCACAGAGCACGATGGCTTCGATCCCATCCCCTTCAACCGGCAAATAAGTCTGCCGCCCAAAGCCGCTTACATCGCCTTCGGCTACCAGGGAATAGCCGTAGATGCCGGCAAAAGCGGACAGGGGAGAACTTCTTTCTGGCACGATCCGGTCCGAAACTGAGGCGGAAGCCCATTGCCCTACATAAGGCTGAAAATTGAATTGCTGGCAAGCGACCAGAGGTAGGACGGGAAAATCCCCATATAAAGGACAGCCGAGGCCGTGGCCGCCAGCGCCAACACCACCTCGGGTGAAACCGCCAGCGATATCTCATTTCCAGCGGCTTGCGGTTGAAAATACATCACCACTACCACCCGCAGATAGTAGTAGATTGAGATCACGCTGTTTACACCCGCAGCGATCACCAGCCACACATACCCGGACCGCAGCGCCTCGGTGAAGATATAAAATTTACCCATGAACCCGCCCGTAGGCGGAATGCCTGCAAGGGAGAGCAGGAACACGGACATTACAAGCCCCACTGCAGGGTACTTAAAACCAAGACCGGCAAAGTCGGAGATGCTGTTGAATTCTTCCCCCTTTTTGCAAAGGAGCGCGACCACGGCAAACGCCCCTATGTTCATGAAGGCATACGCCATTAGATAAAAAAGCATCCCTGCCTGGGCAATGTTCGTTCCGGCGACAAACCCGAGAAGAATATACCCTGCATGGGCGATGCTCGAATAGGCAAGCATCCTTTTGATGTTATCCTGGGCAAGGGCGATTATGTTTCCGACGGTCATTGTAAGAACCGCGGCCAGCCACATGATTGGAATCCAGCTCTCCTGCATTGGGGCCAGGGGAACCAGGATTGCCCTGATAAGCGCTGCGAAGGCCGCAGCCTTAACGCCTGTCGCCATGAATCCGGTAATGGACGTGGGGGCGCCCTCATAGGTATCGGGCGTCCACATGTGAAAGGGAACCATCGATATTTTGAATCCAAACCCCGCCGTCATCAAGACCAACCCTGCCACAAGGAATTTGAATCGAAGGATTTGCGGATGTGTTTGAATAAAGGAAGCTATCTTGATAATGTCCAGGCTGCCCGTGGTCCCGTAAACGAAGGCGAACCCGTAGAGCAGGAAAGCAGAGCCGAAGGCGCCCAATAGAAAATACTTCAAGGCGGCTTCACCGGATTTTAACTGATCTTTATGAAACCCCGTCAGGGCATAGATCGAAATGGACATGGTTTCAAGCGCCACAAACAGGAGAATGAGGTTCCCCGCCGTGGCCATGAAGATCATGCCCACCCCTGCAAACAGAACGAGCGCGTAATATTCCCCGGTCCTTATGTTTTCATAGAACTTCTGATAGTTTAACGAGACCAAAACGGTCAGGACAATAATCATGCAGATAACAAGGGTAAGGAAAAAAGAGAACCTGTCTGTTAGGACCATTCCGCTGAATGAAGAGAACGGAGGGCCTCCGGAGCCGGTAAAGACAACAGCGGCAAGCGCGAGAGCGGACCCCGCAAGGGAAACGTGGCCAATGAGCGAAGCTTTGGCCAAGTCTTTGAAAACGCTCATGACGAGTACAACCAGCGCCGTTGCTACAAGAATTATCTGCGGCAGGACTGCAACATAGTCCGCTGCCGGCAGAATAAATTTCAACGTCTCCATTCGGTTCCTCCAGATTTAAAACAGCGCACCCTGTTCGGTACGTCCATTATTCCTATCACCTGCTCGACGAAATCAGCCCGTCGCGGAAGGCTGGTTCGGAATTTACGACATTTTGCAGGGCCGCCGGGACAGAATTGCCGTTTTTTTCGGCGGTATACATCTCATACTTGGATTGGTATTGTTTAATGAAGTAATTGACCGAGGCATCCATTTTACGCAAAAAAAGCCCCGGGAAAATCCCCATGACGAAAATCAGCACGGCAATGGGGACCATGGTCACAATCTCTCTTGTGTTCAAGTCGGGGAGTTTGCGGTTGGCCTCTTCGGTTACCGGCCCAAACATTACCCTCTGATACATCCAGAGCATATAGACGACGCCTAGAACCATTCCGGAAACTGCAAATACGCCCAACACGGGGTAGCTCCTGAACACACCCACCAGTATCAGTATCTCGCCCACGAATCCGTTTGTCCCGGGCACCGCCACTGAGGCAAGGGTAGCGATCATGAGGAAAGTGGCAAACACCGGCATTATCTTGGCCAGACCTCCGAAATCGTCCATAAGCCGGGTATGGCGCCGCTCATAAATCATACCAACGAGAAGGAAGAGTGCGCCCGTGTTGACCCCGTGGTTCAGCATCTGATAGATGCCCCCTTCTATACCCTGGACATTGAGCGCAAACAATCCAAGCATCACGTATCCCAGGTGGCTTACACTCGAATAGGCCACCAGTTTTTTCATATCCGGCTGCACCCATGCGACCAGGGCGCCGTAGATAATTCCGGCAATGGCCAGAGCGGCAATCACCGGCAGAAGTTGATGGGAAGCATAGGGGAAAAGCGGCATCGAGAATCTCAGGTAACCGTAGGTGCCCATCTTGAGAAGAATGGCGGCAAGGATAACACTGCCGGCTGTGGGCGCCTCGACATGTGCATCCGGAAGCCAGGTGTGCAGCGGGAAAAGCGGCACTTTAATGGCAAAGGCGAGGCTAAAAGCTGCGCAGAGCCAAAACTGGGCCGAAATAGGAATATGCATATTGTAGAGGTCAAGCAGGTTGAAGGTGCCTGCTCCAGTGGTCTTATAACTGTAATAGTACAGGTAAATGATGGCCACCAGCATGAATATGCTTCCGGCAGCCGTATATATAAAGAACTTCACAGCGGAATAGATGGCGTTCCCCACCCCAGACGCCAATCAGAAGAAACATGGGGATCAGCATGAATTCCCAGAAGATATAAAACAAAATGAGATCGAGAGA
>CAVRZU010000021.1:0-9491 GCA_963725365.1 uncultured delta proteobacterium | reverse complement strand
CCAGAGTCAAAGTGAGTGAGACCCCCGAAACCGGAGCATTTTTACTGGGAAGAATAGCAGAGTGGTTAGTCCTCGGAGAAAAGCTTTTTTGACCACCAAAACCGACCACCCTGTCTGAAGGGAATAAATGGCCATCGAGGTAACCGAAATTTTCCACAGCATCCAGGGAGAGTCCTCCCTGGGGCCGGAGAGCCCTGCGTCTTTGTCAGGCTCACGGGATGCAATTTAAGTGCTCTTATTGTGATACGAGCTATGCTTACGAGCATGGCCGGTTAATGGAAATTGATGAAATTCTGGAGCGGGTTTCGGGATTTCGATGTAACCTCGTGGAAGTGACCGGAGGCGGCGCCGCTCATGCAGGCTGAGACCCCGTTGCTTATCTCAAGGCTGCTCGATGCAGGCCGCAGGGTGCTGCTTGAAACCAATGGCAGCATCGATATACACGCAGTGGACGCCAGATGCGTCAGGATCGTGGATATAAAATCCCCTTCCAGCGGTATGTCACGTCACAATTATTTGCGCAATCTGAAGAAGCTGAGGAGCCATGACGAACTAAAATTCGTCATCGCAGACCGCAAAGATTACGAATTCGCGCGGGACCTTCTTTCAACTTCCCGGCCGGCCTGTGCAAGATCAATTTCTCCGTATCGGCTCTATCGCCCCCCGCTCCCTGGCGGAGTGGATTCTCGAAGATCACCTTCCAGTCCGGCTCAACATCCAGCTTCACAAGGTAATCTGGGGACCGGATACCAAGTCCGTGTAATACTGGAATTTAAGAATTATGAACATAACTCCCAATTCACGAGTCTTTCCAATCCCTAAATCCCTAAATCCTCAATCCCTACAATATATACCTGCTCAAATCCTCGTCTTTTATTATTTCGCTCAGAACATTGCGCACGTATGCCCGGTCTATATTGACTGTTTGTCCCTTGAGGTCCGGCGCATTGAAGGAAACATCGGACAGCAGCTTTTCCATGACCGTGTGCAGCCTCGGGCGCCGATGTTCTCGGTCCCCGAGTTCACCTGGTATGCGATTTCCGCCAATTCCTCAATCGCCATCCTGTGTGAAGACGAGTTTGACTTCCTCGGTGTCGAGCAGCGCCATGTACTGGGCTATCAGGGCGTTTTCAGGTTCCGTGAGGATACGCACGAAATCATCCTTGGAAAGAGATGTCAGCTCAACCCGGATAGGGAAGCGTCCCTGAAGTTCCGGAATGAGGTCGGAGGGCTTTGAGATGTGAAAGGCGCCCGAAGCGATAAACAGTATGTGATCGGTTTTCACCATCCCGTATTTTGTCGTAACCGTTGAGCCTTCGACTATGGGAAGCAGGTCGCGCTGGACACCCTCGCGCGATACATCCGGACCTCTGCCGCCACTTTCTCTGCCCGCAATTTTGTCGATTTCATCTAAAAAGATGATTCCGGTGTGTTCCACTCGCTCGATTGCAGACTTTATCACCCGGTCCATGTCGATCAGGCGCTGGGATTCGTCCGCTATCAGGATCTCGCGCGCCTCGGGGATCTTGACCTTCCGGCGTTTGGTGCGCCTGGGCATCATTGAGCCGAGCATTTCTCTGAGGTTGAAGTCCATTTCCTCCATACCCGCCCCGGCAAAGATTTCGATCATCGGTATATTACGGTCGGGCACATCCAGGTTGACATAGCGGTCGTCGAGGGAGCCTTCCCTGAGAAGTTTGCGGAGCTTTTCCCTGGTCGAATCGGCCTGATCGGCCTCCTGCTTTGCTGCGACCAAAACGTTGGGTTCGTCGGGGAAAGGATGCTCCCGAACCTCCGGGACAGCTTGTTTGGGAGGCAGCAAAATATCGAGCAGTTTTTCCTCCGCGATCTCTTCCGCCTTTACTTTAACCTCTTCCATCTCTTCGTTGCGGACCATGCTCACCCCAAGTTCGGTGAGGTCGCGGATCATTGATTCCACGTCGCGGCCCACATACCCGACTTCGGTAAACTTGCTGGCTTCGATCTTGAGGAAAGGCGATTGGGCTAAACGGGCAAGGCGGCGTGCTATCTCGGTTTTTCCCACGCCGGTTGGTCCTATCATTATGATATTTTTGGGCGCTATCTCATCGCGCAGATGCTCGGGGACCTGCTGTCTCCTCCATCTGTTGCGCAAAGCTATGGCTACCATGCGCTTGGCGTCTTTTTGACCGATTATATACTTGTCCAACTCGCGTACGATTTCGACCGGTGTAAACGTCTGTTGCATCTATCACAGCTCCTCGAAATAGAATTCCCTGTTCGTATAGATACAGATCGACGCGGCTATGCTCATGGCCTCCTCGGCGATCTGGCGCGCGGTAAGCTCCGTATGGCGATCCAGCGCGCGAGCGGCTGCAAGCGCATACGGCGCTCCGGAACCAACCGCGGCAAACCCGTCATCGGGTTCTATAACATCCCCGGTCCCGCTCAGGATGAATGAATCCTTGGCGTCGGCGGCAATAAGCAGCGCTTCGAGCCGGCGCAGCGCACGGTCCGTTCGCCAATCCTTCGCCAGTTCGACAGCGGCGCGTTTAAGATTGCCGTTGAACTGCTCCAGCTTGGCTTCCAGCCTCTCGAACAAAGTGAATGCATCGGCGGTCGATCCCGCAAAACCGGTAAGTATCCTGTCATGGTAAAGTCTGCGGATCTTTTTGGCCTGATGCTTGACGATGGTCTCACCCATCGTGACCTGCCCGTCGCCGGCCATTACCACCTGGTCGAACTTCCTGATGACGATTACGGTTGTGCTGCGCATCAATGAATTAGACATAGGAATCATCTTTTCTCCACAAAATTTCTATAGCACTATACGGCAATCCGGGTCAAGTTCTCATAATAATTGGACATTAGTTAATATAATCACGGCCTCCGCGCCCCTATTTTTTCCTGCTCCTGGGATGGGAGGAATCGTAGACCTTCATTAACTGGTCTATGTTCACATGAGTATACCTTTGAGTAGTTCAGACAGACTCTCATGGCCCAGCATTTCCTGGATGGCCCTGAGGTCGGCGCCCGCGTTTAGAAGATGTGTCGCAAAGGTGTGTCTTAATCCATGAGGACTCAAGGGTTGCCAGAGCCCGCATGCAGTCAGTTCCGACTTGAGTATCCTGCCGACCGAGCGCGCAGTAAGTCTTCCCCCCCTGGAATTTAGAAAAAGGGCCTGCGACCCCGCCCTCCCCTTGGGAAACTGAAATTCCAAGGCTGCAAGATAATACCGCAGCGCGTCAAGCGCTTTCATTCCGATAGGGATTATACGCTCTTTGCGGCCTTTGCCGCTCACCCGAACAACGGCTTCATCAAAAGCCACTCCACCAAGATCGAGCTTGACCAGTTCGCTCACGCGCACACCCGTCGAGTAGAGCGATTCGAACAGCGCCCAGTTTCGGGCTCTCCTCCATGAACTGCCTTCCCGGTGGGCCGCACTGGAAAGAGTGTCAAGAAAGTGAAAGACCGGGTCGACCTGGAGGAAGGAAACCATTTTTTGCCTTATCCTGGGGTGGGCGACCAAATCGGCGGGATTCTCAGCGTATATGCCGGTGCTGTTCAGATAATGGTAAAAGGAGCGCAGGGCGGAGAGCTTGCGGGCTCGGCTCGTCTTTTCAAGCGAACCGTGAACCGACGCCATGTATCCCCGCACAGTCTCCTGGCCGATCATCTTCAATTCTACGGCGCAGGGTCCCACAAGGCCGGACACATACTCGGCAAACTGGCGCAAATCGCTTGCATAAGCCCTGAGCGTCTCTTCGCTAAGATTTCGCTCGTGGCGCAGGTACTCGAGGAAAAGCGACTGGGCGCTGTTCCAGGTATGGCTATCCACTCCGGGCGCTCCTCAAGTCCATTGAGTCTCCGATTTTATGCAACCCTTACAGGGTGAGTCGTTGTAAATGGTTACCCCTCACCCCGGGGTGGTTACCCCTGGCTATCTTAGGCAGCCCCTTCAGGGCAGCCGGCCCATTCACCCGGGGTTCTTACTAAGATAATCGTAAATAATCGATACCATGATTCGAGCACCTTGGATACCGGGATTATCATTCCTGTCTCGAAAGGAGCCGATGGGTTGCGCTTCGCTCCACCCATCCTACGACTTTTCATGGTTCCAGGGTATCCCATGGGGACATGAGATACTAATTCCTGAATCCTAATTGTATTGTGCAGACGCGTCTGCACGATACAGGGCGAATCATTGCGTTCGATGTATTGACTTTGCAGTATAATTGCAATAATGAGAATTACTTTATACCCTGTTCAAACGGCTCTCCCGTTTCCATCCCGGAAGGGATCTCGTTGCTCCTGTTCAAGTGATGCCCGGCAGTGATTTCGCGCTTATCCCGGGAAAAGATCTCTCTTTCCGGGGTTCATTTTAAGGAGAAAGGATAAAAGATGAAAGAGGACATCGCAAAGGTTCGTACTTTCGCAATCATTTCACACGGCGGCGCGGGCAAGACCTCCCTGGCTGAAGCCATGATTTTCGATGCGGGCGCTGCTACCCGGCTGGGCAAAGTAGATGAAAACAGCTCAGTCCTGGATTTCGAGCCTGAAGAGGTCAAGCGCAAGACTACCATCAGCAGTGCAATTTATTCTTTCACCTGGAAAAAACAGCCGTTTACACTCATCGATACCCCGGGCGACTTCAACTTCATTTCTGAAACAAAGACTTCGATGCAGGGCGGCGACTCGGTCGTGGTCCTTGCAGACGCAGTTGACGGCGTCCGTGTTCAAACCGAAAAAGTGTGGGAGTTTGCGACCGAATTCGGCCAGCCGAAACTTATATTCATCAGCAAGATGGATCGCGAGCGTGCCGATTTCGCCAAAACTGTTCAGGACATTCAAAATAATTTCGGCAAAGCGTGCGTGCCTCTTCAGATCCCGATTGGCGCGGCCGAAAGCTTCAAAGGTGTTATCGATATCCTGAGCGGCAAGGCGTATGTCTACGGTCAGGGGGATAGCGGTAAATTCGATGTAATAGATATGCCCGCAGACATGGTGGAATCGGCCGGCCGGTACAGGGAAGCCGTTGTCGAGCAGGTAGCCGAATCAAACGATGAACTCCTGGAAAAGTACCTCGAATCCGGTGAGCTTTCCCTTGAAGAGATAAGGGGCGCCCTCCGGGATGCAGTTATAAGCGGCAAACTAATTCCGGTTGCCTGCGGGTCGGGCGCCGGCAATATGGGTATTCAGCCCTTGCTTGACCTTATCGCGGAATGCCTGCCCTCTCCACTGGATCGCGGCCCGGTTCAAGGGCTCTCCATAAAGGGGGATGCCGAGTTGACAAGAGAGCCCGACGAGGGCGCTCCGTTCAGTTCCCTTGTCATCAAAACGGTAAGCGACCCCTATGCCGGCAGGCTTTCCATTTTGCGTATCTTTTCCGGGACGCTTGCACCCGATTCAACCGTTCTCAATGCCGGCAAAGGGGCAAAGGAGCGCTTTGGCCAGCTCCTCAGGTTAAAGGGGAAGAACCAGGAATCGATACAATCGGCCGGCCCCGGAGATATCGTCGCCGTCGCCAAACTCAAAGAGACCGTCACGCAGGATACGCTCTGCTCGGAGCGCGACCCGATCGTTTTCCCGTCCGTCGAGCTTCCTCCCGCCATCTACTCGCTGGCAGTCGAACCCAAGAGCAAAGGTGACGAGGAAAAGATTTTCTCTTCTCTCTCCCGTCTCATGGAAGAAGATCTGACGCTAAGGCTCGACAGAAACGAAGAAACCCGCGAGATGATTCTCTCAGGAATGGGCGAAATCCATATAGAAGCCATTGTCGATAAGCTCAAGCGCAAGTTCGGGGTTGAAGTGAATCTGAAGCTGCCAAGAGTCTCATACAAAGAGACCATCAAAGCCAAGGCCCGCGTCCAGCACAAGTACAAGAAACAATCCGGCGGGCGCGGTCAGTATGGCGATTGTACGATCGAAATGGAACCTCTGCCCAGGGGCGAAGGGTTCCACTTCTATGATAAGATCGTCGGCGGGGTGATTCCGAGGCAGTATATTCCAGCGGTGGAAAAGGGGATCGCCGAAGCCCTTCATGAAGGGACGCTGGCCGGATATCCGGTCGTGGACTTCAAAGTTCACCTGGTTGACGGCTCGTATCATACGGTGGATTCATCGGAAATGGCCTTCAAGATCGCCGGGTCGATGGCTTTCAAAAAAGCAATGTCCGATGCCAAACCCACCCTGCTCGAACCGATTATGGAAATGGAAATAACCGTTCCCGACGATGCAATGGGCGATGTTATAGGCGACCTCAACTCGAGGCGAGGCAGGGTCCTCGGGATGGAAACCAAGGGATACAAGCAGATCGTCAAGGCCCATGTGCCTCGTTCAGAAGTGCTCAAATACGCGCCGGATCTGCGTTCGATGACGGCGGGCCGAGGTATGTTCACCATGAAATTCTCTCATTACGAAGAGGTCCCCGGACCGCTTCAGGACAAGATAATCGAACTGGCCAAAAAGGAAAAAGAAGAGAAATGATGGATGGAGGAATTTAGGGATTTAGTACCTTAAATCCAATTCCACCGATCGACAACCCGGCCGCAATCCAGCGATTCGTTCGTGGGGCCACGGTCGATCTTGAGAGACGCAGAGGCGCAGAGAAAAGCATTTAAACAAACAGAAAGGACAAAAACGAAACATTGAGGTCCTTACGCACTTTGCCCCTGTGCGGAGGAATTTTAAGGCGCTGGCCGCAGAGAGGGCAGAGATCGCAAGAGAAAACAATTTCTTTCCTCGGCGTTCTCTGCGTCTCTGCGTTGAATTTTTTGGTTGAAGCCGGAGAATGAAAGTGTTTTCCAGAAAAACAGCAATTGTGACAATCAGTGATCGGGGATCGCGGGGCGAGCGCGAGGACCTGTCCGGGCAAGCACTGGCGGGCAGGCTCGGCGCCGAGGGGTTTGAGGTATGCTTCAGGACTGTTATTCCCGATGAATTTGAAGAGATACGAAAAGTGCTGGCCGATCTGTGCGACAGCGAAACAGCGGCCCTTATCATTACGACCGGCGGCACAGGGGTTGCTCCGCGCGACGTTACACCCGAGGCGACTCTATCGCTTATCGAAAAGGCGGTCCCCGGATTGGCCGAGGCCATGCGGGCCGCAAGCCTTCAAAAAACTCCTCATGCGATGATCTCCAGGGCCGTAGCAGGCATCCGCCGAAAAACGCTCATCGTCAATCTTCCGGGAAGTCCCAAAGGGGCCGTCGAAAATCTGGAAGCGATCCTCCCTGCCCTGCCTCATGCGCTGGACAAGATTCAGGGGGACCCCTCGGACTGCGCGCAATAGAGGCGGGGTGAGGGGTGTGGGGTGTGGGGAAAGACAACCAAAACGAATCCACCGCAGAGACGATTGACAACCCGGCCGGGCTCCAATGATTCGTTCGAGTGGCCACGGTCGATCTTGAGAGATCGCCGAGAGACCTGTATGCCAAGATTCAGGAAAACTGCGCGTTGGCAGTGCATGCAGAGACCTCGGTCAACTTAAACTGCTGGTTTAATTTGTTGGCTAATTGTTTGCTAAATTTCTTTCCTGAGCGGTCTCTGCGTCTCTCAAAATCGGCAAAGCAAACCAGACGGAGATTGATTTTAGGGAGTGCCGGAGAGGAGTCTTAATTTATCAATCCAAAGAAATCAGTCGGTCAGCATATATATTGCGGATTAACTCTTCCGCGTCGATGAGGCCATTCCAGGAACCGGCGCTCCTTTGAAAACCATCGTCTTCGCGTGGCGTTATTGTCTCCATCGCTTTGTGCCGCTTGGACCTGAGAAGTTCGGCCAAGGATTCAAGGAGCTTAACGTCCTCCTTATCCAAGTCGCGCACATTGATGACGTTACTGGGCATATACTTCCTCCTTCTGCTCGACTGATAGAGGCAAGATAACTTAACAGCTTCATCAGTTAGATGATTATGGCTCACCAATTTAGAAGATCGGATGATTACTGTCAAGGAAGGCGAAAGAAGGAGCCAGATCCTAAGAACCAGCTCCTCGGCAAAGTGAATCCAATTAGGAATTAGGAATGAAGTTCAAATTCCCAAAATCGCAATGCGGGTAATGGTGATGGGGTAAAAATGGTCGCATTGGTTTTTAGCCCCCCCCCCGACTATATTGTTCAGCGAAACGTTAGCCATCATTTCCATCGAGGCCCCGTGGCCGGCCTGTGCATCATTTTCTTATTTCAGGCTCTGCCCCTCGGTTTCAATAGGCTAACGCCGGCACTTTACACCCCGGTTGAGACAGGTTAGACTGTTTCGATTGAGTTCTACTTCGAGTCGGAACTGTATTAAACCTGATGATCTCCTATGTTGATCAAGGATTGCTTATGAGCCTGATAAAAGTTGACAACGAAAAATGCAGCCGCGACGGAATTTGCGTCGAAGTTTGCCCTCTAGGTTTGCTTTCGCTTGACCAGGAGGGCAGGCCGGAGATGCGCCCGACAGCGGCCGCCGTTTGTATCGGGTGTGGCCACTGTGTAGCAGTTTGTCAAAATGGCGCCTTGGACAACAGGAAAAATCCTATCTCAAAACATACGGCGATTCCGTCGCAATATTCACCAGATCCTGTGCAAAGTGCGCTCTTTTTGCGCTCGCGCCGCTCCATCCGCAGCTACGAAGACAAACCGGTTCCCAGGGAGAAGATCCTGAAACTTCTGGACATTGCCCGTTTCGCCCCTTCGGCTCATAATTCGCAGTCAATATCCTACCTGGTCGTCGAAGGCCGTGAAAACCTGATGCGCCTCAGCCGGATAGTTGTCGAATGGATGCGGGAAACCGTGAAGCTTTCCCCTGATTTGGCGAACCGTTTCAACATGCCCGCCGTAATCCGGGAGCATGAAAGAGGCGGGGACCGGATTCTGCGGGGAGCGCCGCATATTATCGTTGCTCATGGACCGGCAGACCTGCCTGCAGCTCCGGTCTCAACGACGCTTTCTTTGGAATATGCAGAACTGTTCGCCCCGGCTCTGGGGCTCGGCGCCTGCTGGGCCGGTTACGCGATGGCATGCGCCCGGGACTTCCCTTCTTTTTCTCAGTTTCTCAAAATCCCGGCGAGCAGGGCGATTACGGGGATTTTGATGGCAGGCTATCCGAAATACAAGTACCACCGGCTGCCTGCCCGAAATCCTCTGGATGTGGCATGGTTCTAAACCGGAGAACTGTAGCCGGCCGGCAAGGAAAGTTCATTGAAGGAAGGGGGCGTATACAGGTTACAGCGATCCCGGCATCTTGTTCCCCTGTAAACCCCTTTTGTTTCCTCCACGAATTGGATAATTTCCGGTATCAATAGCCAGCCTGTGCATCATTTTCCTATTTCAAGCTCTGCCCCCCGGTTTCACTCGGTTTCATGAAAACTATTGCTCCGTCAGCTCCAGGACGTGTTCATCTTCATATTTTTCGATCAACACGCCCACAACTTCCATCAGAGACGCCAACGGATGCTTTTCATCCTCACCGACCTCGTCAACCAGGTTATCAAGCAAATCAACCATAACCTGATACTCCTGGTTCGGTG
>CAVRZU010000020.1:0-7430 GCA_963725365.1 uncultured delta proteobacterium | reverse complement strand
TGGCGCCGCCTTGTGGGACGAGGTAAAGGACCAGCTACATACGAGCGGCCTTGGCCTTTCCGGCGGACAACAGCAACGCCTGTGCATCGCGCGCGCGGTGGCCATTCATCCAGAAGTTATTCTCCTCGACGAACCCTGTTCGGCGCTCGATCCGCTTTCGACGGCCAAAATCGAAGAACTGATCGAGGAATTGAAAGCGCGCTTTACCATCGCCATCGTCACCCACAACATGGGGCAAGCAGCGCGCGTCTCCGATTTCACCGGATTCATGTATCTCGGCGAACTCCTGGAATTCGACGAAACCGAGCGCGTTTTCACCTCGCCGAGGCGGCCAAAAACGCAAGAATACATCACTGGTCGCTTCGGCTGAACGCATAACCTGTTATATGGATAGGGATTCCTGAGTGAGCGACCATACATTCAAGCCTTTTGACCATGAACTCGAAGCCCTGGGGCGCCGCGTTGCCGAGATGGGCGGCGTCGCTGAAAAAATGCTCGCGGATGCGATGGATGGACTCTTCACTTTCGACGTCGACATGGCCCGTCGCACAATTGCAAGAGACACCACTGGTGTCCGGTTAAAAATCGAACAAATTCATTTGGTTATCGAATGGATCATCGCAGTTGGCGTTGTCTCCGCCTTGAAAGGCGCAGGAAAGCTGGATTTTTTCGAAAGAGTGAACGGACAAAATCTGTAGAAATGTGTAGAGCGAGACGTCGAGCGCCAGTTCCTTTTTGATGATAGCGGCGAGCGCATAAACGCTGACCGCCGTCCATATTTGCGTTTTGACTGCGTTCTCGGACGTGCCGTAAAAGTGCTTGATGTCGTGCTCCGCATTGCCACGGCGCCGGCGATATCTATGTAATACTGGCTCTTAGTCGGTCTTTTCACGCTTATACCCCATGAGTTGGTGTTCGTTGGCTTCTAAGTGTCCACTGTATTTAGACCATGATCGGCCAAAAATTCAATCCGAAAATGACGCAGGCAGATTTTCCCTTGACATTGAACAGTCAATTACATAAATGACCGTTTATATATTTTCTATCCCTGGACCTATGAATGCAAAGGCAACCTGAAATGGCGGAAATAGAGATCTACGACGTTATCATCATTGGTGGAGGACCTGCGGGACTTACTGCGGGAATTTACGCAAAACGGGCGGCCCTCAAAGCTGTGCTTATCGAGAAGGGCGTTCCGGGCGGTCAGGTAGCCATTACAAAAGGTGTGGAAAACTACCCTGGATTTATCGATATAGGCGGATTCGAGCTTTCTGACAAATTTTTCCAGCACGCGAAGTGCTACGACCTGGAGACGATCCGGGAAGAGGTCGTGGCGATAGAGCCTGGTATCGATTTCCACTCGGTTCGTCTCTCATCCGGGGAAATTTTGAATGCTCACAGCATAATAATGGCTGCCGGAGGTACGTCGCGCAGGCTCAATGTTGCGGGCGAGATCGAAAATTTTGGAAAGGGAGTTTCCTATTGCGCCACGTGCGATGGATTTTTCTTTCGCGATAAAATTGTTTGTGTTGTGGGCGGCGGAGATACGGCGCTTGAGGATGCGCTTTATTTGTCAAAGATAACCAGACATGTCTATCTTATCCATCGGCGAGATGAGTTTCGGGCCAGCAGGATTCTTCAGCAGCGTATTGAGGCGGACCCCAATATTGAAACTATTCTGAATACGGTTGTCACCGAGATAAAAGCCAATGAGCAGGGTGTGTGCGGAGTCTGTTTAAAAAACCTCCAAACCAGCGAAGACAAAGATCTCGATGTAGATGGTGTTTTTATTTTTGTTGGCTTTTCGCCAAACAGCGCTCTTGTGCCCAGAGGCATCAAGACAAGCACCACCGGCTATGTTCTTACCGATGAGAGTTGCGAGACGGCGATTCCAGGTATCTTTGCCGCCGGGGATCTGAGGCAGAATTACGCCAAACAGATAGTAATCGCTGCTTCCGAAGGATGTATTGCCGCTTTGGCCGCGGCCCGTTACGTTGAATCGAGAAAGCCGGTGGGAAAGCATTCCGCCGTTGAGCGTCAAACGGCTCGATAGGTGGTCATGGGGAATAATGGAAGAGATGATTGGAACAAGCAGTGGCGCACTGAAAGAGTGCGAAGGGCCGGTGAACTCGCCGGGGCAGGATAATCCGGAGCGGACGCCTGAATATTTCCAGCCGGTAGCCTTCATGGCCAGGAGTCTTTCGGATGAAAACCGCCTGCGGATAATTGGGTACATCAGCGGCGGAAAGCGCTCGGTCAGCAGTATCGTCGAAGAGCTAAATCTTTCACAGCCGCTTGTATCACATCACTTAAGGGAGCTTAAACGGTCTCTTCTTGTCAAAATCGAGCGTAGCGGGCCATTCATTTACTACGAACTGAGCGATCCAGGAATTCTAAATGTAATCAAAGCCCTGCGAACTCTCGCCAATGATTTGTTTTCTGCAGGGAAAATGTGTTAGCTCAGGCCACATGGATCGAATAAAAGATGCAGACGACGACAAATCGTAGAAAAGCGGCAATCAAAGCGGTCATTCTCCTTGCCTTTATAGTGACGGCCTTCCTGGTTGTGCGTTTCACGCCCGTGAAGGAGTATCTCAGGGCCGAGACATTGTCTCGCCTGTTCGAAGCTGCCGGGTTTTGGGCGCCTGTGGCCTACATCGTCATTTATGCTGCCGGAATCTGCCTTTTCGTACCCGGAACCCTTCTAACCGCTCTGGGCGCAGCAATATTCGGCCCTTACCTCGGCTTTTTATACGTGTGGCCCGGGGCCGTTATCGGCTCAAGTCTGTCCTTTCTTATCGGACGCTATCTCGGAAGAGATTTTGCCGCCTCACTCATTGGCGATAAGTTGAAAAAATACGATGACGCAATAGAGAGAAAAGGCTTTGCAACCGTACTTTACCTGCGCCTTGTATATTTCCCGTTTACCCCCCTGAGCTTCGGAATGGGCCTGACCAAAGTCCGTTTCAGGGATTACGTTGCCGGAACGGGCCTGGGGATTATCGTCGGTGTCTTCATCTTCACGTTCTTCATCGGGACCGTTAAGGAAGTTTGGGCAAACGGGCGATGGGAAGAACTTCTGTCCTGGAAGATCTTATTTTCCCTTGGGCTTTTTGTATTTTCTTTCTTCATCCCGAAAATCGTCGAAAAATTCAAAATATCAACATGAGTTTACGGCAATTATTGCGCAAGATGGGGATTGGCACATCGCTTTAGATTGAGGGACTGTTCATGTTTAAGAATTTTAAATACAAAAAGAGACTGCTAAAAGAAGCCATCAAGTATCGTATTTAGATCGGACAATAATGTACACAAATCAATATTGTTAGACTATCCAATCAATCCACTTCCTAGATATGGATACGGACATGAACCACACAAGCGAATCACAAATATATTATCAGAACGCAAACATCAATATAGTAGACTTCTAAATGAAATGGTGAACTTTCAAAATAATCTGGAAGGCATTCCACAGGAGCAACTAAACGAAACCGGTCCTTATTGGAATAACGGCTTTTTCCCTGGACTTGATGCTTTAGCGCTGTACTGTATAATGTCATTAGTAAAACCAACCCGTTATTTTGAAGTAGGGTCCGGCAATTCCACAATGTTCGCAAGGAAAGCAATTCACGATCACAGTTTAAACACAGTATCATGTGTATAGATCCAAAACCTAGAGCCGATATTAAGACAATCGCAGATCAAATAACATATAGCAAATTAGAAGATGTTGATATTAATATATTTAGACAGTTAGATGAAAATGATATATTATTTATTGATGGATCACATCGTTGTTTCATGAATTCAGATGTGACAACAGTGTTTATGGATATACTGCCTGAACTTAAGAAAGGCGTTTTGATCCAATTCCATGACATATTCCTGCCTTTGGATTATTCACCGGAACTCATCGATTCTTTTTATTCTGAACAGTATTTGCTTGCGGTTTTTCTTTTATCAACACCGAAACCGGATATAGTGTTTCCAAGCTTCTTTGTTCAGAACGATCCTGGATTAATGAATATACTTGATCCTATTGTCAAAAAGTTGCCCCATACCAGTTTCCATGGCGGTTCCTTTTGGATTCGCAAGTAAGAGGTGGAGATTGGGCGCAGTTGGTTTCTTTTGGTGTTGAAAATTGCGATATAGAGTGTAGCATAAGAACCTTTACATGAACTGAACGGAACGGCTGGTTTCTATTCTATTTTCGGAGGGCGAAGAGTATGTTGCAACGGAAAGATATCCCATTGAATGAGCGTATTATTTTCGCGCTTGACGTTAATTCTTCCGAAGCGGCAAAAAAATGGGTAATGCAACTTGAAAGCCACGTAAAGTTTTATAAGGTGGGCCTTCAACTGTTTCTCGCGGACTGGTTCCACATTATTGAGTGGATCAGAAACCGTGGGCATAAAGTGATGGTCGATCTCAAATTTTTCGATGTCCCAGAAACCGTTAAACTGGCCGTTAAACAATTGAGAAACCGGGGCGTTACATTTGCCACCGTGCACGGGAACGATCCTATTCTCAGGGCCGCTGTCGCAGAGCGCCACGACGTTAAAATTCTGGCCGTAACCGTGCTTACCAGCTTTGGTGAAGAAGATATGCTGGAAATGTTTGGTGTTAAGTGTAAAGTCGAAGACCTGGTATTCGTTCGAGCCAAAAGAGCCTTTGACCTGGGCTGCGATGGAGTGATTTCATCCGGATTGGAATCCAAGCGTTTGCGTGACAATCTTGGAGATAATTTTTTGATAGTAACCCCCGGTATCCGCCCCGGCGCCAATATAACAATAAAACAGGACGACCAAAGGCGGATTGTTACGGCTGGAGAAGCGATAGCAAACGGGGCCGATTACGTGGTAGTTGGACGTCCGATAAGCACGGCGCCCGACCCGATCGCCATGGTGGAACTGCTGCAGAGAGAAATTGTGAAAGCCCTTGAGACCTGAGCCGCACTCATTTAAGTTCTGTCTAAAAAAAGCTTTTCTCTGTGCCCTCCGTGCCTCGCAGCTTGGCCTGACTGTGCTTCTGGGCCGGGGGGGAGAATTCTGTAAATCCTGTCCTCGAAGGCATCAGTAGTGCTGATCAAGCTCCAACAGCAACAGTCGCCGGTTCATCCTGGATCCCGGTCTGAAGCTGTGAAAACTGAAGCTCATATAGACGGCGGTATTCCCCCGACCTTATCAACAGTTCGTGATGGCGCCCTTCTTCAACGGTGGCTCCATTCGCCATGACGATTATCCTGTCCGCATTTATGATGGTGGACATGCGGTGCGCAATGACAAAAGTTGTCCTGCCCTTCATGAGGAATTCGAGAGCGTTTTGAACTTCGCGCTCCGACTCGCTGTCAAGCGATGAAGTCGCTTCATCGAGTATAAGGATCGGCGCGTTTTTTAGAAGCGCCCTGGCAATGCACATCCGCTGGCGTTCTCCGCCCGAGAGTCGCCCCCCGGCCTCTCCTATCTGAGTGTCGAAGCCATAGGGCATTTTCATGATAAAATCGTAAGCGTTGGCCGCCTTGGCCGCCGCGATTATCTCCTCCTCGCTCTTTGTTATATCGCCATACGCAATGTTGTTCCGGATCGTATCATTAAACAGGATCGACTGTTGGGTCACGATGCCGACTTGCGAACGCAGCGAAGAAAGTGTAACGTGGCGCACATCGATCCCGTCGATGAGCAATGCACCTTCCGTGACGTCGTAGAATCGGGGAATGAGGTTTACCAGCGTGGTCTTGCCGGCTCCGCTCGTCCCGACCAGCGCGATGACCTCTCCAGCCCTCGCCGTTATGTTTATCTTTTTCAGTACCGGTACATTTCCGTAGCTGAATCCAACGTCGCGCAATTCGACGCAGTCCCGGATAGGTGGCAGTTGGATCGCCCCCGGTGCATCCTCGATGTCTGGAGGAATGTCGAGAATACCGTAGATTCGGTCAGCCGCTGCCATCCCCAGGGGGAGCATGCCAACAGTGCTGTTTAGTCTCTTGATAGGTTCATAGAGCAAGAGCAGGGCTGCGATGAAAGAAAAGAAGGTCCCGGTCGTGGTGGTCCCCCTGATAACGCTGAGCCCGCCGTACCAAATGGTAAAAACGATGACAATACCACCTAGAAATTCCATGATAGGGGAGGAAAGCGACGCAATGGCGATTGTTTCCTGTTGATGGCGAAGGGTTATCTGATTGAGTTCCCGGAAGCGTTTCTTCTCGTAGTTCTCCATCCCGAAGGCTTTTACGATGCGGTTGCCGACGATAGTCTCATGAAGAATGATGGTGATACTTGCAATCGATGCCTGACCGCTTGCCGCTACTTTGCGGAGCATCCTGCTCAGCTTCACGAGGGGATAGAAACCGACCGGAAGAATCAATATGGCTATGCAGGCGAGATGCCAGTCGCGATAAAAGATGACCAAGATCAGGCCGATCGCGGAGAAGCCTTCCCGCATAGTTCCCACCACGGCGCTGACGGCGGTGCTCTGAAGGTATGTTACATCGTTTATGATCCGGGACATCAAGTCACCGGTAGGATTTTTATCGAAAAAAGAGAGCGGCAGAGTCTGCAGGTGGTCATAGAGCTGCTGACGCAGGTCGGCTACCATACGGTTGCTTACATCACTGGAGAGGTATGAACTCCCCCACATGCAAAGACCCTTTATGGTCACCAGCACCAGGACCATGAGTGGCAATATGAAAAGCATGCCCTCCTTTTTATTGACAAAAATATCATCCAGAACCGGCTTGATCAAATAAGCCGTACCCGCCGTCATCCACCCTACACCCATCATGCAGAGCATCCCGAGTACCATCCGCTTCCAGTACCCCTTGACCAGGTTCAGCATACGTTTATATGTCTTCTTATTCACAAATTCTTTTACCAGTTCCATCAGAATCCTTACCATTTGCAAAACGGAGTAGAGCCTGTAATTAATCATTGGTAAACCCCCGCCGCCGGAAGAGGGCGCCCGGAGTTTGACCGTTCCCAGAATACGCACGAGCCCACCCATGGTGAACCGTTCAAAGTTTACGAGGAGGTTTTCGTATCGATAAGTACCAAAGTCGGGCCTGGAGTGCAAGTGTCATGTAGTATTGATTCCCGGAATGCAGGAGGAAAGCCCTCCAGGAACAGCTCCCATGCCAATATTATGGAAGATAGCTTTTCTATATCCAGGGGGGGGAATGGGGCGGAGGAAAAATTGGATGATGAGGCGCGATTGCCGACTTGATCCCAGCGTTTCGAGCCGGATAGCGACTTCTGGAAACTTATTATACAAAGTCTTCTTAATCTGGTTTGGCAATTGTTAGTTCCATTTGTTTCTTGCCCGGCATCTGATACCGGCCGTATGGATTTGCGATACGCAGGACCATATAGTCCAGGTCGTGCAGGTGATTGTAGAGGTGAGAGATACTTCTCGGTCGCCAGTTTACTGATCCC
>CAVRZU010000019.1:0-3249 GCA_963725365.1 uncultured delta proteobacterium | reverse complement strand
CCACGGCCGCCATTATGAAAAAAAGGGCGAATGTCAATGCAGAGCCCCTTAAAACCTTTATCGATCGCATTGCGTTCTCCTGTAATATTCCCTAGGATGTCGAACATCCTTTGACGTCAGACCGCCCAAAATTATAAAAGTTGCCCCCCATCCACATCAGAAGCAACCGCCGGGCGCACATGTTAATATAACAAGTGATTCCGGGGGCTTGTAAATGGTCTGCTCCGAGACTCCGGCGTGCATAGCGTAAGCCCGCCTTGGGTAAACGAAACCCTCATGACGCAGCCTCCACAGACCTTCATTTCTTCTGATGAAATGTTTCAAGCTTTTTCGGTCAGGGCGATTTTCGGACTTTGGATATTACGCGGGAGGGCTCGATTTGAATATGGAGAGCAACAAGGAGAGGAAATGTAGACCGCATTTTCTAAAACACTTAAGAAAATGATGGAAACCGGCGGTACGATTTGCGGGAAATGCTGCAAAACCAAATTTGAATGGTGGGCGACACAAAAGCAGATAGGACAATCGTCGTGGGAGTCTCCGTCATCGTGGTGATGAAATGCACACACCAGAATACAGAAAGAAAAACAAACAAGGAAGATTAAGCTGAGTTTTCTCTTCATCCTCAACCGGGCGAACTCCTTCAACCTTTGCTATACCTGCTGCTCCGCTGAAGGTAACAAATAACGTGCAATATGTACATGGTAATCTTCTATACGCATAATGCGGCAAGGGAGCGGGAGAGGGTTTTCCCCTCCCCTGCTCCCAAGGGTGCGTCAGAGAATTCGTCCATGCCTTCAATGCAATATTACATATATTGATTCATAAAGTTCCCTGTTGACGAAGCGGATGCAGAAGGACCCAGGTTGGCAAGCAAGTCTTGAAGGAAAGTCTGCAAAGAAGCGTTGGTGACGGATGTGCCGGCAGTACCGGCCGATGTGCTCGCAGCGCCGGCCGATGTGCTCGCAGTGCTTGTCGATGAGCTTGTGCCGGAGGCCCCCTGAATCTCTGCGACCAGATTATTCAAGTCCGATTGCAGCGTGCTGATGCTACTGTTCGTAGCAGGAGTAGATGAACTGTTCGTGGCCCCCACTTGTGAAATCAGTTGCTCCAGCTTGTTCGAAAAGCTTGAGTAAGAAGATGCCGCAGATGCGGAGGTGGAGGAGGACGAACTGCCGTTTGTACCGGATTCGGACTCTACGGCCGAAACCAGATCATGCATAAGCTTTCCGAGTCCGTGTCCATGTCCATGGTGATGGCCGGATTGGGTCGAGTTGGTGGATGAGGTCGAGCTATCGGAAGCCAGGTTTACGCTCGAGTTCTGCGGCGTGCCGTTTGTCGAAGAGGGCATCGAAATCCCAGCCTGACTTAAAGCCTGCATGATGCTCTGCATGAACGTATCGTCTCCTCCCCCATTTGACTGAGAGCCCGAAACCTGGGTGTTTGAGCCCGTCCCACTGCTGCTTGACTGCTGGAACAAGGAAATGTAGTCCGTGTAGAGCGGATCGGCGCCGTTGACTGCTGAAATGCTCATTGCTTTCTCCTTTCAATATAAAGTTTTGAAAATGTGTAATGCTCTGAATGGACACACACTGTTAAGCTGTATGCTTGAGTCTCTTTTTTCGAATCCGCTGTTGCGATTCCGTTTTGTGTTTGGCAAAATGCGGACCGGTTCGGGAAAATATCTTGTAAAATACGCTTTAAGAAAATGTAAAGATTTGTAAACACCGCCATATTTTGCACGAAAAGTGGTGCCCGGCGCCGTCCGCGGAGGGTGAGGCCCTTGCTTCATATTACTCGGTTTTGGGCTGAATTTAGGCTAAAAAGGAACATGAAAATCTTTAACTTTTTCTTTAAGTGCCCCATTCTTCTACCGGCGAATGCAAAAAGTGCCGATCAGGCAGGCAGGTTCTTCCATATTATGTCCATTAGTTTCGAATCATCGTCTTGTTCCGTGCAACAGGCTTTGCACGCCTGCAGTGATTGGAGTCGCTAGATGGCGCGCGGGATGCACTTTGCCAACCTTCGTCTAATTGTTCTTACTCTTGCCATACTTTCACAGTTATATCTGTTTGTCCGCATCCAGAGGGTCATCAAATCCCTGCCCGGTCCTGACCTAATTAAGTCCAGCGCCGTCTTTCTGGTGGGCATAACGATTCTCTTGCTCTTCGGCGCCAACCGATACATGATGTTTCACCCGATCATACGGATACATCCGCCTATAGTGGCCAGACTCTTCCTTTTTTACCTTCCGGCCGTATGGGCCTTCGGTTCTATTCTGTCCGCATCCATCCTTTTTCTTTTTGATTTTTTTGCATGGCTGGGCAGAGTGATTTCCCGGAGATTTCACAATTCCCGCCGAACGGAACTCAGCCCTATCAATCTTGCCCGGCGTCACTTTCTTCAAGTTGGGATGGGCGGGCTGGCCGCAACACCCTTCATAATTTCCGGATACGGCGCTCTCTATACCAGAAAGGCATTTAAAGTAAGCCGGCTTACCTTGTCCTTCGGACACGCTTTGCGTGTTGTCCAACTCACCGATATCCATGCCGGTATCTACATGACAAAGGAAGAGATACGGCAACTAACAGATCGGGTCATCGAGCTCCAACCCGATCTCTTTGTACTAACCGGGGACTATATCTCGAACTCGATGGAGTTTCTTCCGGGTTGCCTGGAGGAGATGGCAAGGGTCAACGCTCCATACGGCACTTTCGCCACACTGGGAAATCATGAGCACTGGTATGGGGAGGGATTGAGCCGGATAAAGACCGTATTCTCGCATTATCGCATTCCTCTCCTGCTCAACGCCCATCAGCTCATTTGCTCCGAACATGGTGTTTTTGCAGTGGCTGGAATCGATGACCTTTTCGCCGGGCATCCCGACCTTGAGGGCGCCATGCGCGGTTTAGATCCCCATATGCCGGTCCTTTTGCTCTCCCATCGCCCTGAAGTCTTCCCTATGGCCGCTGCATATGGGATTCGGCTAACCTTGGCAGGCCACTATCATGGGGGACAGGTAAAGTTGAGCCTGCCATCAGGGGACATCAGCCCGGCTCATCTCGTGACCCCTTATCCGCAGGGGTTGTACCGATTAAATGCTTCACAACTCTATGTGAGCAGTGGAATCGGCACTACATTCACCCCCGTGCGTATTAACGTCCCGCCGGAGATCACCCTGCTTGACTTGAGCGTATAAACGAAACGTTCCATTTCCCTCCCTTCTGCTCCCGGCAGTTTCTTCCATAT
>CAVRZU010000018.1:0-7705 GCA_963725365.1 uncultured delta proteobacterium | reverse complement strand
TCTTCTGCGTTATGTCGCGTAACAGGTCATTGTTTTTGTAGCCTTACATTATCATCACGGATCATTCCGGGAGCCCCATCAGAAAGTTTGCATCAGCCAACTGGGCAATGGGTATCTGCGTGCCGCTTTCGGTGGCAATCATCGTATCCTCCTCAACCAGTAAACCGTGCTTCGATAATCACGCAAGTAGCGGATGTTTATCGGATAGCGCTCCCGGCCTTCGACCGTGGTCGAAATGTTCTCCCCGCCGATTGCCGATGTAATCGTACTTTCGACCTGACCGACGGTTAGCCCATAACGGGCAAGCTCTTCCCTTTTAATATCCACGTCGAGGAAAAAACCTGCAGTTGTCCGTTCGGCATAGACGCTGGTAGTACCGGAAATATTTTTAAGAGCGGCTTCAATTTGGAGTCCTATCTGCTGGATTTTGCCGAGGTCGGGGCCAAGTATCTTGATTCCGACAGGAGTGCGCACACCGGTATCGTTCATGTCCACCCTTGCTTTGATAGGCATGGTCCAGGCGTTTACGACCCCCGGTATCTGCATGGCCTTATCCAGGCCGTTTGGTCCATAGATCAGGTCTTGGGTGCCGGGTGGTCAGGCCATGCCCGGCACAGGATATTTTTGAGCCATTCGGGCGCCCAATCGGAATACCAGGTCGGAATTTTCGGCCACTCGGACTGTGGCCTGAGAACGATCACCGTCTCCATCATCGACAAAGGCGCCGGGTCGGTAGCCGTCTGGCCCGCCCGGCTTTGCCGAAAACGCGTTCGACTTCCGGAAACGATTTGAGGATCTTGTCCTGGATCTGCAAGACCCGCTGGGCTTCGGTTACGGAAATGCCCGGGACGGTAGAAGGCATATATAGAAGCGGCGCCCTCATCGAGAGGCGGCATGAACTCGGAGCCGATTTTTTCAAAAACTCCGATGCGGGGAGCGAATGTAACCGCCACGACCAGGAGGGCGCAAAAATTATGGACCACTGGTGTCTCAGCACGGATTCCACGACCGGATGATAAATTTTCATCAGCGGACGGCTTATCGGATGGTTCTCCTCGCTGTGGATCTTTCCGACCAGGACGGCGTTTGCCATGCGCGCCAGCACCTGGGCGAAACGAGAAGTTCTTCATGTGCGTGAAGAGAAGCCGAATGGCCGGGTCCAGTGTTATTGCCAATCGGCGGCAATCATCATGGAAAAATTCTTCGTGAATGCAGGGGTTTAAGCCTGCCCTCCTGGGCCTCGAGCGAAAAATCGGCATGAAGGAAACCGCTATCACCAGAAGTGCGAAAAAGCTCGGCCCTCCGACCTCCTTTACGGCGCCCAACACCACGTTCTTGAAATCTCCGACCTTCCTTCGGTGTCCCAGTGCTCGAGCTTTTTATGTGTCTGCTCGACGACGACTATGGCGGCGTCCACCATGGCGCCTACGGCTATCGCAATACCGCCAAGGGACATGATATTTGCCGTAAGGTTCATCCCATAATCGGAATGAAGGAAATTATGACCGCAACGGGAATGGTGATAATCGGAATAATGGCGCTCGGAATGTGCCACAGGAAGACCAGGATCACCAGGCTGACTATAAGCAGTTCTTCCAATAGCGTATGTTTGAGCGTATCGATCGACCGGGTGATGAGGTCGGCCCGGTCGTATGTCGTGACCAGTTCAACTCCCTTGGGAAGGTTGGGGGTGATTTCGGCCAGCTTGGCCTTGACCCTGTCTATGACTTTCAAGGCGTTTTCGCCGTAGCGCATGACAACGATTCCGCCCACAGTCTCGCCCTCACCGTCGAGTTCGGCGACGCCCCGGCGAATATCGGGCCCCATGACTACTTTGCCCAGGTTTTTGACCAGGATGGGCGTTCCGGTCGTGTCATTGGTTCCCACGACCACGTTTTCTATGTCGCTCAAATTTTTTACATAGCCTCTGCCCCGCACCATGTATTCACGGCCGGAAAACTCGACGAGCCGGCCTCCCACGTCGTTATTGCTCTGCCGGATCGCTTCTGTCACCTTTTCCATCGGCACTTTGTAAGAGATAAGGGCGTTGGGGTCGAGGTTAACCTGGTATTGGCGTACAAATCCCCCTATCGGGGCCACTTCGGCAACACCGGGCACCGACTGGATTTCATATTTTAAAAACCAGTCCTGGATCGAGCGCAGTTCCGCAAGATCATGCTCGCCGGTCTTGTCCACGAGCGCGTACTCAAATACCCAGCCGATGGCCGTCTCGTCGCGGGCAAGCTCCACCTGGACGTCACGCGGGAGTTTTGGAAGGATGTTATTCAGATATTCCAGTGTCCGGGACCTTGCCCAATAGATGTCGGTCCCGTCTTCGAAAATGACATATACGAAAGAATAGCCGAAATCGGAAAAGCCTCGTATGTCCTTACTTTTGGGACGCCCAGCATGGCGGTTATAAGAGGGTAGGTAACCTGGTCCTCCATGATGTCGGGGCTTCGGTCCCACTTCGAATAGATGATCACCTGCGTGTCGGAGAGGTCGGGGATGGCGTCCAGCGTGATGTGGCGCATCGAGTAGATTCCTGCAGCAACCGATGCTCCAACGAACAGGAAAACGATGAACCTGTTGTTGGCGCAAAAATCGATGATTCTGTTGATCATGTCTCTAGTTGATGCGGAATGCGTGATGCTTCAACACACTCCCACGCTTCCGCAGCCACTTCCCCCATTCCTCTTCATCTCGTCACACTCCTTCCCCCATGCCGCCGGCTGGCGGATTTGAGCTGGCTCTCCGAATCGATCAGGAAGTTTGCCGACGTCACCACCCGGTCTCCCGCCTTGAGGCCGTCGAGCACAATCAATCGGCCATCCACGCGAGGACCGGCGGTTATTTTACGCGGCTCGAAATAGCCGCCTTCCTTTGCCAGGAATACCATCTGGTTGACGCCCGAGTCCAGCACCGCTTCTTGGGGAATTGAAAGTTTTTTCCCATAATCAAGTTTCAGCTCTACATTGGCGTACATGTCCGGTTGATCTTGGATCCGAATTGTCGAGCTCGATCCTGATTTTGAGTGTCCTCGTCTTTGGGTCCATTTCGGGAGAGCTGTAACTAACCCTGCCCCTGAAAATTTCTCCGGGAAAAGATGGAAAGGTGACCGAAGCCTCCTGTCCGAACCCGACCATCGGGATTTGATACTCGTAGACTTCAGCCTGGACCCACATAGTAGAATGGTCGGCGATGATAAAGAGGTCCGCTTCAGGGGCGACCTGCTGGCCCGGAAATACGTTGCGGGCCATCACAAAGCCGTCCCGGGCCGAATAGAGCGTCAGAGACTTGATCGGAGCCCCCTGCCGTTCGATCTGATTGATCTGTGCCTCGCTTATGTCCCAGTATTTCAACCGCTCGCGGGTAGCCCTGTAAAGTGATTCGGAATTGGACGCGATGTCTCCGAATGTGCTGTTCTTTAGAATGTCCCTCGATTTTTTTGCGATCAGCAACTCCTGCTGTGTGGCTACCAACTCGGGACTGTAGATGCTAAGAAGAGGCTGGCCTTTCTTGACTATCTTCCCGACGAAATTCACGTAAACCTTATCCACCCAGCCTGCAAATTTAGTGTGTACATGGTAGACCTTGGTTTCGTCGTGCGTGGCCACGCCCACGGCATGAATGGTCTTGGAGATCTCCATTTCGGCGGCTTCGCCGGTTTTTACTCCTATCAACTGCTGTTTTTCGGGACTTATCCTGACTGTCCCGTCAGGCATTTTACGCGCACCCGGCTGCTCTTCTTCGTAGATCGGGACCAGGTCCATTCCGCAGGGGGCCTTGCCAGGCTTGTCGCTCTTGTTGGAAGGATTCATAGGATCGACATAATAGAGGACCTTGGGCTCCTTTTTTTCAGGGACTGCCGGCTGCTCTTCTTCGTAGACCGGGACCAGGTCCATTCCGCAGGGGGCCTTGCCAGGCTTGTCGCTCTTGCTGGAAGGGTTCATCGGATCGACATAATAGAGGACCCTGGGCTCCTTTTTTTCAGAGACCCCGGAAGACGCCATGCGGACGGCGTGCCAGTGGGAGTAGCCGAAGGCGCCAAGCGCCCCGAGCGCGAAGAACAGCAATGGAACAAATAAAGAACGCCGTTTTCGTCGAACGGCGGGCTTGAGATCGTCGGAGTCATCAATTTTGCCGGAGCTCATCTAGGTGAATTCCTCCTCGGTCAATATGCTGGAATGGACTGAAAGCAGATAATGGGCCAATTGAAACAAATCTCGATACTTAATTCAATCCCGCCTACGGTGAATATGTCCGCAACCAAAAAAACTAAAGACTCAGACAGGATCAACAGGATTTACAGGATTAAAAACGAAGAAATCTTTACAAAATTTCGAGAAGCTCGATGTCAGTTACACGGAGAAAGGAAAATGACGTGCAGAAATGATCGAACACCGCGTCCACAACGTCTACTGCTGTGCCTTGTGAGAAAGCCGAGGGCGAAATGAATTGAAAGTCTCTTTCCACCTGTTGAAAGTTTCTTTCAACAACAACTATCCACAGATGTCGCAGATTACGCAGATAGAAGCATAATTTCTCGAAATGTTGTCAAGATTTTCAGTCCCGGCTTCTGTTTTTCTCAGCGTCCTCTGCGTCTCTCAAAATCGACCGTGGCCCCCCGATCAAATCGTCGGATTGCTGCCGGGTTGTCAATCGGTGAGGCCGTTGTCTTTGTCGTTGCAACATGATCTTGTGTCCATGGCATTTTTAATGCACAATAAATTTGTCGATTCTTACAGAAACAGTTCTTCATGACCCTGCGGGACGCCCTAAGACCATGAAAAGGCGCACTAATTTCCACAGATTCATCTTGCCGCCGCCGAAGGCAGCAAACCTGGCCGGCGGTCCCACCGCCTCCCATCGCCTCCGGCTGTTTATCCTTTGCCTCTTTTGCTCCTTTTGCTTAACTGCCCCCCTGCATGTTTTTGCTGAAGGCAGTGAACAACAGACTTCTCCGGAAACAAAAGAAGTTACCTTGGAAGAACTGATCAAAGCCGCGGCCGAAAATAACCCGGAAATCAAGTCGTCCGCACAGGCCGCAGCGGCCTCCAAGGCTAGGATTCCTGCGGCCGGCACTTTACCGGACCCGACCGTTAAGTTCGAAACCATGGGTAACCTGATTCCTCCAACGCTCATGAAGGGCGATCCGTCTTCTGCGCGCACCTACGGCATTGAGCAGGAAATTCCTTTTCCCGGAAAACTCGGACTAAGGCAAAACATAGCTTCGGTTGAAGCCGAGTCGCAACGCCAAAATCTTGAACTTGTGAATTTCAAGGTTATGTCTGAGTTGAAGCAGGCATTTTTCGACCTGTACCTTATAAACAAGACAATAGACGTACTATTGAAAGATAAGGAACTCCTCGATAATTTTGAAAATATCGCGGAATCGAGATACAAGGTCGGCCAAACGTCCCAGCAGGATGTTTTAAAAGCCCAGGTGGAAATATCCAAGGTGCTTGACAGGCTGCTTTCGCAGGGGGAAAAAAAACGGATAGCCGAAGCAAAAATCAACAGTCTTTTATATAGGCCTGCCGAGACTCCTGTGGGCAGACCCGCCGAATTTAAAAAGGCCGAACTCGCTTATTCGCTCGAAGATCTCACACAGCTTGCCCAGAGCAATTCCCCCGCCCTGAAGATGTCGGAAAGCGAAGTCAGCCGAAAAGGGCAGGAGGTGGAACTTGCCCGCAAGGAATTTTATCCGGATTTTGCCGCCGGGTTCACATATTTTGAAAGAGAGGACAACCCTGGAATGTACGGGTTGATGGTCAGTGCAAAACTGCCGCTCTATTTCTGGAAAAAGCAACAGCCCGAACTCGATGCCGCCCGACTCAATCTTTCCAGCGCCACGAATACGCGCGAAAACACCTTGTCAACGCTTCGGTACCAGGTAAGAGAAGCCTACACCACGGCGGCCACTTCCGAAAAACTCGCCAACCTCTACGTATCCGCGATAGTTCCTCAGTCCAATCTTGCGCTTAACTCCGCCGTAGCCAATTACCAGGTCGGCAAAATCGATTTCCTTCAGCTAATCGACGCCTCCGTGACGCTTCTGGAATACCAGCTCAAGTACTACGAAGCGATGGCCCAATTCCATAAGGCGCTTGCCCGGTTGGAGCCGCTGGTCGGAGTTGAGCTTGTTAAATGAGGCGCAGGCAAACTATCATAAGGATATTTCTACAGGTAATTTCTAAGTTGGCTTGAACGCCAGACTCCTAAAAGCATCATCAATTTTGGCCCGAACACAAGCAGGCCGATAATCACTGCACCTGCGGCCGATATGAGAACGGCTCCGGCTGCTACGTCCTTGGCCTTTCCCGCGAGCGGGTGGAATTCGGGCGAGGCCACATCTGTTAAGAACTCAAACGCGGTATTGAGAGCTTCGGCTGTCCAGACGGAGACGGTCGCCAGAGTAATCCAGCACCACTCGTCAGTCCGTAGGCGAAATAACAAGCCGCCGGCCACGACCAATATGGTTGCGGCTGCGTGCACCCGGGCGTTGTGTTGGGAACAAAGCATCGTGCAGATGCCGCGTATGGCGCACCTGAGGCTTCTGATTCTGCCGCTGAAACTCAAGTTCGGCCCGTTGTTATCCATTATCGCGTCATATCCATTTCGTTTATACTGTTATGGTTATAATGATTATCCCGACCTGACAATCGGCTAATCTGCGATATAATAGACCAGGCAAAAAGCCGGCGCACGATTTTATATTTTTTGCTAATCTGCCGAAAGGAAGTCATGAACCAGGATCACTTAGACACCATCTCCCGCGAATTGAAGATCCAACCACGCCAGGTGCAGGCTACGGCCAGTCTCCTGGAAGAGGGCGCCACCGTGCCGTTTATCGCCAGGTACCGCAAGGAGGCGACCGGTTCTCTCGATGAGACGTTCGTTACGGCCATTCGCGACCGGCTCGACCAGTTGGAGTTGCTCGATAAGCGCAGAAGCGCTGTTCTCAAGTCTCTGCGGGAGCAGGAAAAGCTTACCGATGAATTGGATAGCAGAATACTTCGGGCCGAAACACTTGCTGAAATCGAAGATATCTACCTGCCTTTCCGGCCCAAACGACGCACCAGGGCGGCCATGGCCAGGGAAAAGGGACTGGAGCCGCTGGCCCTCGTGCTGTTTGAACAAAGTCCGGCGGTCGATCCCATGGCGCAAGCTCAAAGATTTATAAATCCGAAGAAGGAGGTCGCGTCCGTGGAAGAGGCGCTTTCCGGAGCACGGGACATCATCGCCGAATGGGTAAACGAGAACGCGGATTGCCGTTCAAAGCTCCGGGAGCTGTTTTCCGAAAAAGGGATGCTGCGGTCCAGGGTAGCTCCGGGCAAGGAGGCGGAAGGGGCGCAATACCGCGACTACTTCGACAGGGAAGAAACACTCAAGGGGGCGCCGTCGCACAGAATACTGGCGGTTCGGCGCGGCGAGAAGGAAGGTTTCCTTACCGTGCGCATCGAGCCTCCCGAGACGGAAGCCTTGAGCCAGCTTGAATCGATTTTTATCAAAAGTGATTCGGCGGCGTCCATGCAGGTCCGGGCCGCCGTTCAGGACAGTTATAAAAGGCTGCTTTCGCCTTCGCTTGAAACCGAAATGAAAAACGAATCCAAACTCCGTGCGGACAGGGAAGCCATACAGGTTTTTGCCGACAACCTGCGCCATCTCCTGATGGCCCCTCCGCTGGGTTTTAAGAAGGTAA
>CAVRZU010000017.1:0-3060 GCA_963725365.1 uncultured delta proteobacterium | reverse complement strand
CCATTCCCCTGGCGCCTTTGGTTCGGTTGCGTCTGCTCAGCAGACACCTTCGGCGCTGACCGGACCCTGCGCAATTTCACATATTTTGCGAATATGGCTCTTGAAAGCATCCCTGCCGGTGATTCCTTCCCTGGCTATCAGGCTGGGATTTGTTGTAACCCCGTTAAGGACCCCGAGGTCGTATGCATCTTTTATTTCTGCAAGATTGGCCGTGTCGATAAAAAACTTCACATTGGACTCCTGAAAATGTTGATGAGCGGGCAGTCAAGAGTGAACGGAAAAAAACAGATGATACTTTCACTCTTCGCCCTTCACTTTTTTGAGATATTGGTCGTAGCACTTTTCGCTGCAAAAATGGATGACCTTGCCTGCAACCACCCCTTTTCACCTTTCGTTTTAAAAAGTAGGCGCCGCATTGAGGGTCGCGAATCAGTTCGGCGTCGGTGGCCGGGCCGGCTGCCTGGCCCGGGAGGCTGGACGGACCTGAAGAGACTTCAGACCGATTTAGCAACAAAGTAGGCCAACCATATTATTACGCCGAAAACAAATAGACGTGACATTTCACTTTTCCAGTTTTTGAATTTGCTGCTGGTGATCGAACTCCAGGAGTCGATTCAGCATTTCATAAACGGAGAGTCCAAGTACTGGATGCACCCAGTCAGGTTCTATTTCCGCCAGGGGCTTCAAAACGAAAAGGCGTTCGCTCATGAGCGGATGGGGAACTTTGAGCCCCGGCAGATCAAGTTGAATACTTTCATAGAAAAGAATGTCCAGATCGAGGGTCCGCGGTCCCCATTTCTTAGTCCGGACTCTGCCGAAACTCTTTTCCACATCCAGCATGAGTTCCAGCAGCGCCAGCGGTTCAAGCCGGGTCTGCAGGACCACGGCTGCGTTGATAAACCAATCCTGCTCCTGCTCCCCTACAGGGCTGGTCCTGTAGAGCGACGAGGCCCTAAAGATACTAACTGCAGGGTGATTTCGCAACAGATTAAAAACTTCCAGGCATATCCGTGCCGAATCCCCCTGATTGCTCCCTACTCCGATTGCAGCTTTTTTCACTTTGGCGGCGGATTTTTCAGATCGAGTTTACAGATTCGCTCAACCGCTTCCATAATGCGCTCCCGGGAAACGGTGAGAGCCATTCGCACATAGCCTTCGCCGGGTTCGCCGAACCCGCTGCCGGGGGTAGTCACTATACCGGCTTCGCGGAGCAGAAGGGACGTGAAATCCTTTGAACTGTACCCCGGTGGGGTTGGGCACCACACATAGAATGTGGCCTTGGGGATTTCCGGATGCAGGCCTGCTTTTTTTAAGCCGGCAATGAGAATATCGCGTCTTTCCTCGTAGATCTTCTGCATATGGGCAACCGGTCCCTGGTCGCCTTCCAGCGCCGCGATCCCGGCCCACTGCACCGCGTTGAAGGCGCCGGAGTCGATGTTGCTCTTTATCTGGCCAAGCGCTGAGATCACATCGCTATTGCCCACGGCAAATCCAAGACGCCAACCGGTCATGTTATAGGTCTTGGAAAGAGAATGAAACTCCACCCCGACTTCTTTTGCGCCCGGGACCTCAAGAAAACTCATCGGACGATACCCCCCGAAGGCCATTTCCGAATAAGCGGCGTCATGGCAGACTATAATGCCGTAGCGCACCGCAAACCTCACGACCCGTTCGTAAAAGTCCCTGTCGGCCGTAGCGCCTGTAGGATTATTCGGATAGTTTATGAACATGAGCCGGGCACGAGCGGCCACCTCCGGCGCAATGGAGTCCAGGTCGGGGAGAAACCCGTTTTTTTTGAGTAGCGGCATGAACCAGGATTCACCGCCCGCGAACATGGTGGCAATATGATAAACGGGATAGGCCGGTGAAGGGATAAGGGCCAGATCTCCCGGGTTGATGAGCGCAAGGGGCAAGTGAGCCAATCCCTCCTTGGAGCCTATAAGCGTGAGCACTTCCGAGAGCGGCTCCAACTCAACCCCGAATCTTCTCTTGTACCAGTTGGCCACGCTGATCCGGAAATCGTTCATCCCAGAGTAGGAAGGATACTGGTGGTTGGCGGGATCTTTTGCCGTTTCCGCCAACTTTTCGATTATATGCGGCGGGGTGGGTAAATCAGGATCTCCTACCCCCAGGTTGATTACGTCCGCACCCTTTGCGACCAGGTCAGCCTTGAGCCGGTCGATCTCGGCAAAAAGATAGGGTGGGAGCAGGCGCACCCGTTCAGCCTTGGCAACTGTCATTCAGACCTCCGAAGAAGATTTGGGGATTTGAGGGGAAAGAGGTGATGAGTGAGGGGTGAGGAGTAAACCCCTTACCCCTTACCTCTTTACTTAATACCCAGCACATCGCTCATGTCATAGATCCCGTTGGGACGGCCGATCACCCATTTGGCGGCGCGTATAGCCCCCCTGGCGAAATTGTCGCGGCTGTGTGCGCGATGGACTATCTCAATCCTCTCGCCCAGAGAAGCGAACATCACAGTATGCTCGCCCACAATATCACCGCCTCGAATGGTCTGAATTCCGATCTCCGGCCCGCTGCGTTCTCCAATCATTCCATGCCGCGCGTAGACGCCAACCTGGGCCAGATCTCTATCCAGGGCCGTGGCTACAACCTGCGCGAGCTTTATGGCCGTCCCGCTCGGCGCGTCTTTCTTGAACCGATGGTGGGCCTCGATTATCTCGATGTCGCAGCCCTCGCCGAGAAGCCGCGCCGCGTCGGCGACAATTTTGAACAAAATATTGACCCCGACGCTCATGTTCGGAGAAATTACGCATGAGACGGCGCTCGCGAGCATGGAGGCCTCATTTAGCTGCTCCCGTGTAAATCCGGTCGAGCCAATGACCATTGACCTGCCTCGAGTCGAAGCCGCCCTCAGGTGTTCAAGCGACGATGCGGCATTGGTAAAGTCTATTACAATGTCGGATACCTCCAGCACGTCTTCGATTCGCTCTGCGATCTTTTTTGCCCGGGGGACTGCCTCCGATCGCTTCGCTCAGATCTTTTCCGACCAGAGGGTGGCGTGAAAACTCGAAGCCGCCCGCCAGTTCGATACCCTCG
>CAVRZU010000016.1:0-4719 GCA_963725365.1 uncultured delta proteobacterium | reverse complement strand
TGTGTAGCCTTAATTCGCAGGTTGCTGTGTGCATTGATATCGCCCGGTTCGTGCGCGCAATCGTCGTCCGCGGTCTGGACGCCAGGATCAAATATTGGAACAAAGCGGCCGAGAAGCTTTACGGTTGGAAGCGCAGCGAGGTCATTGGGAAAACTGCCACGAATTGCTCGCGACCCGGTTTTCAATGCCGAGGGAGGAAATAGAAGCAATAGTCCTGGATAAAGGGGAATGGCAGGGAGAACTGCATTCACCGGAACCGGGGAAATTCGCCGGTTGTGGTGGAGAGCCGTTGGACGCTCCAACGCGACGAGAGCGCAAATCCCATAGCGATGCTTGAAATCAATCGGGACATTACCTGCGCAATATTGCCGAATCGGCAGCCAAAGACTACGCGGCAAAACTGGAGAAGAGCAACCAGGAACTGCGCGACTTTGCCTTTATGGCCTCGCATGATTTACAGGAGCCGCTTAGAAAACTGTCTACCTTCGGCAACATCCTGGAAACCAAATTCGCCGAGGTCCTGGGTCATGAAGGGCAGGCCTATCTGAGCAAAATGCTGAACGCCATGGCCCGCATGCAGGAGTTGATTGATTCCCTGTTGAATTATTCGAGGGTAACCACCAAGTGGGAACCCTTCGTTTTTGTAGACCTTGCCGAATTGGTCGAAGAAGTGGTCGGTGATCTGGAGGTCCCCATCGAGCAAACGGGGGCGCAGGTGAAAATCGGCGATTTGCCAAGGATTCAGGCCGATTCGAGCCAGCTCAGGCAACTCTTTGAAAACCTGATCATAAACGCTTTGAAGTTTCACGGTGACAATCCCGGGATCAAAATTTACGCGGAAGCCTGCTGGGAAGGCACATGCAAAATATTCATCGAAGATAATGGAATAGGTTTCGATGAAAAACATGTTAACAGGATCTTTCTGCCGTTTCAGCGGCTCCATAGCAAAAGCAGCCCCTATAAAGGCTCCGGAATGGGGCTGGCTATCTGCCGTAAAATAGTCGAGCGTCACAACGGAACGATCAGCGCCAGCAGTGTGCCGGGCAAAGGAAGCACTTTCATTGTCACTTTGCCTTTGAAGCAATGTGAAGACGTTGAGGCATGCGCGGCATAAAAGTGTAAGAGTGAACAGATTTAGAGATCTTTACAGGCGATTTGCAATGTGATGTCATGCCGGGAAAGGAGACGGGTTGATCATGACCGAAGTGGCGCCGAATTCAATAGTCATTCTCATGGCAGACGATGATCTCGACGATGTTATGCTCGTCAGGGACGCTCTCAATGATAGTAGCTGTGAGGTCGATTTTCGTTATGTGGAAGATGGAGATGAGGCTATGGACTATCTTTTGAGGCGCGGCCGCTTTGAGGACGGCGACCTGGCACCTCGTCCGAGCCTGATCCTGCTCGATCTCAATATGCCCAGAAAAGACGGGATGCAAACTTTGCATGAGATCAGAAACTGTCCGGAAATCCGTACGATACCCGTGGTTGTTCTCACCACTTCAAGGGACAGAGAACTGATGCTTCGCATCTACAGGCTCGGAGGCAGCGCTTTCATCACAAAGCCCTCTGTCTACAAAGACATGATCAAGACCATGGAACGCCTTTGTGCGTATTGGTTCAAGACCGTTTCCCTGCCCGACGCAATTCCGGACACCCACTCAGGAATTGATGGATTGAGGAACTGAAATCAATATACTGTCCGTTAGCAGCGAAAGTACTGTTCTCACCTGATTTTGAAAGAGGTGAGGAGGTGTTAAAAGTGGAAACAGACTGACACACCAAATTTTCTTCGCATTGGCCCTCGTCAAAATCCCCGGAAAGCCAGGACCCCCCCGCCCTGGCTTTCATCCTCTCTCCAGGCCATAAAAGAAATACCATTTCACCGATTGACACCCCGGCCGCAATCCGACGATTTGATCGGGGGGCCACGGTCGAATTTGAGAGGCGCAGAGAGCGCGGAGAAACAGCATTGACAGCAAAAGAACCGAAGGGATGCGAAGCCTTATTTACTGAGACCAATGCCGACCTTTCTTTCTCAGCGTCCTCTGCGTCTCAGCGGTGAATCGCTTTTAGTCTTTCCCCTCATGCCGCCGATTTTGCGGCGGCCTCATCGAGAATGCTTCGAACTTCTTCATCGGTCATCTGTCTAAAGTCTTCATACCAGGCGGCGATGGCCCAAAACGGCTGAGGGGTGGTGGCGCACACTATTACTTCTACTTGCTCCTCAAATTCTTTGCAGGTTTCCTGTGGGGCGGTTGGGACCGCTATGACTATACGTGCCGGTTTGTACGACCTGAGGGCGGTGACTGCTGCCTTCATGGTCGTTCCGGTTGCAAGCCCGTCATCCACCAGGATTATGGTCCTGTTGGAAAGCTCCGGCATGGGACGCTCGCCTCGATAGACACGTTCCCTGCGCTCCAGCTCCCGTTGTTCTCTTTTGGCAACCGAATCGATCGCAGTCTGCGGAACGTGGTGCCACTTGACCACTTGCTCATTGAGCACGCGCACCCCGCCGGACGCAACAGCCCCCATGGCGAGTTCCTCATCGCCTGGAAGGCCAAGCTTTCGAACAACAAAGACGTCCATTGGCGCATTGAGAGCTTTGGCAACTTCGAAGGCCACCGGCACTCCACCCCTTGGCAGTGCAAGGACAATCACGTCCTTTCGTCCCGCGTACCTTTTGAGTTGCTTTGCAAGCATGCGTCCGGCTTCGATACGATCTCTGAATATCTCCATGACTAACTCCCGGGTCGTGAATATTCCTGAATAAAATTCTTTTACCACGGATAACTCGGACGAACACGGATCATAAAAGAATTCTGGTAGCGCCGCCTTCCACGGCGGCGTTCCTCATATCACGCAAAAGGATCGGCTCGCCAAATTGCGCAAATCGCATGTTGGCCTGCATCCAGATATTCTATCCGTGATGATCCACCCCGCTACGCTCCCTATCCGTGATTAAAAAATAACCATTCTTTCATTTATTTGTCTGGGCGCCGCATACGTTGAATCTGTAAGAGGGCAGAGGAAACGAAAACGAAAAGAGATTTTTTTAAAGAAGAGCTAATTTCTTCATAATCCCGCTGTAGTCGCTGAAAATACAGAGCACTTTTCATGTCTGGTTTTGCATCGAATTGATTTGATTGATCATTTTTGATTTTGTACGGTCTATAACAGTGAGTAATGAAGGCAAAAGTAGAGCAACAAGACAAGGTCATGGGCCGGAGAGCAACTTCCCGCTGAGCTTATCCTGCATTAGGTTTTAAAGGAGAAGAACATCCTCGGCACGCATCAAAGATGCAGAAAGGGCAGAAACAGCTCACCGATGTCCACTGAACTCGTCAGCGAATACACTACAAAAAGCAGCAGACATCCGCGTTACGGACTAATAATAAGCCGCACCTTCGATAGCTTCGTGATCGCCGGTTACTGTTGAAATGTTCGGAGTTTCCACCTTGGCGACATTGCAAAGACAGGCAACAATGCAGCCGAGCACATAACCCAGGAAAAGTCCCAATAAAAATAGCATGGCTCCCCCCCCCCCAGAAAAATAATGAAATGCTCTCGGACCAACTTAGACGCACGGATCATGCCAAAGAGCAGTGGCTGGTGCCGTATGCTTTCAGAATATATCTGTCAGAACTGCCAAGTTCCTTATAATCCTGAAAAAACAGCCGGATAGAGCGATGCGTCGCTCTGATTTATGATACCATCCAAATGGTCGTCTTGACGGCAAGGTGCTTTTTTTTAACGTCAGGATTGCACAGATAATGGGATAGGAGTGAAGGGTATTCAAGACGGAGTGTTCTCAATAGCCTACACTGGATGTTTGAGTTGTTCGAGCGATGTAAGGCTTTCCTGCGCTGACCCAGGGATGAATGTCTGCAGGCGTAAAATACCGGGTAGTTTTGATGGATACTAATATCGCCGGGGTTTCCTGGAATACCCCGAGTCATTGACGAATTGCGGTTCTAAATGTCTGTCGAATCGGCCGTCAGTGGCCAATGGTGTATTCGTTCACCTCAGGCACAAAGGACACAGGGAAAAAAATTGAGACACGGATGGAGTCGGATGAACACAGATGGCGAGAGCAACTGACTGGATCAATATTCACCGTACTTCAGAATGGACCCTCACTCACTTTTCGGGCCCCCCGCTACACCCGGAGACCGCGAGTGCGATGCTTCAAGTCCGCGCCCGATCTTTTGTGAGGGCGACCCCCGACTCCGGACTTCAAGCCGGACAGGAGCAGTATCATGATTTCGTGGGCGCCTTCGGAAACGCGCTCGACACCTGACGGCAGAATAACCACGGGATGGTCCCCGGTGATATGGATGTTCGGGGCGTTGCCAGGGATATTTTATTCCCTCCGAAGGTACTGATACCGACAGGGCAGATCGTGAGCGCGGGCCGCGGATAGTGTCGGAAAAACCGAAAATACCGCCGGAGGCCTGGAAATATGCCCCAGTGCCCTACAGAGAAGCCATATTTAAATCGACACTCGATGCAATAAAAAAGACGCTCCCGGTGGAGTAGTAAGCGTCCGGCCAACACCATCTTTCAAGAATGTTTGGAGCGTGTCATGATCTTTTCGGCAAGCACGGGGCATGGGATGGCAAGGAGCTCGGGCGCAGCATTTTGTGGCAGAAGCACTGCATGATCGGCTTTCGGTATGGGCGCAGGCAGTTTCAAACAGGAACCACATATCTTGCTGAG
>CAVRZU010000015.1:0-5974 GCA_963725365.1 uncultured delta proteobacterium | reverse complement strand
TAAAAGCACGACCGGCAAACCTTCAACTTCTTCTTTGCTTATGCTATCGAGTAGCTCGAACATTACCCGTCTTTGCAACTTGCGCAGGCGCTTATCGAATTGCTCCAGCAGACCGCCTTGACCGGGGATAGTGCCCACAGTTTCCAAGATTTTTTGAATTGCCGTTTCCATACCCACCGTTCCTCCTTAAGAACCACAAATGATGATTGCCCCATGAAAAAAGAGGCTTTCCCCCGGCTTTCCTGTCGAAAGCGGAGTTGGTCCAACCGGATGTTCTCAGAAAGAAAATAAGGGTGAAAGTCACCCGATGCCAAGGGTCAGCGATCCGGACGCAATCCTGTTTGTGGTGCAATGGGGTGAAGAGGTGAACCGGACAAGGTGTGGAACACAGGTGTGGAACCATTTAACGTCTGGGTATAGTCCAGCAGCGCTTTTTTAATTACACCCAATGCTCGCTACTGGCAACGCCCGTTGCTGCAGGTCAGGCCCGAAGCACACGGTGGGTTGCCTATTCCGCACGGCTCCATTACCTTTCGGAACCCGACACATGTCCAATTCTGGCACCAAAGGCCTTCGCAACAAGCTCTTGGCTGGTTGAATAGTCCGGTTCCACAGGGCTTGCTGAACTCTTGGCACGCTGCGCCTTGGGCGACGATGAAACTGCCCGAACTCCTTGCGTGTGTGGTATTTTCCTGCAAACCTTTCCACAAGAGGTCAGCACCCCCCTGATCGGCCGCTAGCGACCATTGGCCAAGACAAAACAAGAACAACAACAGGCTAAGTAATACAGAGTAACGCTTCATTTGTAAGCCTCCCTTTTGGTAAGGCCGTAAGGTGGTAAGGTGGTAAGGTGATAAGAACTTGCTTTCTGAGGTTGAAGCTAGTACCTGCTTTAGATTGTGTAAAGGGACAGTTCGGGGTTACGGGTCTTTACCCATGATGCGCCCCGCCCGAGCGGGGCATTCCTCTAAAAGAAATTGGCCAGAAGAGGTTGATACATCTGCACCTTGAAATATTCGGAATAAGGGGGGCATTTGGCAAGGAGCATGAAAGTGATTTTCCTGAAGTGATCTTTTTCTCCTTCCAGGCTGTCAAAATTTCCGCCCCCTTTGGAGATGATCAAATCGCAATTCTGAAATAATTCTCTTAGTTCGGAAGAACATCGGGAAAGGACGGTTCCCGGAACAGGCTGTTTCATTCCATTGGATATTACCGTGGCCACCCGGTCCATTCCCACTTCCAGGGCCTCGGTGATAGTGACGTCGTTTAGAGCCGGTACGCCCCTGACCACAAAAAAGACCCTGGGCGCATACAGGGCGTTTATGGTTTCGATCAGGACTTTGTCAAAGACGATTTCCCCGGCATTATCTCCCAGGTAGAGCAAACTGCCGGCTTTGCCCAGTTTTTCCCGGAATGCCCTAAAATGTTTTTCAGCAACCTGATTTCTGAGTTGCTGTTCCAGGACATTTTCCACGTCTATCGAACGATCGGAGATCATCAGGTCAATAGAGTTTCCCATTATGGCCAGGTTAACGGCGCAAAACAAAGGATCATCCGATTGCTCAACCAATTGCTTTAATTTGGGATAGAGTTCAAGCGCCTTGGCGTTTTGTTCCTGCTTGAGGCTCCGAAAGGGGTCCCGGGTGTGGAACTCCTCCATAATGATATCCATTACCGCTTCGATCGCTTCAGGACTGGTGATGCCCCAATTGAGCCCCCGCAGGGCCGGGATTTGAAGCACCCTGGTCATCAATTGCTTGATGACTTCCTCATCTGCGGTCAACTTTTTGATGGACGAGGAGGCCATCTTCAAAATGCAGGGTATGCAATCGGGTTTGAGTAACATGTTTGTCTCCTCTGGAGAAAAATCAAAATCCTGTTAATCCTGTCTAAAGCTTATCTTTGCGTACCGTGCACTACTTCGCAACAGCGCTTACCGCCGACAATGCGGCTTTAACGTCTTCAAGCGAATTGAAAGGCCCGAAGCTGAAGCGTAGTGCGCCACGAGGACTCGTCCCGATATCCTCATGCACCAGGGGCGCACAATGGAGGCCGCTCCTGGTTGCTATATTGAAATCGCCGTCCAGGATCGCTGCGAAATCTTCAGGATCGAGATCTTCGGCATTACAGGTAAGAACGCCCAGGTGATTTCCCAGCGTGTCAGCGCAATACGTCCTCACCCTGTCAAGAGAGGCAAGTCCATCTCTGAGCGCCCGCGTAAGCGACATCTCGTGATTATAAATATTTTCCATTCCCTGCTGAGCAATGTACCGGAGTCCGGCGGAAAGTCCGATTATGCCCATAATGTTGAGTGTGCCGGGTTCGAGACGGTACGGATAGGCCCCGGGATGCTCCGGACTTCGGGATTCGATGCCGGTTCCGCCAAACCTCGTGGGCTGGATTTCGATACCTTTCCGCAGTATGAGTCCTCCAATTCCCGTAGGCCCCAAAAGCGCCTTGTGGCCTGTAAACGCCACTGCGTCGAGATTCATGGCTTGCATGTCAATTGGTATTAGTCCCGCGCTCTGGGACGCATCCAGCACCAGTGGAATACCACGATCCCGGCAAATGGAACCGGCTTCCGATATGGGCTGGATCGTCCCCAGGACATTTGACGCATGGTTGAGGATAACGAACCTGGTTTGAGGCTTGATAAGATCGGCCACCTCTTGAGGATCTATGAAACCGTTTCCGTCAAAGCGAGCCAGGTCGAAGGTGATCAGACCCCTGGCGCGTAAATGATGGAGAGGCCTCAGGACTGAATTATGCTCAAGGCGGGAACTCACTACGTGACATCCCGGTTGAATCAGACCGAGGATAATGGTGTTGAGGGCATCGGTAGAGTTATACGCGAAGGCCACGCGGTCGGGGTTGTCACCTCCGAAAAAGTTGCTGACCTGTTGTCGAACCTCGTGGACGTAACTCTCGCACTGCACCGCCAGGTCATAGCTTCCTCTGCCGGGTGAAGCGCCAATCCGCGAATAGGTCCGGACCATCTCTTCCATGACCTGGGATGGTTTTGGAAAAGTGGTGGCGGCGTTGTCCAGGTAAATCAAATGTGAATGCGGGTCCATATAGGTATCAGCAACTCTTGGGATTGGGGAGCCCGGCCAGTCGTCTTGCGCCGCCCCGTATTCCTCCCGGGAAAAGGCGCTCGAGTTCGAGCAGGCTCACACCCGTTTGTTTTTTAATATCCCGATTCAGCGGGGCCCTGCCGTTTGCCAGATAAAATCCGCGGAGAAAATAGATCATTTCCCACTGCCGTTCTGTAAGCTCAGCGATGCCCATCTCCAGGGCAATTGTCTCGGCGATAACCCTGGTCCAGCTTTCCGGGTTCAGAAAAAATCCTTCTTCGTCGAACGCCACCTCCTTGCCTTCGATTACCCTGGTCGTGAGATTATGCACCATTTCGGGGCCTTTAACGACATCCGGCATCAGGGACCTTCCCGTTTGCCCATTGCCAGCAGAACTCGCTCCGGGGTTGCGGGAAGGTCGCAAATGCGTTCCCCGCCCGTAGCATTGCAGATTGCAGTTATTATAGCGGCAGAAGTGGGCAAAAGCACAAATTCCCCAACGCCGACCGCACCCAGTGGTCCTTTTTTGCGTGGAGTCTGAAGCAGGATGATTTCCATATCAAAAGAGGTCTTAATGGTCGGGAACCTGCTCGAAATCCAGTCGTGCGTTTGTCCGTGAACGTAGTGCTCCCGCAACGCCATTCCCGCGCCCATGTCGAGTCCACCCTCTATCTGGCCTTCGACTATGCGCGGGTTGATGACTGTCCCCGGGTCTACCACGGCGGTCATCTTCAATATATGGACCTCACCGGTTTGCGTGTCAACCTCGACTTCCGCCATCTGAACTCCGTGCACGCGTGACTCGTAAGGCACACCCTGACCCCTTTCAGGATCAATAGAGGTGGTTTCGGCAACCTTTGTCCCCATGTACCTGGTGGGTTTTCCCAAGGCTGCCAGGCTTAGGCAGTCCTGGGCGCCCGTTTCGGCCATAGCCTTTTTCAAGGCGTCGATTGCATTGACCAGAGCGCCCCCGCTCATGTAGGTGACCCGGCTGCCCGAGGCGGAGCTTGAATCCGGAGTGCTATCGGTGTCGCTGGTGACAAGACGGATCTTCCCGGGTGCAATGCCTGTCAGGTGGGATGCAAGCTGAGTCAACATGGCGTCGTTGCCCTCGCCCGGATCTGATACGGACCCATAGACCGTGAGACCGCCGCCGGGCATGAGTTCCACTGCTACCTGGGAGCGGTCCGGGCCTCCCTTGCCGATTCCGAAGCTGCCTCCGGCAAGTCCCACTCCACGCCTGAACTGAGTGTCCGTTACTGCGGCACAATCTCTTTTGGCCCTTTCATAATGGCCCTTAATGGCCTCGAGGCATTCCCGATACGGCCACTGGTCCACCACCTGCCCCGTGGAGATCGACTGGCCGGGTTCGAGCGAATTCATAAGACGGAATTGCAACGGATCAAGGCCATAGCGTGCCGCCAACATTTCCATGGCTGATTCGAGGGCGAAATTCACCTGAGGCGGACCGGCTCCACGGGCGGCGCCTCCCGGCGGATTATTGGTGTAGACGAGCTTTGCGGCGGCAGCCACGCCGGGGATGTTATAGGACCCGCTCAGCATGTACAGGGCGCGATTTACGATCGATTTTCCCACTGAGACGTAAGCGCCGTTGTCCACGGTGAAATCAATCGAGTATCCGGTGAGCTTGCCCGCATGATCGGCCCCGAGCCTAACATGCATATCGAATGGATGGCGTTTGGTGGTGATCCACATGGATTCGGGTCAGACTGCACACATATCGCACGGGGCGCCGCACATGCAGGGCAGCGGCGGCAGCCAACCCTTCCGCGGTGATATCGGCTTTTATTCCGAACTGCCCGCCGCTAAAGGCCTGATGGTACCGCATGTTCTCCCATCCGAGCGCATCCTGTAGGGCCTTCAAGTGATAGTGAATGTTGATCTTGGCCTACTACCACAAGTTGAGGCTGCCCGCCATCCGGGTCTTCTTCGAAATAAGCCGAGGGAGGCTTCCGGCTCAAGAGGTGACTGATGGATAGTTTGGGTGGAGAATCTTGCTTCCACCACCTGTGAGAATTTTCCAGCGCTGTTTTTTGCGTCCCCTTTGATCTGTGGTTGAGTATAACGAGACTGTCCCTTCATGAGCCGGATGCTTCATCGGCCATTGCTCTTGCGGAGTGTGGAGTTCCGCAGGGGTTCGTATTCGACCAGCACAGCCAGGGCGCCTTCCAGAGCATGTTGCCTGGTATCGGCAATGACTGCCGCGACGGCATCGCCCATGACGTGCACCTTGTGTTCGCACAAGACCGGCTGGTCTTCTTTGAGCCGGTTTGTTCCCAGGATATCCCCTGGCTGTGAGTATTGCCGCCACCCAGGAGCTTTTCCGCCTTTGAGGTATCTATGGACTTTATCAGGGCATGCGCGCAAGTGCAGCGCACCGCCAGTTCCAATACGCCTTCCTTTAGTATGTCCGCGGCGAAAGGGCCTTGCCCGTAGCCAGCAGGAGAGCATTCGGACGTGGCAGAGAAACCCTTATCGTGCCGGCATCCGGGCCGGGATGGATATCGGCAGGGCGGGTTTCCCCTCTAGAAAACTGCCCGCCAGCTTTACCGCATCGATGATCTTCTTATAGCCGGTGCACCGGCAAAGATTATGCGAAAGAGCTTTCTTAATGGCATCCGTATCCGGATCGGGGTTTTTCGCAAGAAGCGCCCTGGAGGCCATGATCATCCCCGGAGTGCAGAAACCGCATTGAATCGCGCCGCTCAGGGCAAACGCCTCCTGGATGAGGTGCGGATTCTCCGGTGTCCCAAGTCCTTCGATACTTATTACATCTGCCCCCTCCAGTTTCGAAACCCGAGTGAGGCAGGAACGCGTTGCCTTTTTATTGACGATAACCGTGCATGCGCCGCATTGTCCCTTGCGGTCGCACGATTGCT
>CAVRZU010000014.1:0-4475 GCA_963725365.1 uncultured delta proteobacterium | reverse complement strand
AGTCGAGGAGCATGTGGCCGGGGATCACAGGATAATTGCGGACCTTAACGAGAAGGTCAAAAAGCTCCTGGAGCATGAGAAAACCTTTCCCGGGGTAAGGGATAAAGTGCTCAAAGTCGTTGTGCGTACGCTGGAGCGAGCCAGCAACGATTCCCCGGACAATCAACTTTTTTGGACTTTGCCGGTTAGGGTCCGGGCAATTATGAGGGCCGTGGACACGGCCAAGCAGGAGATGGTGAAGGCAAACCTCAGGCTGGTCCTGAGCATAGCCAAGCGCTACAGGGGCCGTGGCATGACTTTCGACGACCTGATCCAGGAAGGAAACCTGGGGCTGCTCAAAGCGGTCGGCCGGTTCGACCATACCAAGGGAAACCGGTTCAGCACCTATGCGACCTGGTGGGTCAGGCAGAGCATCATTCGCGGCATTTACGACAAAACGAGGACAATCCGGCTGCCGGTGCATTTCATCGAGTTGAAGAACCTCTTCTTCAAGGTCTACTATGAACTGCTGAAGGAACTGGGACGGGAACCTCTGGCTGCGGAAATTGCGGAACGCTCCAAGCTGCCGGTCGAAAAGGTGCAGATGGTCCTGACATTGGCCGCTCAGCCTATCTCCCTTGAGACTCCCATAGGTGAAGACGAACAGCGGCTGGGTGACTTTATTGAAGACGAAAGGGCACTCTCCCCGGCTGATGAGTGTTCGGACAGGGAGTTGGCCGAGGTAACTCGAACGCTGCTTGCCACCTTGCAGCCACGGGAGGAAAAAATCCTGCGACTGAGGTTTGGCCTCGATGGCCAACCGGCTGAGACCCTGGAAAAAATCGGCAAGATTTTTCATGTCTCCAAGGAAAGGATCCGGCAGATCGAGAAGAAGGCCCTGCGCAAACTGAAAAACCCGAACAGGCAGGCATGCCTGAGGACCTTTATCGAGTAGCAGCAAAACCTGCAACCATCTAAATGGGTGAATGGGCGAGTGGCCCCATTCACCTGCTCACCTTTCTTCTCATAGTACCTTCGTATTTAAAATTACCTTATTTTTTAAATACTTGCAGGATAGACGGCAGTAATTGCCGGATGTGGGGCGGGCTTTCCAGCCGGCCCTGAGTTGCGCGAAAAGAACAAGGAGCAGCATAATGAACTACATTGCGGGATTCGGTCTCCAATGCCCTATAGTCGCCCCACGCAGTCGCCTGCGGCGATTTTGCAAGCAGGCAGCCTGGCTGCGGCGCCACGCCGCCTCAGTCACGCCAATGCGCTCTCGATAAGGTGCGCGGCCGGCTCGATGTTCGATGCAAGTTGGTCCGGAAGCCCATGACGTTTAAGAAGGTACTGCGTGGAGTTGAAGCTAACCAGCACCTCGCCGGTATTGGCCTCCGACACGAGCGCTTTTAGTGGTAAATCGAGCCCGGACAGGGGCTGAGCCCTCATAAGCGGCGTCCCTGCCTTCGGGTTGCCGAAAAGTATGAGCGCCATCGGGGACATCTCCAGATCCACGGCCCTGGCCTCCGCCTGCTGGTCGATCACCGCGAACACCTTTATCCCATGAGACTCAAATGTATATTTCAACCGTTCCACCGTCTGCGAAAACGGCAACCGGCTCTTAATCGTGACAATACCGCGATCGTCGGTGCTGCTTGAATTATCATCGGTCATAGCTAATCTCCAAAATAGTGCCTTCCAGGTCATAATCGTGCGCAGCGGTGATCTGCACAGGGCGGATTTCACCCGCCTGCGCAAGGCCCGCTGTGATTATTACGCTGCCGTCAACCTCGGGAGCCTGGGTGGACAGGCGTCCGGCAAGGAGCAGATCGGTTTCCGGGTGAGGACCTTCGATCAGGACCGGCAGAGTTTGCCCGACCAGCCGTTGCAATTTTCGCCTCGAAATCTCCCTTTGCAGCTCGAGAATTGATTTGCGCCTGCCGTCAGAGGTTTTTTTGCCCGGCCTGCCGGCAAACCGTGCGGCCCTTGTACCCGCTTCGGGAGAATAGGCAAAAACTCCGGCGTGGTCGAATTCGACTCGTTGCATAAAATCGAGGAGCGATTTGAATTCCGCTCTTGTCTCACCGGGGAAACCCACCATAATCGAAGTGCGAAGCGAAATCCCGGGAACGGCCGAACGGATGTTGGCTATGATCCGTTCAACAGGGCCGTCAGGGCGGCCCATCGTTTTTAGAACTGCCGGAGCGCAATGCTGGATGGGAATATCCAGATATGGAACAATCTTGCCGGCATTTGCCATCGTATGGAGCAACCGGTCCGTGATTCGATCCGGATATGAATAAAGGAGCCGTATCCATTCAAGACCCGGTGTGCCATCGAGCTTTTCGAGAAGCACCGGCAGGGCTTCCGGATCGTTTCGATCAAGACCGAAGGCGGTTGTATCCTGGGCGATCAGGTTGATTTCTTTTATCCCATCGGCTGCCAGCCGGGCAGCCTCGGCGAGGATGTCGGCTTCCGGCCTGCTCCTTAGCGGACCGCGCAGATGAGGAATAATGCAGAACGAACACGAATTACTGCAACCCTCTGCAATTTTGAGGTACGCGGAGTGTGACCCGGTCGAGATTACCCGGCCATCTCCACTGCCTGGCAGCTGCACCGGTCTTCCAATCCAAAGACGTCTCTGGTTTCCGGCAAGCTTTGATTCCAAAGCCGCTTCAAGTGCGTGGCAATGAGATGTTCCCAAAAACAGATCTACTTCGGGAAGCTCTTTCAGGAGCTTTTTCCCATACCTTTGCACCATGCATCCAGCAGCCACAAGCATGCGGCATTTTCCGGATGTCTTGTATCGCGCCGCTTCAAGTATAGTCTCTATGGCTTCCTGCACTGCACTTTCCAGAAATCCGCACGTGTTGACCACGATAAGTTCGGCATCGGCTGCTTCTTCGGTCATTCGGTAGCCAAGGTCGAGAAGCTGCTTTACCATTTGCTCACTGTCCACGAGGTTTTTCGCGCAGCCGAGACTGAGAAGAGAGGCGTATTTCATTTATGAAATTCCGTTTCAGCAAGTAAGGTGAAAAGCCCCGGCTACCTTTTTGCCTGACTTTTTCAGTTTATTGAACGTATCGACCGCTTTGGGCGTTGGCTCGTCAATCAGGGAAATTCCGGTTGCCGTGAGTCGTTCGCGCAATTCGCCCATTATCTTCATGCGGCCCGGCAGGCCCATCCCCACAACGAGAATCTCAGGGGCTTCGGACAGCAAGTCCTCTATGTCCGCACTGGCGAGCTTATGTCCCTCCGCGCGCCACCAGTTCGAGATTACCGATCCTTCTATGATCTTTATATCACCGGTATACCTTTTGCCGTCTACCAATATTTCACCAAACTTGTAATTGCCGATTTCAGTCATTTTGAAACCTCACAAAAAGCGGCGGGAGGCCGGAAATTTAAGGAAAAATGGATTCACTACTAATATTTTTTGTTTTCCCGATTATTCACATAAAATAATCTTTCGTGAAGACAATGCCAAAAGAAATTAAGGATTTCCGGTTCGAAGACTCCTCAAAAGCAATACATGTGTAAAAATTCAAAGCTTTAGATGTTATCATGACATCTGTTCTCTGTTTCCCGGCTTCCGTTTTGGGGTAAGAACCGATGAAGACTTCGATGGACAACGATATCGCTTACAGGTATTCCCGGCTCAAGGAGATCCTCGCGCAAATGGAGCGCGTTCGTTGTCGCCTTTTCCGGAGGGGTCGACAGCACTTTGCTTCTGCGTGTCGCTCAATTAGTGCTCGATAAAAAGGTGTTGGCGGTGACGGCTGTATCGGAAACTACCCTGGCGCCACGAGATGGGAGATGCAAACAGGCTTGCTGCGGAGCTCGGCGTCAGCCACCTGATAATTGAATCCGACGAAATGAAATATCCCGAGTTTGTCAAAGATCCTGAAGACAAGTGCTACATTTGCAAGAAAAGCCGCTTTGCGGCAATTATCCATCTTGCAGCAGAACGGGGGTTTTCGCTGGTGGCAAGTGGTTCCAACGTTGATGACCAGTCGGATTATCGGCCGGGCATGAGAGCGATCCGCGAACTCCGGGTGAGAAGCCCATTGCTCGAAGCGGGGCTCTCCAAAGCGGACATCAGGGCACTGTCCAGGGACCTTGGGCTTTCCACATGGAATAAGCCCGCGTACACCCCCCTGCCTGGCGACACGACTCCCTTACGGGACCCCGATCACGGCCGAAAGGATCAGGCAGGTCAATGCAGCGGAAGAATTTATAAGATCCAAATCAATCAGCAGGCAGGTTCGCGTGAGGCATTACGGCGACACCGCGCGCATCGAAGTGGCGGAAGAAGACGTGGCAATGCTTCTTGACAGTGGGGTTCGAACACAGGTCGTATCGTTTTTTAAAAATCTCGGCTTTAAGTTCGTGACCCTCGACCTGGAAGGATATCGCATGGGCAGCCTTAACCGGGAAGTGGGAATCGAGAAGCAGGGATCTCAAAACGAATAGCTGGAAGCGGATATCACTCTTTT
>CAVRZU010000013.1:0-9557 GCA_963725365.1 uncultured delta proteobacterium | reverse complement strand
CCGGAATAGATACGCTGCAAAGTATCACCCGAAAGAGTGACATACGCCTCCGCGCGAGCCTCCCGCCAGGTCGGTTCTTTTTCGCTTACGTCCACCATCCTCAGGCGGCCCTGCGAATCGATATGAGTCATTTCACCAGTCAACATCTGTTTTCTTCAAAGTCCTTCTATGATCTGCACGAACAAAACCAGGTCCCCGGGAGCGGCCGAGGGCAACGCGGCATCACCTGCTCCAGCCACCCGTATCCTTGTTCCGTTTACAATCCCCGCCGGAATCCACACTTTGAGCGAGCAGGCCTCTTCCAATTCTCCAATCCCACCGCACAACTGGCATCCGGACCTCCTGGCCCCATTGTTACATTGTCGGCACCAGGCCATTTTCACATAACTGATTTCTTCGTGAAACCCACCGTTTTGAAGAGAGCTTTTCGAAATCTGCAAGTCAAATCTGAGGTCGGAGCCGTGGCTCGTTCGGACTTGCCGTTTGCCGATACCAAACACATCCTGGAATATTTCATCGAATGAAGAAACTTCGCCGCCTTCACTGTGAAGGTCTGTCCAGGACGAGTCGGAAAAGTTCTCCCTTGACCTGCGGTAGCCGCGAATCCGGTCGTATCTTCCACGCGAAGCAGGATCATTGAGTGTTTCATATGCCTTGCGGACTTCCCTGAAACGTGCGGCCGCAGCCGGATTGCCAGGATTTCGGTCCGGATGCAGCTTCATTGCCAGATAGCGAAAAGCGCTTCGTATTTCATCCCGGGAGGCCCGAACGGATATACCAAGCGTCTTGTAGTAGCAGTTCCTTTTCCCGGCTTTTGGTTGTGGCTCCAATTTACACCCTCGCATTGATCCAGGCTGAAGCCATAATTTTATTAGCAATGAAGCCAGAAAACAAGAACTTGAGTTATCTCATCGATTAATCGGAGGATTCTTCATGCATACAGATGAATGCCAACCGGGTCTCATTTCTTCCTGACATGGCATTCTCCGCACATGACCCCCCCGGCGCTTTTTCCCTGAAAACGGAAAGTTTCATGGCACTCCTTGCACTGGAGGTGAAAGGCTTCTTGCAGCGAAAGCGAGCCGTCGTCGGGATGTACATCATGGCAGTTCACGCACTGCTGACCCTCCCCACCCCGGTTATTGCTATAGGCGTCAAAATCATGATGGCATCTAAGACAGTCGATTTTGGTCGAATGAGCCTCGTGCGGAAAAATCACAGCAGGTCTTTGATGTTTTCCGAATTCTTCATGATTGAGTATTATTTCCGGTTCCTGTGAAAAAGCAGGCGGCACAAAAGCTATGAAAAATAATAAAACCAAAAGGAGCTTCGTGCATTTCATTACAGTTCCTTATCCATTAATAGCTGGATTGTAGCTGTTTGAGTTTCCCGGTTACGATCGTATGCATTGCATGACCGGGTTTGATGAAAGGAATTATGATCAGCAGGATTTCTGCGAAAATAACATGCAGGATCAGGATCAGTCTGTAGGGGCCGATCTGATGATAGGCCAAGAAGCCGGCAACGAAAGGGGCGCCGGTTAAAAAGTGAAGAGAATAGTCCCAAGTTGTTGAAATCCGGCGCAGTTCCGTGCGGACTATTCTTGCTGCCAGCAGAACTGCGTTTGCGGCAATAAAGACCACCGTGAGCAAGTCGCAGACTGAATCCGGCAGCGAAGGCAGACTCATGCTGTAAGCTTCCTCCCAGAGCATGTTGTGTGCAACCAGAAACAGAGGAACGCCCCAAAAACAGGCATGGAATAGAAAAAGGATAATTCCCCAAAGGGGTTGTGAGCCCGGCATTACGTTTTTGATCGGAATCAGTTTCCCAATGATACAGCCAGAGACCCATTTCAGGTCTGCGCAGCTATGCAAAAACCCTCTGCCTTCCTTGCTCAATGCGCCACAAAAATAGGCAAGCCGCGCAACCAGGCCCAGGACAAACAAGGTAAAAGCGGCCCACAGAGCAGGGCCGACGAGAAATTCATAAAGCTTGTCCATGTGCTGCGCCTCGTGTGCGGGAAAGCGGTGCAAACCTGCTTTGATCGAACATTTATGACAGTCAAATCCAGTTTGGAAACCATTTCATCATAGTAATAGCGCGGCGGAAAAGTCAAAAACAATGTCAATGCGGGATGGAATTTCACCTGGGACCGCTGTTTGAGAATTTTTTTTAACCTGGCTATGGACTTGCGCAAATACTTTAATTGTCCGATCACACTCATTATTCTTGGAATATGCTTGTCCTTGAATATTTTTTTCCATTGACACTCCCGCATTGTCTTTGCTATAGGCCTATCCTGTTTGATTCCAGTCGGTTCTCGTCGGTACTGCTCTTCTTCTAGCTGATTTGTTCTTCTGTTTGTTTGGGTGGTTTTTTTTCCAAATTCTTCTCCTGCTGATTTTTAAACGCCATACTACAAGAGCGGTTTTTGGTTTTTGTTCTTTTAAACTCCCAACTCAAGCGCCATAGGAGGAATTACAATGGCTGATCTTATTCCTGTGCCAGAGGCATGGAAAAAGAAAGCGCACTGCGACAATGAGACCTATCTCAAAATGTACGACCAGTCCGTCAAGGACCCCGAGGGTTTTTGGGGGGAAAGTCGCCCAAAGGGTCGATTGGTTCCAACCCTTCACCAAAGTGAAGGAGGGCGACTTTAATGGCGACGTCCGGATCAAGTGGTTTGTTGATGGAAAACTCAATATATCCCACAACTGTCTGGACCGGCATCTTGCAGAAAGGGGCGATCAGGTTGCCATCATCTGGGAAGGCGACAGCCCGGACGCCAGCAGGAAACTCACCTACAAAGAACTGCACGAGCAGGTATGTAAATTTGCAAACGTGCTCAAGTCTCTTGGATTGAAGAAGGGAGACGAACCACCATCTATCTGCCGATGATTCCCGAACTGGCCATTGCAATGCTGGCCTGCACGCGCATCGGTGTAGTCCATTCGATCGTTTTTGCAGGTTTTTCTCCTGAAGCGCTGGCAGGCCGTATCCAGGACTGCGGCGGGAACGTCGTGATAACCGCAGATCAGGGTCTTCGCGGCGGCAAAACCGTACCTCTTAAGCAGAATACTGACGAAGCCGTCGCAAAATGCCCCGGCGTCAACAAAGTGATAGTGTACAAACACACCAAGGGCGATGTTCCCTATACCCCTGGCCGGGATTTGGACTGGAACGAGCTCATGAGCAAGGCTTCCGCCGACTGTCCTCCCGAGCACATGGACTCTGAAGATCCGCTCTTCATTCTCTATACGTCGGGATCAACGGGCAAGCCCAAGGGCGTTCTTCACACGACCGGCGGGTATCTGGTTTATACCGCATTTTCGCATGAGTACGTTTTCGATTACCACGACGGCGACGTTTACTGGTGTACAGCCGACATCGGCTGGATAACCGGCCACAGCTATATCGTTTATGGTCCGTTGGCAAACGGGGCGACAACCCTCATGTTCGAGGGCATCCCCAACTATCCCGACTGGTCGCGTTTCTGGGATGTTTGCGACAAGCACCAGGTAAACATCTTTTATACTGCCCCCACGGCCATCAGAGCGATAATGAGGCAGGGTGAGGCGCCGGTCAAAAAAACGTCCAGAAAGTCCATAAAGCTCCTGGGCACAGTCGGCGAGCCCATTAACCCGGAAGTTTGGCAGTGGTATCATAGTGTAGTCGGCGAGGGCCGATGTCCGATCGTAGACACATGGTGGCAGACTGAGACCGGCGGGATTCTGATTACGCCTCTGCCGGGCGCGACTGATTGCAAGCCGGGTTCGGCCACAAGGCCTTTCTTTGGCGTCCAGCCCGAGATACTCACACCGGAGGGCAAGCTCATCGAAGGTGCGGGTTCCGGTTACCTTGTAATCAAGGAGTCATGGCCCGGAATGCTTCGCACGGTTTTCGGCGACCACGAACGTTTCAAGCAGACCTATTTCAGCAATTATCCCGGGCTTTATTTCACCGGCGACGGCGCGCGCCGTGACGAAGACGGCTACTACTGGATCACGGGCCGTGTTGACGACGTAATAAACGTGTCCGGCCATCGCCTCGGAACTGCCGAAGTTGAAAGCGCGCTGGTTGCGCATGCATCGGTCGCGGAAGCTGCGGTTGTAGGTTACCCCCATGATCTCAAAGGTCAGGGAATCTATGCGTATGTTACCCTTAAGGCCGACGTTAATTCTTCCGACGCTCTGAGGGCTGAACTGGTAAAATGGGTCCGCAAGGAAATCGGCCCCATCGCTACCCCGGATTTCATTCAGTGGGCGCCCGGACTCCCCAAAACGCGCTCGGGCAAGATCATGCGCCGCATTTTACGCAAGATAGCCGCAAACGAGATCCAGGAACTGGGCGATACGTCCACTCTGGCTGAACCGGCGGTCGTGCAGGACCTCATCAATAACCGCCTGGCAGCGGCAACGGCCAAGGCTTAGCAGCTTTCATCAGGCATGTTCGCGCAAGTGAAACGGGAGACCTGGCGGAAATTGCAGCTCCCATTGCCTGACGCATCTGGACCAAAGTGAGGAAAAAAGGGCGCTCTGTACGGGCGCCCTTTTTTCGCTCGTTGCCCCCTCAACTCCACTGGATGCTTCATCGAGTTCGGAACATATTTTATAAAGAGCTTGTCCTAAAATATGCCTCTTATACCAATTTGCGTTCAAGATATTCCCGGGGCGATGGGTTTCGCTTTCGCTTCACCCATCCTACACTCCTGCCCCAGCTGCGTTAATTCGTAGGATGGGTGGAGCGAAGCGAAACCCATCACATTAATCTTGAACGCAACTTCGTATTAGGGGTTTTGCGAAAAGCCCTAAGACACAGGAGAAAAGATATGGGTATCAGTCCTCTGGCCGGCAAACCCGCCCCCCAATCAATTCTTGCGAATATTCCAAGGCTCGTTTCAGCTTACTACACCAACCATCCGGACCCCTCGGACAAAAGCCTTCTTGTTGAATTCGGCACCTCCGGCCACAGGGGGTCCTCTACCGGAAACAGTTTTAATGAGGATCATATACTTGCAATAACTCAGGCCATTTGCGAATTTCGAAAGGCAAAGGGCATCTCCGGGCCCCTGTTCCTTGGAAAGGATACCCACGCCCTTTCAGAACCAAGTTTCGCCACGGCAATCGAGGTGCTTGCCGCAAATGGGGTTGATATAGTTGTCCAGTCAGACTGGGGATATACTCCCACTCCAGTGGTCTCACACGCTATTTTGGTTCATAACCGCTCAAACGGCCCGGCGGCTGACGGCATCGTGATAACTCCCTCTCACAATCCGCCCGAGGATGGAGGGATCAAGTACAACCCGCCCGATGGCGGCCCCGCACAATCGGACATAACGGCACTAATTCAGGTCAGGGCAAATGAACTGCTTCAGGGCAAAAATCATTCGGTGAAAAGGATTGCCTACGAGCGCGCCTTGAAGAGCGGCCGGATAGTATTGAAGGATTTCATTGGATCGTTTGTAGGTGACCTTCGAAATGTAATCGACATGGAAGCGGTCCGTTCGTCGGGGATTCGAATCGGCGTCGATCCTATGGGCGGCGCATCACTTCCCTACTGGGAACCGATCGCCGACAAGTATGGCCTGTCTGTCGAAATCGCAAACCGCTCGCTCGATCCAAGATTTGGTTTCATGACGGTCGATAAAGACGGTAAGATCCGGATGGACTGTTCATCCCCTTATGCGATGGCCGGACTCATCGATCTGAAGGACACCTTCGATATTGCTTTCGGCAACGACCCGGACTGCGACCGGCATGGGATTGTAACCAGCAGCGCCGGGCTTATCGAACCCCAATCATTACCTTTCGGTGGCCGCATGGTACCTGTTTCAGAACCGGCCGGGCTGGAAAGAGAATGCTGGAGTGGGGAAAACGCTTGTGAGCAGCGCTATGATAGACAGGGTCAGCGCATCTATCGGTCGCAGCGTGTTTGAAGTTCCGGTCGGGTTCAAGTGGTTTGTGAGCGGATTGCTTGAAGGCTCATACGCATTTGCGTGCGAGGAAAGCGCCGGGGCATCTTTTTTGAGGCAGGACGCAACGGCTTGGACTACTGATAAAGATGGCTTCATTATGGATCTTCTGGCAGCCGAGATCATGGCCAAAACCGGCAAGGAACCGGGTGAGCTTTACACCTCGCTTACCAACAGGTTCGGAAATCCTCTCTACGAAAGAATCGATGAACCGGCAAACGCGGAGCGCAAATCCATCTTAAAGAAGCTGGTTCCGGAGATGATCTCTATTGACACTCTTGCCGGCGAGAAAATCGAAGCTAAGTTGAGCCGTGCGCCGGCAAACGGAGCACCCATCGGAGGCATTAAGGTGGTTACGCAAAACGGATGGTTTGCCGCCCGCCCTTCCGGCACGGAAGATATATACAAAATCTACACTGAGAGCTTTAAAGACAGGGAGCACCTTCTCCTGATACAGCAAGAGGCCAAAGAAATCGTCAGCGGCATCTTCAAAAAAGCCGGGGTATGAGACGAGTCTGAATAGCCCACAGAAAATGATGGACGGGTGAAATTGAAAGGACAAATCATTGCTGTTGATCAACTGTTACAGCGGCCTGATTCGGATCGGGTGGGGGATCATTCTGTTGAACATTTCTATTAGCGCCGTCGCCGGGTGCCTCTGGAGCCATTGGAGCCGGCTGGCCTGGCATTGCACGAACGCCCGGGGCCTGATTCGTACCGGGTTGCTTCGCTCCGGGCGGCTGACCGGCAACCGGACCGGGAGCGGGAGCGGGAGCGGGAGCGGGAATCGGCGAGGGCGGTGCGATCACTTTATTTTCGGCAAACAGTCCTATTGTAAAGGATTGGCCGTCTTTTTCGAGCGAAATGCTCTTGGATTCGATCTTTGACACACGGTAATCACTGACCGTCTGGCCCTCCCTAACAGTGATAAAGGGCGACGCAGGCTGCCCCTTTTTGGTCGGTGGGCCGGCCGGCAGGCTCTTCATTCGTAATATCGCTTTTTTCACATTGTTCTGGATTATTATCCCGTCGAGTTGAATGTTTCCTATGGCCATCCCCGGTTTAGCAGGTTTGCCGGATGCATCCACGGAATCAGGTGGAGGAGGCTTGCGGTCGCTTGAGAACAGGTTCTTTTCAACCATCAACGGGGCAGCCGTGCAAACGGAGCCGAATATGACGCCCCAGACCAACAACAAAAAAACTGAAAGTATTTTTTTAAGAAACACTTCGCTCTCCTGTGCCTCTCGCTTTCGAATGGTCTCATCCAACAACCGATTATTTTGCCCTGAAATTACATTACAGCACAGTATAACACATTCGCGCGCTCATGGCGCACTTCTACTATTCTGAAAGAAGCAAGCGTGAAGCGGGGAGAAACCAGGGGGGAACCCGCTCCTTGCTTCCCGCTTCTGCTATACTTTAAACCGCATACAAAAGCGAACGAGTTCATGTATTTTGGAGATTTCTTCAGCCGGGCTCACAAATCTGGCGCCGATCTCCATCCTTCTGTGAATTTGGTCATACTTCACGCTTGTTACCTTACACTGCAGGTCTCTTATATCTTGATCGTTTGGAAGAGTGAACGACCCGGTAAGCCCAAGACCTTTAAATAATGAAATGATCTTCGGCAATTCGAAGGAACAGCCTGTTTCGCTGAGATCTCTAACAACCCCTGAATAATCCGTGTCGCTGATGCAAATCTTCGCTTCGAGATTTACTCTTACTCTAGGCTCCGCCCTCACTTGTTCTACTTCGAAATTTTGGGGATAATCAATGCAAATAATATTCTTTATAAGTTTTTTGTTGAATCGGCTCTTAAACGTAAACAGGTATCCTTCATATAAATAGGCTACCAGAAGATCATCTTCCACTATTGCTGTAATATTGTCGCTGATGGCAAAAACAGGGTTTTCGATCATTATGAATTCTTTTTCGAGCACACCGATAATTTTGCTCTTCGCCTTGTGCGAGTGGCTGGAGGACGAGCGGAGCAAAACCTCCGAGCCGAGTTGAAACGGGATCTTTTTGTAAACAATCATGCCCCTAAAATCCTATCTATACTGGATGCCCTGGTCGCAATAATACTTCCCAGGTAAGTATTGTATACCATCCAAGTTGAGGATTTCAAAAGAAATATTCCCCAAAACACAAAGTCGGCGTCACATGCCTGAAAAGTCGAAATCAACTCAAGGAAGAAAACCTCCTCTATCTGGGAAAGCCGGACCAAACTGAACGCTGAACTAAACTGGTTTCTGTTTTTGTGCAAGATTTTATCTTGATCGGTGATCGCTGTGAATTCCGGGGATGATTTTATTCTCCTGAAGCTTTATTGTCCAGAATGGATTCTAAATTCCGGCAGACAAACCATGGCGACAGAAACGCACTCTGAAGATTCCAAGGACCGATTATGTACTTAAGTTCACAGTTGCTTCAAACCGTAAGTTTTGCTCAGCGCTCAATTTCAGCGCTTTGTGCAATCTGGCCGGCTCTTTTTCTGATGGCAGCCTGCACGACAGCGGTCGGGCCGTTTCATCCGCCTTCTACGACTGCAAATCCGGCGGAGCTTCGAATCGGCGACGTGTTAGAGACTGCCACAGGCAAAGTGATTACCATGGATCAACTTATCGACATACTTTCAAAGGTATCCATCGTTTATGCTGGAGAAACACACACCAGCACAGAAGATCACAGCATCCAGCTGGCTATTCTTCAACAGCTCTCCCGGGGCGGCCGATGCGTCGAACTTGCAATGGAAATGTTTCCAGTATCCGCGCAACCGGTTCTGGACAAATACATCAATGGAGGAATGTCCGAGGAGGAGTTTCTCAAAGAAGTGGAATGGGAGCAGACATGGGGATTTCCCTACTCTTTATATCGCGATCTTATCAATTGGCAAAAAGAGAAGCACCTGCCTGTTCTTGGCCTTAACGCCCCAAATAAGATAGTGAGGAAGATAGCCCATAGCGGCCTCGACTCACTAACGCCCGATGAGCGCCTCCAAGTGGCCCTCCAATTTCACCTGGACGACCCTGCCAACCGGAAACGTATCCAAAATGAGTACGTTGAGCACCAGAGAGGAGCAATCAAGAACTTTGAAACCTTCTTCGAAGCTCAACTCGCCTGGGAGGAGACCATGGCGCAAACGCTTGCACGGCGTGTGCAGCAGAAAGAAACGGGCTGCATAATTATGGCAGCCATCGGAAAGGGCCATATGGACGACCGCCTGGGGGTCCCATATCTAACCCGTCTCCGTACGCCGCATGAGTATAAAACCGTAGCTCCTGTGCCGATAGATTATCCTTTCTCCACGCTTGACCCGGACCTCGCAGACTATGTGGTAATAACCGATAGATCTGAACCATTCCATCGGCCAAGACTCGGTATAACGATTTAGCCGGCCCCTTCGGGGCCGGGGGATCGAAATCCTCGGTGTTCTGGGCGGCACACCTGCGGCCATAGCGCATTTGCGCAAAGGAGACATCATCGTCTCAGTAAACGGTTCCCCGGTAAACAGCATCGACGAGATTCATCAGGCTCTGGCCCGGAGCGGTTCTCAATACAAAATTTTGATCGAACGGGACCGGAC
>CAVRZU010000012.1:0-6400 GCA_963725365.1 uncultured delta proteobacterium | reverse complement strand
AAGAAACCTTGGCCATTTCCAGGCGAGGTCGATCCAGGTGCGATACCGGTCCACAGTGGTGTTCGGTCCGGCCAGTCCCCCCGGATTTTTTTCGAGTTCATTTTCGTACGATGCGTTCAGCCGGAGAACGAGTTTTTCGGTAAGGATCATTTCGACCGAGGGACTGATTATGTAATAGTCGATGTTCTCGTTGCCCCCCGCGAGCTGATCGTTCATGTAATATTTGGCGATAAAATTGAAAGTCGTAAGTTCCGACAGTTTATAGCTTGCCCCGCCGGATATGCTCGTCGAATCCCAACTGCGCGCGTTTACGTCATTGTATTGTTGACTACCCACTGAAAAGGTCGTGGAAAATCTCTCCGACCAATCCTTTTTGAGTTCTGCCGAATAGACAAATCCGCCCGCTGTTCCCGTCGTGGGCACTAAGACAGTGCCAATTCTGTAGAAGGGAGGGGTGATTGGTATTAATTCGACCGTTGGCGTGATAAAATCCAGCAATGAATAATAATATCCGCCGCTCAGCTTGAAATTCATGGTCTCTGAAAAAGCCCTCTGCCAGAAGAGCATTTCCGTGATGGATTTGATTGTAGTGGCGTTGCTGTAGTTGATATAGGAAAAATTGCTGCTCATGCCGATATTGTCCCGCTCGGTAACCGCCCAGACCGGCGAGATCGTGCCCTCGTAATCGTCGCTGCCGGGCAGCACGTTTGACGGAAAAATAGATTTGGCGTAAGAACCGTTCAGGGTCAGGCTCAATGATTCACTGAGGTCATACTTGTCTCCCAGTCCGCAACTATAGAGATAGCGCTCCGTCATCGCCGATATAATTCCCGACTGCTGGAGTTGTTCTTCGAGCGTGTAATCGTGAATGAATCCCAAATTTGCGCTGGTTGAAAATCTCGGTGTCCAGAACTCTGTCAGGCTGGCAGTCGTGTTGGTATTGACAGTGTCAAACCTTGGGTTCTGAATGTAGACTTGCCCGCTTGTAACAGTATCGAACTGAAACTTCGCCTTCTCGGTTTCTCCCGTAACCGATACTACTGGAGTAAAGCTGGTGATAAAATCTCCTTTGGTCGAACCGGGGGGTGGCACGGTTACGAATTGAAGATTGCTGTTATAGCTTTGGGAAAGGGTTGCCGATGGCGTGAAGTACCAATCGACGGTGGAAAAATTCACCGCATCCTTATCCCGCTGAAGTCCCTGACCAAGCGAGGAGGCGAACTCCGTGCGGACTTGGTCATGACTATCTGTTTTCACCTCTGAGACAACGTTTTCGGTAGTATTCTGAGCGTATTGCGAATCTCTCGGCGCGATCGGGACAGCCTTTGCGGCTTCCAGGACCGGCGTGGGCTTGTTTGCGAGCTGTTGATTGAACCGGTCCGCCTCGCTGTCGCTGACCAGGCCCTTCTTCTTCAGAAGACCGACAAGCGCCTTTACACTTTCCGCAGACTCATTACCGGTTATCTTCGATTTAAGAGCCTCAGCCTCATCCGGACCGATAATCCCCTTGTCCTTCAAGAGTTCCGCAAGCAACTCCATGCAGTTCGATTCACATGCTTTTCGCTCCTCGCAAAATGCATTGGCTGCCAAAGCGCACAAAATCAACGCGACTATGCCCAGAATCCCGATACCCCTTAACATTGCGCCTCGCAGCCTGCCCCGGCAGTTGGATTTAAGCTATTTAGTACCTTGCAATTCATTGTATTTCGTGATGACCTTGTCGGTGACGTCAATGGCTTTTTGAAAGTAGGGGGCGTTTTCAGCGGAGACGATCAAGACGTATTTGTCCTCTGTGCCGACGGTATCCACTATGCTCTTTATTTCCTTAAGCAGGCCCGATCTCAGCGCTGCGGCCTTTTCCCGCACTTCGGTCTCGGATGATGAAACCATTTTTCGGTATTCGCCGCTCATCCTCACAAGCTCATCTTCCCTGCTTTTCCTGGTGGCGGCCGGTTCTTTATCGAGGGCCTTCTTTGCCTTGTCTATTTCTTCGGCCTTCAGGGCCGCCGCCGCCCTCTTCTCCTTGACCAGATCGTCGAGTTCGGCGTTTGCCTTTTTGCCTTCCGCTGACTCGCCTATTACCCTGGCCAAATCGACCACGGCAATTTTGGGCTGCTCGGCATTGCACCCGTTCAAAATGAAAACCGCTATCAATCCCGCCAGAACGATTCCACACACTGCTTTCATACCGACTCCGATGATATAGATTTGAGTTTTCAGTTCTTAGTTTTGAGTTAAAGCAAAACCAAAGACCCGATGATAAAGTTTGAATTGTCAGTCTTGAGTTAACTCAAAACTCCAAGCTCAAAACTGAAACCTCTTATATATTGAGTTCTGATTACGGCTATGTTGCGAAAAGGTTTCGTTTAGGTGTCGAGAAAAAGCGAGCGAATGGGAAGTAACTAAAAACTGAAAAAACTGAAAACTCCTCCGCTGTTCACCCAATCTTAATTTTTACGTCATGGTTATGTAACAATCAGCCGGTAGTCTTGGCCCTGTTTTCAGGGGGCTATCAATTCGGCATACACATTTTCCGGTATATTTTTAAATGCAGACTTGCATCGAACAGAAAAGCACACCGAAGAAGACCGACAAGCTCACAAAGCTTTGGTCGATCATAAACAGCCTCGTGACGGGTGAGTTTACGGGCTACATTAAACTGAACTTCAGCCAGGGGAACATCGGCAAGATCGAGAAGTTTGAAGAAATCTTGAAAAAATAAATTAAGACATTATTAATTTTAAGTGGACAGTCTCAGGCGGTCGAAAAGGATTTACTCTATCCACTGACCACTGGCCGCTGTATTTAGGGTACTTTGCTGACGTACAGAAAATGTTCGGACCAGAAAGCCCTGATCATGAACTCGCAAGAGCATGATCAGGGCTTTTTTTTGGCCCTGCGGCTCAGATCTGAAGGGAGGTGACGGAGCAATTACAAGAGCTTGGCAGCAGTTTAATAGTCATTGATTAGTGTGGGCTGAATAAATCAGCCCGTCCTTAGATAAAGCCAAAGCCCGGGAGACCGGGTGACGGAAAGCCACAGACCCGGCAATAGCAAGAGGCAGGAAAGCGAGCTCAATGTTCGCGATAATGAAATCATCCTGCATATTAAAGGAAAAGTGCCGGGTAGCTGGGTTGCCTTGGGAGAAAGAGAACATGAACTTATTTCTTTCTCAGGAGGAAAAGATGAAAAAGTTTCTTGGAATTGCAGCAGCGGGCCTTTTGGTGTTTGGCCTGGCCGGCCAGGCACACGCCACTTTTACTTCCGGCGACCTTATCCGGGTTGTTCTTCAGGAGAACGGCACCTCAGCCGTAGAAGAGGCAACCGACCTTGGCAACGCTGCCCAAATTGAGAGCGGCGCCATCTCCTTGAACTCCAATTCGTTCAGCGCGTTCGGAACCGGGACCGGCTTTACAGGCACCAACGCATCCACCCTCGAAGTTGCCTATATAGCCGTCAACTCGGCCAAATCCGAGTTCTGGACCAGCGGCACCGCCGGCGCAACAGAGACAAATCTTAATTATGGCTCGTTTCAAAGCAGCATTTCGGGTCCTGCCCTTGCACTTTACACTCAGTACAATAGCAATGTTTGGCAGCCATCCTCAAATACCAGTTCTTATTTCTATAAGATGGATAAGAACAACGTCGCCAGCGCGGGTTCATTCGACTATTTTTACTCAAGCGGTGCGGGTGACGGCGAAATGGCGCTGGTGGCCAATGGAAGCGTAACCCAGGGTATCTACGACTGGACAACCCCCAAGGCTCTCTCGACCATTTCCCCGAGCTTCACACTTGTCACTTCAGTGGACAGCAGCGGCAACATCACGACGACAGAGAGCACCCCCATTCCTGCCAGCGTTCTGCTTCTCGGTTCGGGACTTCTCGGGCTGATCGGGATCAGGAGAAAGAACATTTTCAACGCCTAAGGGCGGCCTCGCCCCAGCCCTCTCCCTTCGGGGAGAGGGAGAGATTCGGGCGAAACTCCGGACGGTCACGGATAGTCAGCCATCCGGCAACGAAGTCAAGGGTTCGTTCAAGAACTTAACAGATGACACAGGAGAACATAAATGAAAGCAAGTTTAATCAAGAAAATTGCCAAGGGCGGCCTTATCCTCGGGGCCTCCGTGTTCGTATTTGCCGGCGCGGCAAATGCGGCCACCTATGTAAACCTTTACGGCGCCTCCGCCCAGTTTAACTTCTGGACCAACTATGCCCCGACCATGCTTCACGACCTGGGCTGCGCCGCCGGCGCTCAAAAGTTTACAACCACGGACGGAAACAGCGGAGTTGCAATCGGCACGAGTTGTCCCTCCTCGCTTTCCAGCGATAACGGCACCTCCGACGGCATCATTTACTTCAGCTACACAAACAAGGCCTCGTGGGACGGAATCGATGCCGTCCTGGGTTTTTACGACCTGTCAAATAACGCCTCTGTAGCCAATACCTGCAGCACCGGGGCCGAGCGTCCGGTGGCCACATGTAATAACTCCTCCTGCTCAGCCGGCGTAACCTACACATGCCAGACCATCAACATCGGCACCTCCGACGTAGAAGCGTCCGCTTTCTCGCAGCAGAGCAACGGGACCCAGTTCGGCCCCGCGAACGCCGGCGGCCCCCAGCTCACCAGGGCTTTCACCCAGACTAACGGAAGCGCCGGCATCTCTGTGTCCGCACTGCCCCCCAGCAACCATTACCAGGCTGCGGGCAGCTCCCATAAAATTCAGCAGCCCGAGACACCGATTGCCTATCCGTTCAGCTTTTATGTAAATCCCGGTGTAAAGTCCTATACCTGCACCTCCGTCGTCGGCACCGCGTACTTTGTGGGTTCTGACTGCGCCGATGACGCTCAATGCGGCGGTACGGCAGGCGGCCATACCAACTGCACCTCCGGCACCATCAACAACCTCACGAGACTCCAGGTAGTTGGTCTTTTCAGCGGCATCATCGCCGACTGGAGCAATTTTGGCGCATCTTATCCCGCCCAGCCCGTCACGCTTTGCATGCGTCATGCAGGGTCCGGCACCTCCGCGACACTTGACTGGGGCATCATGGAAGGAAACGGCTGGGAAAACGGCCTTGCACAGTATGAAAACCGCGCCAACACCGCATCTCCTCCCTACATCTACTTCAACGATGGAACGGGCGACCTGCGAAATTGCCTGAAATGGGCCAACGGCGATACCAGCTTTTCCGTGACTCAAGGCTACGACGCGCTTGCTACCGGCGAGCAGGGCGGCGCAGTGGGCTACATGGATTCAGACAATGCCAATACCACAGACTACGTACAGGTGAAATTCAACGGCGTATATGCCAATAGATTAGCTATGCATGACGGCATCTACGACAATTTCTGGACCATCAACCGTATGTATGTTCCCTTCGGCCTCACGGCAGCGCAGGTAAGCGTCTACCAACAGATCCTCAACGAACTCGGTAACCCTGCCAATATCACCAATGCCACCGTTGGCAGCACCAGGGGCAATTTCTACGGCTCAAGCGTCGAGCTGAATTTCACAAAGACCAACAGCACAGTGTATCCCTATTCGTACAGCCCGGTCTCCGGTGCTAACGAAGCAAACCCGAACTAGTGTGGTGAGCAACTCTCCCGGTCCGGTTGAGGTCTTTTTGAAGGGCCTCCCGGCAGGGTGAGTAGAGATTGTAAACAGGTGTAAAAAGAAGAGCCTGGCGTTTTGCGCCAGGCTCTTCTTTTTACACCTCATGGGGGGCCGCACCTGCTTTGAGGTAAACGTCCTCTTACAGGCCGACAGGATAGAACTGTCAGCCTCGCGGCAAGCGTTTCCGGCACGCGAGGCGGGACATGAAGGAAGCAGCAGGCAAAGAGCCGGACTGACCCCGCAATGGTGTTTCCTCGGTGGCGTCTACGACGTTGAAAGCAGTGGCGGTCCGCCGAGGCTTCATGACATTTTCATGATATTGCAAAGAATGTTTCCGATACACTTGCCGGCGTGTGGAATTCCTGGAGCTTTCAGGCTTTGATCTGCGTGATACCGATTAGCCTTCAAGTCATCCGGGAGGGCATAAAGCCCTCCCCTTGTAAACGCGCCAATGACACAGGGGCGGGGTGGACCCTCGCTTCGCTTCGAGCCCCGCGCTTATCATGAAATCGTCACCTGACATGGATAGTCCGGCGCCCGATCTTTTCGTGAGGGCGCATCCCCGCCCGTCTTGAACGCAAATTAGTATGATAGACCGAGTTGAACGGGTAAATTATCGATGCCCTGAACCATATGGCTCACCTTTTCGGCCAGTGCCGGATCGAGACTTCTGAGTCTGCTGTACTCCCGCCTGGCCGCGAGAGATCGCCAAGCTGCGTGTAGGCGATCCCAGCAGGTTATAATGGACCCCGGTGTAACCAGGTTCAATCTCGACCGCTTTAGTC
>CAVRZU010000011.1:0-11141 GCA_963725365.1 uncultured delta proteobacterium | reverse complement strand
CCCCTCCAACAATCGAGCCATCAATACGAAGCCCCATGTAACCTCCGCTCAAGCCCATGTTCCCTTCGTATCCAAAGTTTGGACTGGCGGTGTCTGGCACGACTCTCATTCGAATGCAAGACGAAGTTGGGTAAGAAGGATTGTAGTTTTGAGTCGGCTGCACAAAGGCACGAATCACAGTCGGTCCACTGTAAGAAGCTTTCGTGTAGAAAAACGTGTTTGCGGGCAGATACACTCCGAGGGACGTTTGAGTGTACGATCCAGCGAAACTGCTGTATGCACTTGATTGGGTAAAGTCGAAAAAGCTTTTCACTGGCAGAGGAAAAGGCAAGTTGGGCGAGCAGTTACCTGGTGCCAGCAGCTCAGCCAATTTGCACTTCCCACAACCGTTGTGCAAGGCACTCCTCCTACAGAAACCGTCACCAATTGCATGTTGGCGTAAAACAAACTCAAGCTGAGAGTCAAATAGTTCCATTGTTGAACCCGAACACATTTGGACTCAATGCAGTCACTAAATCTTGGAAAGTGAACTGACCAACAACGACACTTTGACCGGTGCTTTGCTGGGTGACAATGACATTCGTCGTTTCTGGTGGGTGAGGCATGGCAAAGCAAGAGATGCGTTGGTCCCAAGCATAGACAACAGTGCACTGCGACTGTGTGGCGCCGGAAAACGTGACCACAGCGTCACCGCTTTCTGCGAATTGCATCGAAGGCACGATGATTTTACCGTGGTGCTGCCAGTCGACGAACCCGATGTGGGCGTGATCGCTGCAGGCAGCGGAGTGGTACTGTTGTCTTGAGCAAAGGACAGGGCACGAGACAAGACAAGCACGCTGCTGAGGCGGACCTGCACCAGCACTTCTGTTTGGTTGCACTCCGTTGTGGCGCACACGATTGCAGTGTTGGAAACCGATTGAAGAATGCACCCGCAAATTCCAAACTCAACCGTGACCATCTGCATGTTATCTCCGAAGCCGTGATGTAAGCAGTCTGGGGCTCACGAAGAATTGATTCCTTCTGTGTCTTAAAAATTCTGCGGCCCTTTGCCCTGATCCGGAGCTTGGACTTTATGGTCTCCACGAAATCGCTGCTCCCGACGGCAACGCTCTCTGTCCACTTACTTTCCCGGACCTGTTCCGCGCGCGTTAGCGCCTGCTCCACCCAAAGGCTATGTGACCGGCGCAGTGCCTCGACTGAGGGGATACCCAGCAAACCCATTAGTGACCGGTGGTCAATTATGGAATACCTTTCCCGTGGCGCCTGGATTTCCCCATATCCGCAGGATTCCCACTCTGATGGGTGAGCCACCGCTCCAGCCCGCACCATGTTAAAATCAATGTAGGTCAGACAACCGATAAGATGATGGTTTGTTTCAACGGCAGTCGCATGGTATCGGTCTTCCCAGAAAGCACCCTTTCGATTTTTCCTCTGATTGAATTCCTGAGCGGTGCGGCCTGCGACCAGCTGCATGGACCTGGAAATTACCTCGGGGTTTCCGCTGCCATATACGAGTAAATGGATGTGGTTGGATGTGGCAGTAAAGTTGAGGACGCACAACCGGTACCGCTTCTTGGCTTCGAAAAGCCAGTTCATCCAGGATCTGCGGTCTTTGGCAAATTTAAGAAGAAATTCCTTCTTGTGGCACCGGTGGGTAATGTGCCACGCATATCCGGGCAGAAAGTGTCGTCTCGCTCTAGGCATGACGTTGGGAACTCGGCTTTGTTAAAAGGCCATTTTCAACAGCTAAAAGATACCCCTAAGGCTTTAAATAAGCCACAAATTGAGCATACTTGCAAGCAGTTTGACTAGTTAGCGTGGTCAGACCCTTTTTTCTGCGTCAGGAGCCCTGTAAGCGCAACCGTGAGGATGCATGTCCAAATGGCAATCCGTACGAACCTGCCCTGAGCACTCTTTGTCAAAAGAAGGAGGGCTATACCCGATAGGGCTAAGGCAAAGGCAGCATTGGCCTTCATTGTGACAAAATATGAGCTGGCGCTTCTCAATGGCACAATATCAAATTGCCATCCAATTAATACTAAGCATCCGATTAGAATCACAATGAGGCCTGCCGCCCGGGGAAAAGCTGTAACCATTGGACCTGCAAGTGCATCTCGGTGTATTGACATGGGTATCCTTTTGGGGATAATCATTTGGGCTAACCAGTGGATCTTTCAGCCATCTATTCCAATCGGTCCAACACCTGTCTGACTTTTGTCGCAAGATCATCATTACCAAAAGGTTTTTGAATGAAATTTACTTTTTCGTCCAGAATGCCGCGCCTTGCTATCACATCGGCGGTATAGCCCGACATGTACAGGCACTTGAGGTTCGGTCGGACGGCGCTGAGCTGTTCTGCCAGTTCCCGACCGTTCATCTCCGGCATCACTACGTCCGTCATAAGCAGGTGAATATCTCCCGGATGCTCTTTGACAAGATGAATGGCCTGTACCGGGGTCAGCGCTACAAGGACCGTGTAACCGAGTTTTTCGAGAATCATCTTGCTGAGGTTCAGGACCGCCTCATCGTCCTCGACTAGTAGAATGGTTTCCTTTCCTGTAGGACGTTTGACGGTAATCTCCTCAGAAGGGACCTGTGCGGCTTCAGCCTTGAACCGAGGCAGGTAGATTTTAAACGTGGTTCCTTTCCCCGGTTCGCTGGCAACATCAATAAAACCGTCGTTTTGTTTGACTATGCCGTAGACGGTGGACAAACCCAGCCCGGTCCCTTTGCCCAGTTCCTTGGTGGTAAAAAAAGGTTCGAAGATATTCTCGCGGACTTCCTGACTCATACCCGTTCCGGTGTCGTTAACGGTCAGCCTTACGTATTCTCCAGGAATGAATTCGAGTTGATCAGCCCTATTGGAATCATCGATCACAACATTCCCGGTTATCATGGTGATGGCGCCCACTCCGGAAATGGCATCGCGGGCATTGACCGCAAGATTGGCTATAATCTGGTCCACCTGGGATGGATCAATTTTGACTTTCCAGAGGTCGGGTCCCGGTGCCCATAACAGTTTCACATCCTCGCCAATAAGCCGCTTCAACATTTTGAGCATGCCCGAGATCGTGTCGTTCAAGTCCAGCACCTTCGGAACGGCGGTCTGTTTGCGGGCAAAGGCAAGCAGTTGCCGGGTAAGGTCTGCTGAATGCAGGCCCGCATTGAGAATCTCCTTGAGGCCGTGTTGAAGTTCGTTAGCAGACACATTCGTATTCAATGCCAATTCCGCCCGGCCGATAATCACGCCCAGCATGTTGTTGAAATCATGCGCCACACCTCCTGCCAGCCGCCCCACCGACTCCATCTTCTGGGCTTGGAACAGTTGTGCCTCCAGGTTCTTCTTTTCCGCCTCAACCTGCTTGCGGTGGGTGATATCATGTATGACGCCGAACACCACTTCCTTCTCGGGAGAATATTCCGCGATGGAATGGATATCGATGATCTTCCCGTCGGTCGGCCTCCGGATCTTAAATTCCACATTATACGGTTTGCCTTCATCGATGAGTCCGTAAAGGGCCTTCTCGAGCATGCCGCGATACTCCGGAAGTGGAATCGTCCGTACTTCGGATATGGACAACTCGTTGCTTTCCACCCCAAAAATGATCCTCGCACCCTTGGAGGCATTAACTTTATCGCACCCCATAATAAATTCCCAGTTGCCGAAGCTGGCGACCACCTCCGCTCTCCGAAGGCCCCTTTCGCTCTGCCGCAACGCCTCCTCCGCTCTCTTACGCACCGAGATATCACGAAAGGTCACTACTGCGCCAACCACCTGGCCGTTTTCCATAATCGGTGCACTCGAATATGCCGCGGGAAAGTTCGTCCCATCTTTTTTCCAAAGAACTTCATCTCGTACCCGGCTTTTTGCGCCGCTCTGGAGGCATCGCCACATGGGACATTCCGTCACAGGGTAATGGGTTCCATCCGGAAAGGAATGGTGGATCATCTGGTGCAAATCCTTGCCGATCAGACTCTCTTTCTCATATCCTAGTATCTCTCCAGCTGCGGGATTTGCAAAAGTGACTTTGCCTTCCTGATCAATACCTAAAATCCCTTCCTCGGCGGATAACAAAATGAGTTCATTTTGCTCGCTTATCTGTTTTAATGCGGCCTCAGCATGTTCGCGCTCGCATATTTGTTTTTGCAATGCCACTTTTGAGCTTCGCAAGTCATGGTTAAACCTAAGAGTAACAAGAAGTAGACCTGTTAGACCCGTGATCGCCAGTAGGGCGCCTATGATTTGCCATTTGAAATAGCTCAGGACATCGACAACAGTTATCTTCCCAAAATCTTTGTAAATGCCGATACGGAGTTCCTTGAGGCATTCCTTCACGGAACCGTAATCCAGGGGTACTGTCCAGCCGCCAACTCCAGCAGCAGGACCATCGCGAGGCATTGCAAGCAGGGCGATTACTATTTTTTCCGCCAAATCATTGGATGTATGCTCCAGCTTGGCAAAAGGCCAATTGGGGTAAAGTTGAGTACTATGGGCATAGCGAAAATCGGCATGCTCTTGCGCATTGATTACTCTGAACAAACCAGGCTCAATTTTGCCCTCAGTTGTCATTTGCTCAAGAATGGACGTTGCGACTGTGCCTGCATCAACTTTTCCGTCTCGGACTGCATATACAACATCATCATGAGTTCCAGAGAAAAGAAGTCGGCTAAAGTCCTTGTACGGATCGATCCTTTTTGCATGCAACTCCCTCCATGCAGCTCTCCATCCTCCCAACGAGGTCTCATCAACGCCCATAAACGACTTGCCCTTGAGATCATTAATTGATTCAATATCTGAGCGGTCCGCCCTGGTGAAAATCACCCCTCCGAAGACTGTGGAGTCGTAATTATCTGCGTGGCCTTTCATAGTCGCTATACGGGCAGCCCCGAAAAGAGTCTGGAGTTCCACGTAAATCGAGGAATTTACGATGACGAAATCGACTTCTTTGGCCTGAACGCTGGGAACGACCTCTTTAAAGGCAAGGGGAACAATTTGAAAGCGGAAATTTTCTATCTTGCGGCTAAGGTAGTCAGCCGTGGGACCCCAGTTTTGGAGACATTCTTCGGAGCCCCTTTTGGCCAAAACTCCAATGCGAACAAGCTGCCCATCTGAATCAGGGAAGCCCAGCTGAGACGCTTCTCCGGAAAATGGGATAACCAGGAGAAGCAACATCACAGACGCAAAAAGAAGAATGCCCGCGCTTTTAATCATGAACCAACTCCTGTTCAAAACGAAATCGCCTCTAATTTCCAATGGGGAAAGGGAGTATCTTTTAATTTGCGCCTCGAGACTTGCGGCATTCAAATAAAGCAATAAAGCATTGAGCTAATGCTCACTTCTATTGGTATCCTATTGTGTGCGAAAAATTTCTTCGAACATGTTGAAGGTCTAAATAATTATCGGAACGATCATTCACCCACTGAAGTGTTTTTGCAGCCTATCATGAAATCTTGAGGCTGGACAGAATAGACGTACGAGGGCCTTCTCCACTTCGGCAAATCACTGCCCGATGAGCCATTTCTCATGGTAATTGTCCATCAGGGATAAGTTGAATCCAGAGTTCAGCGGGTGGAGTGAACCGTTCGATTCGCCCTCTCTTGCCAACTTGAAAAATCCGGGCGAGAACTGATCGCATAACGGAAATGATCTGGAAGGGTTAAATTTTCGAGCCGCCTTATACCAATTTGCGTTCAAAATGTACCCGGGGCGATGGGTTTCTCTTCGCTGCACCCATCCTACACCCATGTCCCAGTTGCGTTAATCGTAGGATGGGTGTAGCGAAGCGAAACCCATCACACTAATCTTGAACGCACCTTCGTATTAGATTTCAAGGAGGAGGCGAGATCGCGAGACTATATTGGGGGGATTTGCTTTTACGGAAGCCCGGCACTCCCGGTGGATGGAAGCCGGGGCCGATGAAATCCGGGGACGAACCGGAGGGTGGAAATGGAATTGGCGGGCACAGCCAAATTCCTCTGCCGCTTCAGTGGACTGGATATTGAGAGCCGCATTTATTGTTCCTGGTTGCGAGAACGGATGCCACAACAGCGGTAATATCATCAACTCCGGCCTTCCCTTTTGTCAGGAAGTAGCTCGCTCCGTTGCGGAAAGCGGCTTCCCGGTATTCAAGGACGTCACAGTTCGTGAGAACGGCAACCTCTATTTCCGAATTGATGCTCTTGATTGTCCTGGTAAGCTCCAGACCGTTCCTGCCTGGCAGGTTTATCGCCATGAAGATGAGAATGGGTTCGATTTCGTTAATTTTTGAGAGTGCTTGATCCCAGTTGGACGCTTCCTCGATTGCAATCAGTGGGAACCTTTCTTTCAGCACACCCTTCAAGGAAGCACGAAAAAGAGAGCTATCTTCAACGATCAGTACGGAATGCATCGTGTGCCCCTTTGGTTTGCCAATGGGTTGGAGGTGGTTACATTGGTTTTGCCTAGCCAAAAGTAATTACGGAAAAGATAAATACAAGACTCCGCGCAAGTCTACACTCCTTGCCAGCGATGAAAATTCCGCTCCGGCTGGAGGGCATAAAGACAATGAACTGAACTTTGTTAACCGGAGGGACGGGTCCCTCCAGAATGCCGGATAGGAGAGAAATCCGGTATTCGGGTGTTGCGACCGGATTAATGCAGGCTCTCAACCCAGCAAAGGTTTTCGGCAGTGAGTTGACTTTGGGAGATGTTTTCATAGAAACGCCGGTCGGCTGTGACCATCTGTGCGTCGAGAACAATGGCGAGGAACGGATTCGAGCGGCTGTAAGTCGCGCGGTTTGTAGATCCACGTGCGCAGCCTGATCAAGAATCATCTTAACCTCGGCCTGCAGTGATCGTCCGCTCTGTGCTGCGCGAAGCTTCAATCTCTCAAGGGTGGCGTTATCGAGATTCCGAATAAGTGGAGAATGGGGTCAAACCTACACTCTTCACAGAGATTCTACAAACTCAAGCGGCTTGTTCCTTGAATTCACTTGGATGAAGCGAAAGATACTCTCTTACCTCAAGATTCATCCGGTCGATCTCGGCGAGATAGCCTCCCGCCGATAACCGATAATTCCGCGGATTGGTTTCGACCTGCCGGAGTCGTTCCACTTGTTGCTGAAAATACCCGATACGCTCTTTGGCCGCCTTAAGTTCTTGATCGTTGTGGATCATCGCCAATCACCTCTACTATGCCACGCAGTGTGTTGTCACGTTTGACCTGCCAATGTTGAATTGCTACAGGCTCCCCGCCAATCGCGGCCAGCCGCCTGATCCAAAAAACACTGGCTCCCAGAACATTTTGTGCTGCCTGATGGTCAAAAAGAATGGCTGTCTCACCATGGGTTTGGTTGGAGTCAAACGAATCTTCCATCAGCATAAAGATGTCTACATCACCGGGCTCGGATTTGGCAGTGACGAAAGATCCGAACACGATAAATCTTGCCAGCCGGCCAGTACTTTTGGCCAGTCTGTAGATACGTTCCAGCCGATGTGCAACAAGATGTCGTTGGAGATTGCCTGTTCCAAAATGCTGGAGTACTTCATCGAGCGTTGCCTGATGTATCCCAACCGGGAGATCTCCGAGATCGTCAAATTCAGGCCACTTCATCATCGGGACCGTTCACCTTCCGAGGAAACATTGAGCATTGAAAGTCCCTCACCCACGGTGAGCGCAACAACCGTTACGAATATAACATCCTTCACTCAATCTCGCACATGATTCCAGCATCAGCTAAGTGAACCTTGCTTGCCAACGAGAAAAATCCCGCTCCGGCTGGAGGGCATAAAGACAATGAACTGAATTTTGTTAACCGGAGGGACGGATCCTTCCAGAATGCCGGATAGGAGAGAAATCCGGTATTCAGGTGTTGCGACCGGATTAAGGCTGGGTTAAGTGAATGCGGCTACAGCCTTTTGGACTCTTCCCATCCTCCACCCAGCGCCTTGTAGAGGGCGATGAGATCCTGGCCAACTGCCTGGTCGCTCTGCACGAGGTTATCCTGGGCCTGATACAGCGAGCGTTCGGCATCGAGCACGTTGATGAAGTTAGCCAGGCCGTTGGCGTAGCGTTGGCTGGATATCTGGAGGGCGTTGCGGCTTCTCTTGACAGCTTCCTCGAGCGAAACGTTGCGTGTTTGTTCTTTCGCGTAGGCGACCAGAGCGTTTTCGACATCCTCAAAACTCGTCAGCACAGTCTTTTCGTAACCGGCCAGCGCCTGTTCCTGCCTGGCATTTTTAACGCGGATGTTGGCGCGAATTCGACCGGCGTCGAAGATTCGCCATTGCACGGTTGGACCGATCGACCAGAGCCGGCTGCCGGGCGTGAACCAGTCGCTGGCGCTGACGCCCTGAAATCCGGCATCTCCCGTCAGCGAGAACTTCGGAAACAAGTCGGCCGTGGCGACGCCGATCTGTGCGGTCGCGACGGCTAATTGGCGTTCGGCGCCGCGGATATCCGGCCGTCGGCGAAGCAGATCGGATGGCAGCCCAACGGGCACTTTCGGAGGTGCTGGCGGAATGGGCGCTATGGTCGCCAATTCCGCCAGCAGCGCTCCCGGCTGTTGTCCCAGTAGGACACCGAGGCGATGAATCGACGTTTGGAGTCCATTTTCCAGAGTTGGGACTTGAGCTTCCGTCTGGGCCAAAACGGTGGCGGCTTGCTCGGTATCGAGATTACTGGTGAGGCCGTGTTCGAATCGGTCGCGAGCCAGAGCGACAGCGTCCTGCTGGGCTTTGATGTTCTCCCGCGCGATTGCCAAGCGACGTTGGAAGCTGCGCGCTTCTACGTAATTGCGAGCTACTTCCGAGACCAGAGTCACCTGCACATCCTGCCGGCCATACACGGCGGCTTCGGAACCCGCGTCCGCAGCTTCGACTGCGCGCCGCGCGCCGCCAAACACATCCAACTCCCACGAAGCGTCAAATCCCGCCTGGTAAACGTTGTTTTGAAGGGGAACGCCCGGCGGCAAAAGTGACCCGAGCAGCGGTTGATTTGCGCTCATCCTCTCACGCGAGTAGGAGCCGGATGCATCTACGCTCGGCCAAAGGCCGGCGTACACCACTCCGCACTGCGCTCGGGCTTCGCGCACCCGCGCTTCGGCGATGCGCAGATCCGGATTGCAACGCAGGGCCCGCTCGACCAGTGAGTCGAGTTCCGTATCATTGAAACTCTTCCACCATGTGGCGATGGACGGGGAATTGTTCGTCTCACCGCCGGCCAGCGTTTCGCTCCATTGCGCCGGCGGGTTCGAATCCGGGAGGTGAAAGTTGGGTCCAACCGTGCAACCTGCAGATGATCCGGCAATCAGCAAGACAAGAACAGTGCTAAGGGCTTTCATGGGCAATCCTCTTTGCTGCGAACTTTTCATCAGTGTGTCGGTCACCGTCTGCGTGCGTTTCACGCGAGGGATCATCAGCACCAGACCGATCACGATTACGCAGGCGATGGTCATGATCCTGAAGACGTCCAGATAAGAAAGCATTGCCGCCTGAACCTGCACGGTGTTGTAGAAGCCAACGATGTTCTTCTGGGTAAACCCGCCCATCGCATGCATGTGGTTGACGAACGGCTGATAGAAATGCGTGGCGGACGCGGCGATGCCCACTTGATGTACTTGCGCGCGGCGGGTCAGCAACGTAGTCGCCACGGCTATACCGACACTGCCGCCCAGGTTCCGCATCAGGTTTATCATCGCGCTGGCGTTGTTGGACTTTCCCGCCGGGAGATTACTATAAGCTATGGTGTTCAGCGGGATGAAGAACAGCGGCAACCCGACACACTGGATGACCCGCGCCCATGCCAGATGCTCAAATGAGACCTGCGTTTCGAAGCCGGAAAGATGGTAAAGCGACGCGGTCAGAATCATCAGTCCGACGGCCATCATATACTTGGGTTGCACACGCCGCGCCAACTGGCCGGCGAGCGGGAACATCAGCATGAGGACAAACCCGCCGGGCATGAGAACCTCCCCCGCCCAGGTGGCGCTGTATCCGAGCAACTGCTGCGTGAATAGCGGAATCAATACGGTGGTGGAGCTCAGGATGAACCCGACGACGAGCATAAGGACCATCGAGGTCGCCAGGTTGGCGTTGGCCAGGAGCGGGATGTTGACGATTGGATTTTTTACGAAGATGGTTTCCCAGACGATCAATCCGACAAAGCCGATCACCATAAGGCCAACGAAGACACAAATGAACGTAGATCCGAACCAGTCCTCTTCCTGTCCCTTATCCAGTACGACCTGGAGACAGCCGAAGGCCAGGACCGCGAAGGCGAAGCCCATGTAATCGACACGGATGCCGCTCGCCCGTTCGCGTTTGGTGGCTTCGACCGCGGAGGGCGGGTCCTGGATCAAGCGGCCGGTAAGGTAGAGTGACAGCAGTCCCACTGGGACGTTCATGAAAAAGATCCATCGCCAGGAATAGTTGTCGGTGATCCATCCACCCAGTGTAGGTCCGACTGCCGGTGCTACGACGACCGCCAATCCATACACTGCGAACGCCATCCCGAAGTACGATCCCGGGAACGTATCGGCCAGCATCGCCTGTTCACTGGGAGCCAGACCGCCGCCTCCGGCTCCCTGAAGCACGCGGAATAGAAGCAGCATGCCGAGCGACGTCGAGATGCCGCATAGAAAGCTGCTTACGGTGAAGATCACTACGCACATCATGTAGAACCGTTTGCGGCCAAGCACAGACGACAGCCATCCGCTGATGGGAATGATGATCGCGTTGGCCACCAGATAGCTGGTCAGCACCCAGGTGGCCTCGCTCTCGCCTGCGCCAAGGTTGCCGGCAATGTGGCCGAGCGACACGTTGGCGATGCTCGTATCAAGCACCTCCATGAATGTCGCCATCGACACGACCACCGCAACCAGCCACGGATTTACGCCAGGTTTGGCTGCACTGTTTGGAGTCGGAGGGAAGGCCATTGTTATGTCGCTTTTCTGAAAAAAGCGTTTTCCCGGATAAATGTGTAAAACTTATCCCAACACCCGGTGCAGTGCACACGCACCTTCGGCTCGACCGACATTCCGGCGACAGAAGATGCGTAGGGTCACTGTTGGCTCCGGCGTCGAGAATGATCTTTACCGGCAGACGCTGCACGATCTTCACGAAGTTGCCTGTTGCGTTCTGGACCGGGATGATGCTAGCAATC
>CAVRZU010000010.1:0-24991 GCA_963725365.1 uncultured delta proteobacterium | reverse complement strand
GACCAGCGAATTGAAAAATAGTCCGTAGCTGATGGTTACCGCTTCTAGCGGCTTTGGCGGTGGCAAGCGCAACGTACGGCCCCGGTGTTGCGCCGTTTTTAAGAACTATAAATAGATTGGAAAAATCCACACCACCGAGCAACAGTCCGATTGGCGGCATGATCACGTCGTCCACCAGACTTTTCACGATGGTTCCGAATGCGCCGCCGATGATTATGCCTGTTGCCATGTCCACCATATTTCCTCGCATCGCGAATTCCTTGAATTCCTTAAACATATGCTCCTCCTTTTCCTGCCTTGTGTTGCCTCGCCATTCTCTTGCTGAGTACCTGGGCAACGCTCTATGCCTTCCAAGTTCGACCGATCCGCAAAAAACGGTATCAACATAAAATAAGTTATTTGTAGTGCGGTTCAAGTATTACAAAGGTCCAAGAGTACCACCAGACTATTCCGCATAATTTTCACACGACTTCCCACAATATGATGGAGGAAACGAGGCTGATAAATGTGGGGGGTAGTGGTGCGCCCTGAAATTGCCCAAACCGGTCTCGCTGACCTTTCTCTTGCGTTTTTGATTCACATGTGGGAAGGATCTATGGCCTTGGAAGTGTCCCTGGAGATGAAATCCGGGGGCAAAATGCGGCACAACGTTCCTTTTGATGGCCAAGCTGACGTATTACTCAGGATTATAAACGCAGAGACTAAACAAGAAGGTTGAGTTATGTCGAAGATACTTATTGTCGATGATGAGGAACACGTCAGGCTCCTATATTCGGAGGAACTGAAGGCAGACGGATACGAGGTCATAACGGCGGAGAACGGTTATAAGCTTCTCGAAAGAATTGAAGAGGAAAAACCGGATTTGGTCATCCTGGACATAAAGATGGTTGGCTGCAGCGGTCTGGACGTCCTTCAGGACATCCGAAACGATTTTTATGACCTTCCCGTTATACTCTCAACTGCATACGACAGCTTCAAAGAAGACATGAAATCGATCACAGCCGACTTCTACGTTGTAAAGAGCTTTGATTTGACCGAGCTGAAGAAGAAAATCGCTATAGCGCTTAAAACCTGTCTCCCCAGTTAACAACGCCGCCTCCCAACCTGGCTGGTTTGTCGAAATCACGATAATCGGATGCTTTGGATTCCACCTGATCCTCTATGGCGTCTCTGGCCTCGGCTATTATCTCATCATGTTGGGAGTGAATAAGCGGACGAATCGGCATGATCGGCAATAAAAGTCGCGCAAAAGACCAATTTACTTCGAATCGATTACTTGATTCTGGATTCGCACTGATACGGCCCTGCACGACTTTTCTCTTCGTTTTATTCCTTTATAATCCACTTCATTTCCTCGCGACTTCTTCCCGAAAAAATTTGGAGACATCTGCTCAAGACAAATTCGTTGAAAGAAGGGGTGCCGCCGAGTTCATTTCTTCCATAAGAAAATGAGAAATGATTGCTGCTACCATCAGTCCATATGACATAGCATGTAGAGCGCATTATTTCTCCTCCCTGGGCAGTTCTTAATCATTACAGCCAACCCCATCAAGAGGCAGGCCGCAGAATAGAAAATATTCAACCAGTTTATTGAGGTGCTCCTCATCAGGTTAGCCACTGTTAAACCGGCAAGGCGTAACGTCATTGTGATGCAGGTTTTAGTGAAACTGTGCGGCTCCGTCAAAGCTGGTTTTGCCCGTTTTCGGCGAGAAACACAAAGGAGGAAAAGAATAAAAATAATTAGGAATGAACGGATGTTAGACTCTTTGGCCACATAAGTCACTGAAATGAAAGGAAAGTCTTGTTGGAAATATTTTCCGTGTAAAATCATAGACTTCCACAATCCCTGACCGGCATTCGCAAAAGCGGGACAGGTTCGCATCTACCTTTTTCGACCATTTTCTTAAATTTTCACTAAAAGTGGCCCTCTTAATCTTACAATTTGTTGATGGAAGCCCGGGCCGATGGAATCGGGACGAACCGATTGGGTAGAAATGGAATTGGAGCGCAAAGCCCCGATTATTTTTTTGGCTTTTGAAATTTAAGTTAAGATTCGAGTGCGCGATTTATCTTTATTTTCAGATCCGTTAAGTCACAGGACTTGGTTATGAAATAATCGGCGGCAATCGTCTTGAGATCATATCTGTAGGAATCGTAAGCACTGCAGATAATTACCGGCAGGTCGGCATAATACTCACGGATTTCCTCCAGCATTTCAAGGCCATCGCAATCACCCATCTTGATATCCATAACTATCAGATCAGGCTGTATTATCTCTATTTTGTCCATAAAATTATTGCAGGATTCTGTCGTAACGACCTCGTGGCCCAGTTCAGACAGTTCAAGCGAAAACCATTCTCGAATGTACTTGTCGTCGTTGACAATGAATATTTTACTGCAGTGTGCCTAAATAAGTCTGGAGGTTGAATTTCTTGCCGGTCAGATCGAACTTCCTGCGGATGCCCTGCCGATGAAAAATGACGGACCGCTGGAGATGCCGAGTAGGTCGGCAATATCTTTGGTGCACTTCCCGTGCCGTATGAGATCTGCGACGCGGATTTCCGTGGGGGTTAGTCCGAGCATACGGACTGAGATTTTGTGCACAAACGGGGAAGTAATTTCGAGCAGGTGAGATTCCATTATTCCAACAAAGTTCCTCTGGTCGTCTACCAGACGGCATCTCTTCAGCTTTTCCAGATAGGGCATGATCAAGTGTTTGACATTTTTGAGGAGCGATTCTTCAAGTTCGGTTCGATCCTCTTCTCTCTGCTTGAGGAGCACCTTGAGGGCCGAATTGGCTTCCCGCAGCGCGTGCTCCGCCTGCACTCTCTCGGTAATGTCACGGCTCACACCAAGAACCGTCTTCACTATTCCGTCCTCGGAGAACTCGGGCACGACTCTCCAGTCAAGATACACCCACCCCTGGGCACTTTCGAACTCAAAATCCCAGTGCTCGGGCTCTGCCGTATCGAAGACCTTTCTTATTCTTTTTTTCAACTCTTTACTTTCTTCCACGCCAAAGCCCAATTGCCGATGTGTCCTTCCGATAAATTTTTCAGCCGGAATGCCCGAAATCCTCACACAGGTGGGGTTCACATAGAGGTGCCTGCCTTCTCTGTCATAGCGCATGATGAAATCGGCACTGGATTCAGCAAGTCTGCGGAACTGCTCTTCGCTTTCACGAAGGGCCTCACCCATCTGCTTGCGCTCGGTGATGTCCTCGCTGAAAATAACAATGCCCCCGACATCTCCCGCCGCATCGTACCATGGCCTCGCTTCCCACCTGAGCCACTGCACCGACCCATCCGCTCTTTCAAAACTGTCGGCATCCGCCCTCAATACCTCACCCGCAAGTGCCCTTCGGTGAACTGTTTTCCATTCCTCGGAAATCTCCGGAAATACATCGTAGTGTGACAGGCCTGTAAGGTCGCGGTCACCGAGATTGTGGCCGCTTATCCACGCACGGCTGAAGCTCAGGTAACGCATTCCACGATCAAACATCGCCAGTTGTACGGGTGCGTGCTCAATGAACAAACGCAGCCGCTCCTCGCTTTCGCGCAGCGCATCTGCAGTTCGCTTGCGCTCGGTAATATCCTCGAAGTAGACGGAAATGCCACCCCCTTCGTGGGGATAGCACCTGAGGTGGAACCAACGCCCCCAGGGTTCATAGAAATTCTCGAAATCTCTGACCTCTCCCGCTGCGGCCCTGCGATACTCGCTTTCCAACCGTGTTCCCAGACACAGGGGATACACTTCCCAGTGGCACTTGCCAAGGACTTCAGTCCGGCTGACGCCAAGCAGACGTTCTGCTGCGGCGTTGAGGTAAATAAACCGCCAGTCTGCATCACACGCAAGGAAACCATCGGTTATACTTTCCAGCGTTACCCTGACTCGCTCTTCCGCCTTCCTGCGTTCGGCTATGTCTGTTACCGATATTCTGAGCTGTCTGTCACCACCTGCATCCTCAACCAGTATGGTGTCTAGCAGTGTATGGAAGCTACCACCACCGCCATTCATAAATCTTGCTTCACACGTTTGATGCGTTTTGTCTTTGAGAACATTTCCGAGATGAGAGCGAAATGCATCCCTGTCCGTCATAACTATGTGAACGCCAAGCGGACTGCCAACCAGGCGGGACCTTTCAACCCCCAACTGCAGAGCAATGGTCAAGTTGGCTTCCAATACGAGTCCGTTTTCATCGAGCGTAAGGTAGCCAACGGGGGCAAAGTCGTAGAGGCCGGAGTACCTTTGCGGGACTCCTCAACTTGGATCATGGCATTACGAAGTTCATTGTTCTGCATTTCCAGTTCAATCTGGTGGACCTGCAGTTCGTGGCATAGCGTTTCCCTATCATCGGTCTCAACTCGGTCCGTTTCATTGTGTATCGATTTTAGCCACCCCTCCGCACGGCTTCGCAACCCGGCGGGATCAGTTGATCCTCCCTTGGCTTTCAATTCAACAAGACTTTGCCGCAGCGCTTTCAGTTCGATTATGAGTTGCTCTTTGGTCTTGGCTTCGTCTCGCATATCCCGCTCCTCTGAATATTGAGCAACACCCTCTGATGCATATGGAGCAAAGCGCACATTATTTGATGAGCCAGCCATGAAAAAGCGGGCAACCGGAAGAATCTGCAGGCGCCTTTGGTTGGCCGAATGAACCGGGGCACTTATGATTAGGCAATATCATCCGTTGTCAGCAGGGCAATCGCATGACGCTTGTGCTTACGGTAGAATCGGAAATCGGTATCGAGTGTGATAACTGAACAGTCATCATGCAATTCAGCCATCCGCACCAGACATGCATCGGCCATTGACATTGGTATGTTGCCGTACTTTTTCAACAAGGCCGAAACAGACCGTATGTGATCGGCCAGACAAAAGGAGATTGCCAGGACTTTCCGCCGCAACAATTCAAAAACGGGAAACGTTTAGGTCGCGCGTTCAAAGACTCCGTTCCCCGAAAAAGCAGGTTGATAGGCTGAAGGCTGTTGTTTCAACCCGTCGTCTTCACTACCAGCTCCCCTCGATTGCCATTTGCCCAGTAGCGGACGGGGTTTCCGGTCCGCATTCCGGAGGAGACAAGATTTCTGGCTCTTCCTTCGCGCTCCAGTTCCTGAAACGCCTTTTGGAAATCATCGATGAACCATCCTGTTTCTTCCGCCATATCAGCAAATTCGGCAACCCCGAACTGCTTTGGAGCGGTTGAGAGCTTAGTGAGCCAGAACTCCTTCACTTTCGTCAAATCGATCACCATCGGCTCGTCTTCAACGAAACTATCCGCTGAAAAGAGTTCGAGCTGACCGCTTCGCTTGACCTTTTTCGATTGCCTGGCCAGGGCGCTCACCTTCCTTTGCTCGATTTCCAGTTTTTCCGAGGCCTCCATAAAGGTCACTATCGCCATGGGGTCCCATGTTAGATATACAAGGTCGTAAATTGATCGATCTTTTGCGGGATGAAGGATCTTCATATGCGCGCAACGCGGAACTGCATCTCCGATTATCGGAGCGGAAGCCTTCAGTTCCCGGCGGTACAGGTTGAAAAGAAACCTTTCGCTATCCTCCCCACCTGCTTGTGAAATATTCTGCGCCTTGCCCAGGATTGCCTTCAAGCGCTCTTCCAGACTTGTTTGATCACTGACGTGAACAATGGATTCAAACATAAAATTGATGAGAAGTTCCGAAGAGGGCCTGCTCAGAAAAGGCCTCAGGTTGGGAATTGCGATATGTCTCCATTCAATGGCATCGATCATGAAAAAACAAAAATCCGTATTGCCGCACCACGCCAGTATTTTACCCTGCAAGTCGCAGAAATCGCCATTCAGGCATTGGGCCTCGACCCCACCCCGGGATTCGGATTCAAGTAGGCCCTCAAGCCTGCCAAAAGATTCTTTGTCCTTTTCGATGAATAATGCACGAAACTGGACGTTTTTCCTGAATTTTTCCAATAAGGCGTTATGGCACTGTTCCATTATGTCCAAAGAGATGGAAACCGAAGTGTCGTCTGAATCCTTACCGCCCTTCCGCCATGTGCCAGCAGAGCAGTCTATGAAGGCTATTCTTTGTTCACGCTGACCGATGATCATGAAGAGCGGCTCCAGATAAGCCTTGAGCAGCTCATGCTTAAGGTACTCCGCTTCTCTGCCTCTAAAAACTGCAGCGCTCATTTTTCTCCCCCTCCCCCGGCGAACCTATGTCAGATGCCCTTATCCCTGAATCCCACAATGCAAATCCTAATCAAATTCTTTCCCCGCCCATCTCACGCGGCCCAGTACATACGACTTAAGGCTTTTTTCCGGATCCAGGGCAAATTCGAACGGCCGGTATGCAGTATTATCGGGAAGGCCAACCAGCTTCGAACCGGTTTCGTCCACGCTCAGGACCAGTCTTTTTAGAGCGGCAGTCCCATCCGGCAGGATCACAAGGTAGATGCGCCCCGCAAGAACTTCCCCGCGCTCAGCCTCGCAGGAGTCCACTAAAACCATCTCACCCTGGCTTATCGTGGGTGACATCGAATCTCCCCTGACTCGTATTAGAAAAAGACCCCCCTCTCGCTCGGGGTCCTTTCCCACCAGCTTCTTGATCCACATCTTATTGAAAGGATAACGCTCAGCTATTTCGCCATAGAGAATTTCACCTTCAGGGCCTGCTGTAACACGCGATTCCAGAAGCGGGATGAGCGTGTAATCCTCGCTTCCATCTCCAAACGGTTCGCATCCGGAAGAACCGGTCCCCGCACTTTCCTCACCCAAAAGCAACCAGGAGGGATCGGCCGCAAACTCCCGGCATACCGACTCCAGAAATGCTGCCGGAGGCGAGGTCACACCATCCCTGTAGTTTACGAGCGTGTTTTTGGAAACACCGGTTTTTTCAGCAAATCGTCCGAGCGGCAAGCCGGAATCACGGATGATTTTTTTCAACCTGTCATTGAGCACTTTTTTGATTATCCGACACAAGTTCCTGGTGATTTCAATTATTCCGCCTCTTTTTCCAACCAGATTACTATTGCAGTAATACCCGGTTTGTCAAATTAAGATTCTGACAAGATGGTTACTCAGTGAAACATTCGGAATGCAGCCCAAGAATTTGGGCAACTCGGTCACTCTATCGAGATGGCCTGTTTTTCTATTCCGCATCCTGCGTAATTGCGGTATAGACGTTTGGAATGCTCTTTACAGGAGATAAAGATGATGGAACTGCTTTGTGGAAAGGACCCCGTTGAACTGGGGATAAAGACTTACGAAGGATGGAACATCACGGCATTTCTGGACCACCTGGATGCGTGTGAGAAATGCTCGAAGTCCCAGGAAAGCCTGATAAACAAACTAAACGGCATCATAGGAGGAAAAGGAGCGTAGTGAACTCTGTTGAGCCTGTGTAACGCATGATCCCGGCACATACTCGTTAGCCCCCCGCCCATGTTGAATCTGCGCAACCATCAGACACTAATTATCAAATTTCCAGGCTGGCATTGCTCTCATAAACCAAGATGTTTAATTTGCGGAGATTGAAGCGTTCGCCATAGTTTTGCGTAATCATCCCAAACAAAGGAAAACCTAAATGGCTGAGAAGAAAATGCCCCATCTCCATCACGAAGAGCACCTCTGTTATCTTCAGAACATCGGGTTCGTGCAATCTGATTTAGAAGAATACAAAAAGCTGGTGCGAAACCCTAAATACGTTTGCGGCAATTGCGGCCGCACCGCCGCAGAAGAGGGAAACCTCTGCAAGCCCGAAAATTGTAGGCGGTGGGACCGCCAGCCGGGATTAAGTTTGACTTTAGATTCGAGTGTTTTTTTTGGTCACGAAGAGCACGATGGATCACGAAGAACATGAAGAAATTATAATTCCTTCATGTTCAATAGACTTCTTTTCGTGCTCCTTCGTGTACCCTTCGCGTTCTTCGTGACCAAATCCTTCTTTCTCAAAGCAGCTTGAAGGTCTCCAGCCAGCGGGGGCGCTGGGCGAGCGCCGATTCTATGGATGCCTCAGACCCAAGCACCTTCACAATGCCACCCCTGTTCACCTTTTCGAGCACATCCGCGAAGTCCCTGAAATCTTTCACGGTGGTGCCCAGCACCTCATCGCGCATCTTTTGCCGGTTTTCTTCGGTGTCCCCGGTCAGGTGGCGGAGCATGGAAACATAGCCCTTCATATCCGGGAGCATGTAGGAATCCATTTCCCCAATGGCCCCGATTATCGCCTTGCGGACTTCATCGTCCGGAAGGTCGGAATTGCGGAGAAATTGAGCCGCGCCATCAAAGTTTTCAATGGTTTTAAGCAGGTTGGGGTCCCGGTATGAGATAAAGGTAAAGACCCCGGATATGCGATCGAAGAGGCAGAACCCGCCGTAAGCCCCTCCCTGCACCCGCACCTTTTCCCAGAGCCAGGTGCTTCGGAGATATCCCGATATGACCTTGCTCGAACCATGCGGTTCATATCCGTCCCTGTACAGGTCCGCGCCTTTGCCGACGTAGTTGACTTGAGTGGGAACCACTATTCCCTCGAATTCAGGGAATAGCAGAGGCTGCCATTTCTCCGCCACTGCCGGCCGCTCCGGAACAGAGCGCAGAAAATGGCGAATCGAACCCTCGATCGTATGGAGGTCTTTCCGATCGGCAGTCAGGTTGAACACCATCGCCGAACGGTTGACAAGCAAAGTGCGAACCTTTTCCAGCTCCGCTAGAACCGTGTCCCAGTCTTCGTCGATCTTTCGGACGAGTTGTCCAAGGAAAAGAAAATAACTTATTCCGTCGGTCTGCTCTCTTACCCAATCCGCCTGGTTGAAATGGGCGCGGATACGCTGATTGATTACCTGATGGCCGCTCGGCACGAGCCTTCTTTCCTGCCTCGCCTTTTCGGCAAGCACTATTTGCCGGAACCGTTCCCTGTCGTTCAATTTCATTGCTGCCGTTACCTCGGTAAGGATATCGGCAAGCTCACTCACCTGCTCTCTGGTGCTCTTTCCCCTCAGGAAAAGCCAGGTTGCCGGGGCGCTTTTTTCCATTACGGCTGAAGTGAACACCTCCGGGTGGATTCCCCCTGTCTTGCGGCTGATCTTTTGCGACAACGAAACGAAATCCTGATAATCGGTCCCCATCTCCAGGAGGGCCCTTCCAAAAAGTGGCGCATAGGGCAAATATTCCAGGGGCAGAACCTGCAGATCGAAGCCAACGTCCAGGTAAGCTATGCCGCTTGTGAACAGATCATGGTAAAACCCCTGCACACCGTCGTCAGGCATCGGTTCTATGGGAATTATCCGGTTGTGCCTGTCGAGGTCGGAAATCTTAAGGACCGGGATAGTGGCAAGAGCTTCAGGCGAATCGGGGCTCGATTGAATTTTTTTAAGCTCTTTGGCACTTTCGATTACAGTTCGAAGTGCATCAGCCGAAAGCGACTTTTTTATTTCGTCAAATTTTTTTGCTTCCTCTTGAATTTCCTTTTGAGCAAGTCCAGGTTCCGGGCTGAGTAAAACAACCGTACGGTGGGGGTTTTCGAGAAGGTAGCGCTTTATGAGGCCTTCCAAATAACCTCCCGCTTTCAACTTTTCTTTTACCTGGTCCAGGGGCGATTCGAAAGCCAGCAGTGAAGTGGGATCGGCTTCGTAGAGCCACGTCGAAAGAGCGCGCAACATCACCGCCAACCCCTGCGGGAAATTTCCATAATTGTTTTCACGGAGCCTGAATTCAATCGTATTCACCCCGGCTTCGGTAGTTTCAGGGTCGATGCCGTCCCGGGCCAGGGCTGACAGAGTTTCGAAGATGACATTTTCAACCCTGCCCGCATCTTCGGCGCGGATTCCCTTTAGACCGGCGGAGAAGTAGATCTGGCGAAGCTCAGTTTCAAGGCCCACCCCGGCAATATCTTCGCCCAGCCCGGATTCTATCAGCGCCTTCTTCAATGGAGAACCCGGCATGCCAATGAGGACGTATTCCATGATTTCAAAGGCAAGCTTCAGTTCGGCATCGGTTACCTCAGGGAGAAGCCAGTTAACGGTCAACATGGCTTTTAGTCCGTCCCGGGCCGCATCTTCCGCACCCCCGGCAAACGAACGGTCAATCCGGACAGGTTTTTCTTTGAGCGCCTGAAGAGGCACAACGGATTCGGGATCGGTCCGGCTGAAATCTTTCAAGTATTCCTGGAGTATTTCCAGCCTCTGCTCAGGGTCGTCGTTGCCGTAAAAATAAATCCTGGAGTTGGAAGGGTGGTAGAACCTATCGTGGAATGACTTGAACCGTTCAAAAGTCAGGGTGGGGATAACCTTGGGATCCCCGCCAGAATCCAGCCCGTAAGTGGTGTCGGGAAAAAGAGACTGCTGGGAAAGCTCAGAGAGCCGGCTGTCCGGAGAGGAGTAGTTCCCTTTCATTTCATTGTACACCACTCCCTTGATTTCAATAGGGTCCTCAGGCTCGTATAACTCGTAATGCCATCCTTCCTGCTGGAGAACAAAGGGGGTCAGACGCGGGTAAAAAACCGCGTCCAGGTAAACGTCGATCAGATTGTAGAAATCCTGGACGTTCTGACTGGCGACTGGATAGCAGGTCTTGTCAGGGTAGGTGAAAGCATTGAGAAAAGTCTTCAGAGAGCCTTTTATCAGCTCCACGAATGGTTCTTTCACCGGATACTTTCTTGAGCCGCAAAGGACCGAGTGTTCCAGGATATGAGCCACTCCGCTCGAATCCCGAGGTGGCGTGCGAAAACAGACCCCAAAAACTTTGTTGTCGTCTATCGTTTATGATCGAAAGGACTTGAGCGCCACTCTGTATGTGCCTGTAGAACCGGACCAGACCTTTGAGTTCTGCAATTTCCCTCTCGAAAATCAGTTCAAATTTGTCTTTTGCCGTCATGAACATTCTCCACAAGGTTGGTGAGTTTTTTATTTTAAGTTCTTAGTTTTGAGTTCTGCTTGCAAGCATATTAGTGCCTGCTCTAAATTAGGTACAGGATGGCCCCTTGTCATCACGCGGAGACGCGGAGAACCAGGGGAGCCTTGTCACGCAAAGACGCGAAGGTTCAATGGCCGTTGACAATCCACCGCCTTGCACCATGCCTCTGTTTATTCCTTCTTCGCGTCTTCGCGTCGTTCGCGTGAACAAATTTCCGGGCAGGCCCTGCTTTGAGAGGAGTAAAACATTGAAAATAAAATTTATCGGCGTGGGGGAGGCGTTTGACGAGGAGCTTTCAAACACTTCCATCTGGGTTCGGGCAAGGGACAAGCGCAATGGAAGTTCGATATTATTGGACTGCGGCCCTACCGTCCCCGCCTCATTTTGGAAAAGCTGCCAGGATCCGGACGATCTCGACGCGATCTGGATATCGCATTTTCACGGGGACCATTTTTTCGGGTTGCCTGCCCTGCTTGCCCGATTTCGGGAAATGAAACGTGCAAAGCCTCTGCTTATCCTCGGTCAGCGTGAAATAGACCAAATAGTGCCTCAAACTCTCAGGCTGGCCTATCCGTCCCTCATGGACAGGCTTGCTTACGATATCCGTTATCAGACGGTCGAACCCGGAGAAATAGTGGAAACGGGAGGCCTATACTGGCGAAGCGCCGTGAACGGACATCCCCAAAGAGACTTGGCCATCAGGATCGATGCGGACGGCAAGTCGGTCTTCTACAGTGGAGACGGGCACTGGACCGATGAAACGCTATCACTTGCCCGCGGCTCCGACCTGGTGATTCACGAGGCATTTCGCCTGGACACAGACACCCCGGGGCACGGGAACATCAGCGGCAGTATCGATTTCGCCCGCAGGGCCGAAGCCCGCCGGCTCGCCCTGGTGCATATAGAGCGAAACGAGCGTCGAGGAAAAAGAGATGAGATTTTGCGCGTGATAGCAGATGTAATGGAATTGGAAGTATTGATGCCCGAACCCGGAGACGAACTTGAGATTTAGCATTTGAAGAACACTTTTTGCGGCGGAAGATTACTTTTTCTTTGACAAGAAACTGGGCTTCCATTAGGTTTGTCGCGCGCTTGAGAAGCCATGTATTTTCAGGTCCTTCAGAAGTCAGGCAAAACTCTGGAAGGTTTTATATAAATTATGTTCACTTAAGCGATCTTGAATCCGTCTCATCTCCGCGCCCACCTGGCCTAATCATATTAGATCCAGTTCATTTACAGTACCCTGCCGGAACGAGATGGAGCAACCCTTACTGCCTTTCACGACTGCTAAAGCTATTTTTGAAACGGTATCTGTTAGAGTCTTACTCTGGGATCATATTGTTGGAAGGAGGACTTAAGGGAATCTGGTTTTTAGAATCGAGGGGCGGTCCCCTGCCCCTCAAGGCGTAATCATTCTTATTCAATTGATCAAAACAATTAACAAGGAGGTTTAAATGAACGCAAGTGTGATGACCACGATTGCCCTCGCATGTGGTGCTGCCGGCGTCCTCTATGCTCTGATAACCGCAGCCTGGGTTAGCAAGCAGAGTGCTGGTTCCGAAAAGATGCAGGCGATCTCGGAAGCTATCCGGGAAGGCGCAGAAGCATTTCTGAAAAGGGAATACAAAACCGTTGCCGTCGTCGCAGTGGTGCTTGCCGTACTGCTGCTCTACCTTGGCAAATGGACCTCGATCGGATTTCTCATAGGCGTATGCGGTTCGGCCATTGCTGGTTACATCGGCATGATGGTATCCGTGAAAGCCAATGTGCGTACGACGGAAGCCGCAAAACAGGGCCTGAGCGCAGCACTTTCGGTCGCTTTCAAAGGCGGGTCGGTCACAGGGGTCATGGTCGTAGGCCTTGGGCTTCTCGGCATCACCGGCTATTACCTGGTTGCCAAATCGTTTGCACCAGTTGAAGAAGTATTCCACGCTCTTATCGGCCTCGGCTTCGGCTGCTCGCTCATGAGCGTTTTTGCTCGTATCGCCGGCGGTATCTACACCAAGGCTGCTGACGTAGGCGCAGACCTGGTCGGCAAAGTGGAAGCCGGAATCCCCGAGGACGATCCGAGAAACGCAGCCGTTATAGCCGACAACGTCGGCGACAATGTCGGCGACTGCGCCGGCATGGCTGCAGACCTTTACGAAACCTACACCGTTACTTTGGTCGCGGCAATGTTGCTGGCAAAAACGGTTTTCGGCGCCGACAGCCCCTGGGTGGAATTCCCGCTTTTGATAGGCGCAATTTCGATCATCGCGTCCATCATCGGCACTTACTTTGTTCGCCTTGGCAAGAACGAATACATCATGGGCGCACTCTATAAAGGCCTTGCGGTCGCAGGCATCCTGGCCGCAGTAGCTTTCTATTTCGCATCGCAGTGGTTCCTGAAGCTGCCGGGCCTGCAAACAGGCGGTTTCACTCCAATGAGTGTTTTCACCACCGCGCTCATCGGTCTCATTTTGACCGGCTTGATCGTTATGATCACCGAATACTTTACATCCAAGAGCTTCAACCCGGTTAAGCACATTGCGGCAGCCAGCGTCACCGGCCATGGAACCAACGTTATCGCCGGCCTGGCGGTCAGCATGAAGTCCACCGCTGCTCCTGCGCTCGTAATCTGCGGCGCCATCGTGTGGGCCTATCAACTCGGCGGCGGTTTTGCCGGCAATCCCTCCGGCGGTCTTTTCGCCATTGCTCTTTCCGCCGTTGCGATGCTCTCCATGACCGGAATCGTCGTGGCTATCGACTCCTACGGTCCTATCACCGACAACGCCGGCGGTATCGCTGAAATGGCGGAACTTCCTGAAAGCGTCCGCGCCATTACCGATCCTCTGGACGCAGTAGGCAACACCACCAAGGCTGTCACAAAAGGCTATGCGATCGGTTCGGCCGCTCTTGCCGCCCTGGTTCTTTTCGCCGAATACTCACGGTCGGTCTCCGGCTCGGCCGTATTCGACCTCTCGAACCCGATGGTCATCGTCGGCCTTTTCATCGGTGGCCTTCTGCCATACTTCTATGGCTCGCTCCTGATGGAAGCGGTTGGCAAGGCTGCCGGCGGTGTTGTCGAGGAAGTTCGCCGCCAGTTCCGTGAACTCCCCGGCATCATGGAAGGGACCCAAAAACCAGAATATGGCAAGTGCGTTGACATCGTCACCAAGAGCGCAATTCAGCAGATGATGGTTCCTGCGCTCATCCCGGTAGCCGCACCGATCATTGTCGGCTTCGGATTGGGTAAAGAGGCCCTCGGCGGCATGCTCATCGGCGCGATCGTCACGGGTCTGTTCCAGGCCATCGCAATGACGAGCGGCGGCGGCGCCTGGGACAACGCAAAGAAGTTCATCGAAGACGGCATGTACGGCGGCAAGGGTTCGGACGCTCACAAGGCGGCTGTAACCGGCGACACCGTAGGCGATCCGTACAAAGATACGGCCGGCCCGGCAATCAACCCGATGATCAAGGTTGTCAACATTGTCGCGCTGCTGATCGTTCCTCTGTTGAAGTAATACGAAGTTACGTTCAAACCGGGTGGATCGCGGGGAGGGCATAAAGCCCTCCCCTGCACAAGCCCCCCCGTAACGGTACGTGGGGAGGGGTTTATCCCCGCCCGTACTTTAAAATGAAACCGGCGGTCTCGAAAGAGCCGCCGGTTTTTTAGTTTCCAGTTTTGGGTTTTTTGCTTTTTGTCTTACTTAAATTCTCGGTCGAGGATCCGCTGGACCAGCGTGTAAGGATCGGACTCCTTGTCAACTACCTTCTGCACCATTTCGTCCAATGAATCTCCGTGTCCTTCGATTCTTTCAAGGATAGTTTTGAGCGCCTCATCTCTTATGGCTCCAATGAGCTGGATTCTGGCGCGCTTTTCCAAAACTTCCCGCCACTTATCGGTATGGGCGGAACGAAGGTGATTTTTGTGCTTTTCGATGGCTTCGTAGAGCTGGTCTATGCCCCGGCCCTTTATAGCTTCGGTTTCTACGATCTGTGGTTCCCAATCTCCATTGTCACGCTTTCTGGAGCTAAGCTCGATCAGGTTCATAAGCTCGCGGACGGTTTTGCGGGAACCCTCGCGGTCGGCTTTGTTCACAACGAAAATATTGCCTATTTCCATTATGCCGGCCTTAATGGCCTGGATGTCGTCTCCCATTCCCGGAATTGTCACCAATACGGTTGTGTGGGCGCTGTTGGCGATTTCCACCTCATCCTGGCCAACCCCCACTGTTTCGACCAGGATAACGTCCTTACCCGCTGCATCCAGAACGTTTACCATGTCGTTGGTGGACTTTGACAGACCGCCGAAATGGCCGCGTGTAGCAAGGCTGCGAATGAAGACTCCAGGGTCGAGAAAATGGCGCTGCATGCGGATGCGGTCACCCAGTATGGCGCCTCCGCTAAACGGGCTTGTCGGATCGACCGCTAAAATCCCGACCGTCTTTTCTTCCTTGCGGTATTTGATCGCGATCTGGTCGACAAGAGCGCTCTTGCCTACCCCCGGTGAGCCGGTAAAACCGACAACAAAGGCATTGCCGGTGTGCGGATAGAGTTCCCGGAGAATATCCCTTGCAGACGGGATCTCATCGTCGATATCTCGAAGTATGCGAGCTATCGTCCTAACGTCACCGGAGACAATCAGTTCAATAATATCCATTGAGAGTTTTCAGTTTTTAGTTTTCAGTTAAGAGTATGCCGGGCCGGTTTGCCTACCTGTTGAGCACTACGGCTCTTCGCGGCCTGATGCTGTTGCTGACCCACTCTGTTATATCCTGAAGCTTTGCGCCGGGTTCGAATATCTCCTTTATGCCGATCTCCTTGAGCCGCGGAATATCTTCGAGGGGGAATATGCCTCCGCCGATCACCGCTATGTCTTCAGCTTTGTTCTCCCTCAAAAGCTCCATGATCCGTGGAAAGGAATATGTGTGAGCCCCCGACAGGATGCTCAGGCCGATAAGGTCCACATCCTCCTGGATCGCCGCGCTCACAATCTGCTCCGGCGTCTGGTGGCATCCGGTGTAGATGACTTCGAAGCCGGCATCTCGAAAGGCACGGGCCACTACGCGTGCGCCCCGATCGTGGCCGTCAAGGCCGGGTTTTGCAACCAATATACGAAGTTTCCTAGCGTTTTCCATGGAAAGCCTCTGAGTTTTCAGTTTTAAGTTTTGAGTTTTCAGTTCACTTGGCCCACTGCTCACAGGGCTAAAAAGTCCCCGGGTCCGTATAGGTCCCAAAGACATCCCTGTAAAGATCACAACATTCCTGTTCGGTGGCCCCGGCCCGGACCGCTTCTATCAGGGCGGGCATGACGTTGTTTTCCCAGCACGGCGGACCTTCGCATCTGCCCCTGAGCTCATCCATCGCTTTTTGAAGCCCGGCCTTGTTACGCTTTTCCTTGAACCGGCTGGTGCGCTCGATCTGCATCCGTTCGATTTCTTCGTCTATCTTAAGAACGAATTCCAATTCCGGCCGATCTGAGGTGTACTTATTAACCCCGATTATGATTTTCTGCCCGGCATCGAGTTGCCGCTGGAAATGAAAAGCCGCATCGGCAATCTCCATCTGCGGGTAGTCCCGTTCAATCGCCCTAACCATCCCGCCCATTTCATCGAGCTTGCGGATATAGGAGTTGGCTTCTTCCTCCATCCTGTTGGTAAGCGCCTCAACGAAATAAGACCCCGCGAGCGGATCTATGACGTTTGTCACACCGCATTCGTCAGCCAGTATCTGCTGAGTGCGCAGCGCGATGAGCGCCGCTTCCTCGCTTGGGATCATGTAAACCTCATCGAGGGAGTTGGTATGCAGAGACTGGGCGCCGCCCAGAATTGCGGCAAGCGCTTCCGTGGTAGTTCGAACGACGTTGTTGTAAGGTTCCTGGGCCGTAAGCGAACAGCCGGCCGTCTGAGTGTGGAAGCGCATCAGCATGGACTTGGGATCCTTGGCCCCGAAGCGTTCCTTCATGATCCTCGCCCATATGCGCCTGCTTGCGCGCATCTTGGCTATTTCTTCGAAAAAATCGATATGTGAATTCCAGAAAAAGGAAAGCCGGCAGGCGAAGTCGTCGACTTTAAGCCCCCTCTTTATTGCTTCCTCGACATAGGTAATTCCATCATAGATAGTGAAGGCAAGTTCCTGAACGGCAGTCGAACCTGCCTCCCTGATATGATATCCGCTTATACTGATCGTGTTCCAGCGGGGCACCTCCCTGGTTCCAAACTCAACCGTATCGGTTACCAGCCTGAGACTTGCCTCAGGGGGAAGCATGAGTGTTTTCTGAGCTATAAACTCTTTGAGACAGTCGTTCTGGATGGTGCCACCCAGCTTCTTTCGCGAGTAACCCTCGTTTTCGGCATTGGCTATATACATTGCCCACATTATCGAAGCGGGAGGATTTATGGTCATCGACGCCGTGACTTCTTCGAGGTTGATGTTTGCGAACAGCCGCTGCATATCTTCGAGCGTATCGATTGCCACGCCGCATTTACCGCACTCGCCCCGGGCAAGAGGGGAGTCCGTATCGTAGCCCATGAGGGTCGGGAAATCGAAAGCCGTGCTAAGGCCGGTTTCACCGTGGTTGATCAAATAGTGGAACCGCTGGTTGGTGTCCTCTGAAGTGCCAAGTCCCGCGAACATGCGCATGGTCCAAAAACGGGCCCTGTACATTGTGCTTTGAACACCCCTGGTAAAAGGGTATTTACCGGGAAAGCCGATATCTTCCAGAAAGTCCTTGTCCGCAATGTCGGCGGGAGTATAAAGAGGCTTTACCTCCAGGTCAGAAACGGTAGAGAACCGGCTGAGCCGCTCCGGCATTTTTTTGAGGGCCTTCCGATACTCCTCCAGCCACTCGGCGTGTTCTTTCTCAATACCCTCGAGCGCTGACTCGGAGAGAATCTTTTTTCCCATTAGCTACCTCCTGAAAACGTTGTATACAGGCACTGCCCGAATCAGGTCTTAACCAGAGAGCGCATGCATTGTCAAACAAATTCCGCTTGACTGTGCGTCCTTGCTTAGAGTAGTTAGGAACTTGTGCAGATCCCTGAAGCCTGCTCCTCACCTGCTCTATTATAAGCGTTCATTTCGATCTAGATCTATGTCCGTTCCTTTCGGGGTATTGTACCTGATCGGGTCTGGTGGGAATATCCTCGAAATAGAAAAAGCTTTCATACAGTATCCCCCGGCCCGTGTAAGATCTTTTCTTTCCAAAACCGCTCCAACCTTTTAAGAACATTGTGCGGCAGATGCAGTCCGCAAGGCCTGCCATGTTTAATGAGAAGGAGGTGATTCAGTTTTAGAATGCCGCAAATCGGGGCACTTCCAAAAGAAGAAAACAGCATTAATCCAAGAAGGAGGGAAATATGGCAGACGTTTTGAAACCGCGATGGGGGCAGCCGGTCACAGGTATTATTTCAACAATCGTATTTTTCCTTGTAGCATGGTTTACATGGTTTCTTTTCAGCGATCCCAGAGGCCCTGTGGGGGCTTTTCCGTACCCATTCGTCATGTACCTGGCAATGATGATCCTGGTGGGTCTGTGGCAACACATGTTTCTTGGCGACTGGCCTTTCCAGGACGTTCCGCAGCCGGCAAGAGGAATCATCGAGACTGTAGTTAACCTTGTCTTAGTCTGGTTTATGATTCATATCGTTTTCTACAGGGTATTGGGACTTGGATTCAATTTTCTTAGCCAGTCGGGAATGGAAGCCGCCCTGGCTATCGCACCCGCCAAGGGAAAGGCGACACTCGAACTCGCGGCATATGTGGCGCCGGCCGCCAGATATGCCGAACGGGCCATTGTCACTTTTGTTCTCATAGGTTTCTTTTCATATCCGTTCGTTACCATTCTTTTTGCGAAATGGCCCATACGCCCAAGCGATCTCACCCAACCCCAGGCGGGCTTAGCCGAACTCGGTTGGACTTCCCTTTTGACACTTTTCTTCTACACGGTCCTTATCGTGCCTTTCTGGGGAATGATCTATGAAACGGTGTTCGGGACCGGAATCGCTTTCGGCCACCCGTGGTGGACAGGCATCGCCGGAACCCCCCACGTGCACTGGGTCTTCGGCTGGTGGGAATGGATGATCATAATTTTGTTCATGACCCCGAACGTATGGCGAATGAAGCCGTGGACTCTGATAAAACTGCCGCAGCCATGGAAGGGACTGGTTTCTTTCGTGTGCACGTTCATCCTGGCCTACTTGATCGCCTCGCTCGTTATAAAGCTGATGCCCGCCTGGATAAACATGGATGATATCAACCATCACCTGGCGCCGGCCGACCACGGTAGTCCTATCCGCTTTTTCTGGTATCACGCAGCGGAGGTAGCAGGCTTTACATTGATTCCTTTCCTGGCGTGGCACCATTATTTCGATGACATGGCCCCGATGGCCGACCTGGATTCGTGGGGCGCCTTCTGGTTCAGGACAATCGGTGTCCTTATCCTGATGGTCATTACTTACGCTCTTTTCTATGCAGCCAATTTCGGGTTCTGGGGCCTGGGCAACCATCACATGGAAGGAGACCTCGCCGAAAGATACCTCAACGGCGAGTCCCTTATCTGGAACTTCTGGTTTATCATTCCCCTTCTGTGGAACGAATGGTTTTTCCACAAATGGCCGTTTTATGTCCATGAGCATCATTAAAAGGTTTTGAAATCCAATTTTAATACGGAGGGCGGGTTCATCCCGCCCTCTCTTTATTTTGCCACAAACCTCCCGAAGCAACCGATTTGAACGCAACTCCGTATCAGTAGCCGGGACTAAAGCTATTGAATTGAACGATGAAGTTTTGTACATAGAAATAACGCGCCTGTGTTCAGGCGGTTGCGGGGTTGAGACCCTGCGATATTTGAGGGGACCTTGCACGCGATTTAGCAAAAAGCCGACCGGAGCCGCAAAGAGATGCAACGCCTGGCCTTCGATACAGAAAAAATATCTATTTTGGCGCAGGCTATCGCTGTTTCGGAAGAGCTTATAAGCGATTTTTACAAGATTTCCACTTCCGAGTGGAAAAGATACCGCTATGACATTCAAAGCTTGAGCGGTCTTGACGAAGAGGAAGTTGCCGACGACGCTTTTGCCCAAATCCGCCGATATTTTCGGCGCCCCGGCGAAAGGACGCGGGGAAGCGAACCGGGCGATTTTTTCAAAATCTGCATCCAGGACCATGTTATCCGCAGGGCGGTCGAGCGCGACAAAGGGATCGGGCTTTTCCCCCTGACCGCCTACATAGTGACTCACGAACTGATTCACGTGGTCCGGTTCGCCAAATTTGTCCAGCGGTTCGACTCCACCGCCGCCGAACAGGACGCAGAGGAAAAACGGGTGCACGCCATTACATTCGATCTGCTGCAAAGGACCCGCATCCCCGGGTTGCCTGAAGTGCTGGAAGCATTCAAAGACTGCCGCACGATGGAGAATTTCATTTAAAAGGAAACATAATGGAGACCAGGATAACCAGAGAAGAGGTACGACACGTAGCGCTGCTGGCGCGTTTGGAGCTCTCGGAGGCCGAAGAAGAACGGATGACCGTTCAGATGAACGGTATTCTCGAATACATGGACAAACTCAATGAACTGGAGACCAAAGAGGTCGAGCCGACCACGCACGCCATCCAGTTGCAAAACGTCTTCCGCCCGGATTTGGTCCAACCTTCACTGGACCGTGAAGACGCGCTTGCAAACTCGCCCGGAACCGACGGCGTCAATTTCGTGGTGCCCAAAGTATTTTAGCAGAAAAGGCCTCTAAAAATGCAAATTCACTCTCTTTCAATTCACGAGATTCATGACCTGCTCAAAAGCGGGCAAATCGGGGCCGTCGAGACGGTTTCCGCATTTCTTGATCGAATCCGCGCAATCGACCCGAAGTTAAATGCCTATCTGAGCGTCCTGGGGGAAAAAGCCCTGGAGGAAGCAAGGCTCTACGACTCGAAAGAAAAAGATTATTCGGCCTCTCCCCTGGCGGGAGTGCCGATCGCTATAAAAGACGTGATCTGTATTCAAGGGACTCTAACCACCTGCGGTTCTCGAATCCTCGAGGGATTTACCGCCCCCTACGACGCCACGGTTACGGAAAAGCTCAGGCAGGCCGGGGCCATTTTTATCGGCAAAACAAACATGGACGAGTTCGCGATGGGGTCGTCCACCGAGAATTCAGCTTTTATGAAGACCTGCAACCCGTGGGACCTGGACCGCGTTCCCGGCGGTTCGAGCGGGGGTTCGGCCGCCGCAGTTGCCGCAGGGCTGTGTGCCGGGGCGCTGGGCACCGATACCGGAGGGTCCATCAGGCAGCCCTCCTCTTTTTGCGGTGTTGTCGGCATCAAACCGACCTATGGCCGGATTTCGCGATTTGGACTCGTGGCCTTTGCCTCATCCCTGGACCAAATCGGCCCGATAACCAGGGACGTTGAGGACGCTGCCATCATGCTCCAGGCTATCGCCGGCTATGACCCAAGGGATTCCACCTCGGTCGATCTGCCGGTCCCCCAATACAGGGATGCCCTGAAAGAACCGATTCGGGGTCTGCGCCTCGGGATTCCGCGAGAGTATTTCATCGAAGGAACCGACCCGCAAGTTGACGCGGCCGTCAGAGATGCAATATCCACGTGCAGCAGGCTCGGCGCGCAGATTGTCGATATTTCCCTGCCCCACACCGAATACGGCATTGCCGCCTATTACATAATCGCCCCCGCCGAGGCCTCATCCAACCTCGCCCGCTACGACGGCGTAAAGTATGGGCTCCGGGCACAGGGATCCAGGGACCTGATGGATATGTATTGCAAAAGCCGCTCTCAGGGGTTCGGCGCCGAGGTCAAACGGCGCATCATGCTCGGCACTTACGTATTGTCGGCGGGCTATTATGATGCCTACTACAGGAAAGCATCGCAGGTAAGAACACTCATCAAGCGGGATTTCCTCGAAGCGTTCGAAAAATGTGACGCCATACTGGCGCCTGTGTCTCCCATTCCGGCCTTCAGGCTGGGGGAGAAAATGGACGATCCCCTTCAAATGTACCTGAGCGATGTATTTACGCTCCCGGCAAGCCTGGCCGGAATCCCGGGGATTTCAACGCCCTGCGGTTTTACCTCCGAAAACCTGCCTATCGGGCTTCAGATCCTTGGACCCCATTTCCGGGAGGACCTGGTTTTAAGAATAGCCTACCAGTTCGAACAGGCCACCCCGTTCCATCTGGAAAAAGCAGGAGTGGTGAATAGCTGATCAGTGTCCATCCGGAAACTCCGGATGTGACACTTACAGTTTCCAATTCGGATCAAGCACACTTATCGTCGCGCAACTCGGACCGGCCGCCGCCTGCCGGCCCTATTCCGTTGCTTCCGTTTATTTCGCTGAATTGCAGAAAAGAAGTCACCCCATCACGACCCATATAGCGTTCCAGGATTCTGGGGTCCGATCGGGTTAAATCGACAAGTACGAGAGCATCGAGCGCATCGTTGAATTTATGATCGACGCTGAAGCCAAGAAATTTCCCGCCGAGTTTCATATAATGCTTCAAAAGTATGGGAACGCCCGTTGCGTCCTGTTCTATGTCGGATATCAGTTCTGAAAAATCCTGGATCTCATGCACCATCGAATAGGCCAGCCCGAGGTTCTTTTTCCCCAAAGACCTGCCGCGAGGGGCATTCCTGGCCCGCACGAATCTTGCCAGGTCCGAATGTGTATGCCCCTCTTTAAGGAAATCCACAATCAGCTTTCGGGAAATACCGAGATACCCGTTGTTTATACTCACAGCTCCAAAAAGGAACCTGTACTGCGGGTTGTTTATCACAAACCGCCCAATACCCGACCACAACAGCATGAGGGGCTGGTATGTCTTCTGGTACTCGGGACGCACAAAAGACCTGCCCAACTCCAGGGCCGGACCCATTTTGTGAAACAGCTCATCTTTGTACTCAAAAAGAGTGCTCGTGTAGAGGCCGCTCAGACCGCGCTCCTTCATAATCGCATCGGCAAGGCCAAGCCGGTAGGCCCCAACAATTTCATCTTGCTCCCGGTCCCATAGAATTACGTGCCGATAGTATTGATCAAATCCGTCTATATCGATCGGATTTCCGGTCCCTTCGTTTGCCTGCCGGAAAGTTATTTCCCGCAGCCGCCCGATTTCGTGGAGGGTATTGGGAATCTGGGCGGCCGATGCGCTCAATACGTCATAGTTTTTGGACGATAAAAGAAACTGCTCGGTGGGAAGCCGCCTGATTTCTGCTGCCACCAGGCTCGTCTCTTTGGCTCTTACCACTGGAAGATGTTTTGCCGTGCTGTTGGCCGGGCGCCGTAACAGCTTCACTCGCCTTTCGCGTTTACGGTTCTGCAGATTGTAGGTCCTTAGCCTCAGGTAATCCATAATGGCTGAATCATCCAGTCCGGCCAGCCTCTTGAAAGGGATCGGCTTCCCGATGTGCGCCCGAACCTCCCGGGACTTTTTCTTGAGATTCTCGCCAGGCAACATCAACGTGCGGAGCATTGGATGCAAAAGCCCGAGCCCGTGAAAGAGCGGACTGTTGTGGCCTTCAAAATAAACAGGAAGCACCGTCGCCCCGGTCTTTCTGATAATCCGCGCCACTGTCGGACTCCACTGCCGGTCAATGACGCCAAATCGGCGCAAGTGCATGTGAGAGACTTCTCCCGCCGGAAAGATACCCAGTGCCCCCCCGGCCCCAACCCACTTAATAGCATCTCGCAACGGCTTGAGATTACGCTTCACCGATCCGTGTCCGCCGAAAGGGTCCACGCAGATCATCATGTCGTTTGCTTCACCAATTCCCAGGGCGCCGAGCAAAAAATTGGCCATAATTTTGGTATCTTCTCTCGCTTTGAGAAGAATCGAGGCGATAACCATGCCCTCAATGGCGCCAAAGGGATGGTTGGCCACCACGACGAGGGGGCCCTGCGACGGCACCTTGGCCTGATCGCTGGCGAGAACATGATAAGTTGCGCCAAGTGCCTGGAGAACGCGATCCGAGACCGCTGTGCAGCCAGGCAAAGAACTAAATCGTGAAAAAATATGGTTCAATCTTTTAAGCGGCAGTACATGCCTTAGAAATAGAGACTTGAAACCCTGTCCCAACAGGGTTTTCCCGCCCGAACCGGTTTGCCCGCAAAGCTCTTCCAATGCGCCGCCGATCATCTGTTCCATGAGTTTCGGCTCCTGTTCTCAGTTGATCAATGAGTTTCCAATTGTCTTTTCATGGAGAAGTGGCGCGAGTATAAAGGTGTTCTATGACAGTCTTGTGAGAACTGCGTTAAAAGAAGGTTACAGATGCTAAAGAAGGAAGGGAAGAAGCGGAAAGCAAGCAGCAGCGAAAACCGGGATTGCCTCCCGCTTCTATTTATTTGTCAGCTTCAATGAAGTCGCCTACCCCGACGTACTGTTTGACTACTACCTTCAATTCCTGTTTTCGCTCCAGAAACTTTTCCTTCATGCCGCGAAGCCATTGCGCGTGGCGGATCACCGCATCTTTGCTCAAGAAAAGAGGATGCTCCCCCGGATCGATGTGGAACTGGACGGATTCGTTTTTCAATTCCCAGGGGCCCGACCCTGAACAGAGCATACACCTGGCTCTTCCGTCGGGCAGAAACCTGAAAGTGTCGCTTCCGCATACCGGGCAAACGGGACCGGCGGGACTGGCCCTGTTGGCCGGATCCAGGATGGCTCGGGCAAGGTTTTGCGCCGTTTGTCTATTTGCCTCGGAAAGCAAGGCCTCCCCGGGGAGCGCCCCGTAAACCACCGCTGAGCCGCGAAGATCGCCCATCGTCAGCTTTATAAAGCTCTCCACATCGCGCTTGGTGCTGCCCTCCATGCCTTCGATTCCGGCAATCGCTACCCCGGCCGCCGGTTTTCCCCACAGCCGGTCGACAAATGACTGGAATTGAAGACCGCGGTCGAGGAACATCTTAAGGCTTGCGTTTGCGGAAAGCAGGTAGACCGGGGCGGCGACCACGTAGGCATCAGCTTCAGCCAGCGCATCCAGCACCTTGAGCATGTCATCCTGCTGAGGGCACCTCATTTCGTCGAAAAGACACTGGTAGCAGGCTCGACAGGGCTTTATGTCCAGAGCGGGAAGGCGCGCCAGGCGAAGTTGCCAGCCCTCGCCAAGCTGTCTGAAATCTCTTTGA
>CAVRZU010000009.1:0-10138 GCA_963725365.1 uncultured delta proteobacterium | reverse complement strand
ATGATCAGAATAACAATTACCTGGTAACCATCATCAAATAGGTGCTTGTCCATTTTTCCCCGAGTCAACATTTCAACAGGAGCTGTTATGGCTGGAGAGAAAATGAAGCGAACCTTTGCCTTGCACCCCATAACCCTGCTGGTCTGTTTAGTGTGCCTGATTGGGTTGTCTGTTTCAGCGACTTATTTGATCGTTCGTGCTAGGGACCAAAGCCAATTGGGCGATAAAAACCAGGAGGTTACTGACAGTTCAGGAAAATGACAAGGCTTTGGCAGATCAGAATATTGAATTGAGGAATTCATTGCAGAAATTGGAAGATCAATACAGCAAGCTGGAGTCTCGATATAAAGACCTTGAGTCCAGGCTTGATGCGGCTGAGCAGAAAAATATGCAAACGACTTCTGAATCAGCTGTGGATTCGAAGGAGATGCTGGTTCTTAAACCGACATGGGTCATCTCTGGCGAAACGACACTTGCCTTTGACGGCAACCTCCGCATCGTTATTCATAAAGCCTCAAACAAGGACGAGTGCCAAAAAGATTCGGCAGCTGTCAGCTATCTCACCAGCGATACAGACAAAAAGAAACTGTGCCTCCGGACAGGCAGGCCGGAGAACTTTACATATCAAGGTAAAAACTATTTGTTCAACTTGTCTGGAATCGCAGCGCAAGCGAGCGTGTATCGATACTGTATTGCTATTTCATTAGAGCGGTAATAGAGAATTCTTCCAGAGACTTTCAGGGCACAAAGTCGGTAACTGCTGAAGAGCCGGCAGCCAGAGCGCCACTTCCTGCGTTGAGTGGTCCAGGGGCTCCGAGAATCAAGAAAGTCAGGAGCGGTTTAGCCTGAAGAAGAAGGCAAAATTTTCGATTATTTTCGAGCAGAGGTAGAGTATTTCGACTGTTCTGAAATGGAAGCTGCCTGGAAATGGGTACGTGCACAAAGAATTGGGGACTCTTAGAATGATCATGGCCTGGATCGCACTATTTTTCGATAAAGTCGTGTGATGGACGCCGTTTATTTCCGTATACCTTTAAGGGAAAATGCCCCTATGAACGAACTCTCTTTTTCAGCACTATCTCCTCGGCCTCATCGCAGTCGCTAACAACATCCCGGCTATTCCTCTTTTTCGGAAACTTTGCGAGGGGCTTAGTCCCAAGGAAGAGCATAAGCTAGCCTTGATAGCCAACATAACTTCTCTAATCACTATGATCACCGCCATGATCGCCGGCATGTCCATCCTGGGCCTCTTCGACATCAGCATCAATGTGTTCCGGATCGCCTGTGGACTCCTCCTCCTCAACACCGGCATTAACATGATGAATTCGACCCAGCAAGTGGTAGTGCAAAGTGGCTAATATACCTACTCCTAAAATGATTCTCAAGCGGTGATCCCGGACTCGATTCCGCTAACCACCGGGGCAGGAACCATGTCAGATGGTCGATCTCTTCACCCAGGAGATTCATCACTCTGACATGCCCACGCTCAAGCTCCTTGGTGCCATCGGCTGCGACGACGCTCATCATCTATTTCTCGTTCCGATATTCCATATATATAATAAAGATCCTGGGTCACACGGATGGAGTGTTCTCGCCAAGGTCTTCGGCCTCATAACCCTGGCGCTCGGCATCCAGTTCATCCTCACCGGCATTCAGGGGGAACGTTTCCGAAACTCATGTGATTTTACCGGCATAGCACGTACAGTGAGAGGGAAACGGAGGAAGAATCAATGCTGGCCAGAAAGGTCCTGAGAGTTTGTAAATGCTTGAAATCAGATTGTAATGGGCTAGGAAGAAAAGGCAAAACTCGAGATCTTCCTCAGAGTAGGAAAGAGTGAAGGTACTTTCAACGATAGTGCTATTGCACACTGAGTCAATTTGTAATAAATAGCTTGGCCCTGTGAACTAAACTCGAGTGTTTGAAAGGAATCAAAATGGATATTGGACCTACGGGAGCTATTTTGCAGCGCGACAAAGAAACCTACGCAATCGTTCCACGTGTACCTGTAGGTCTTCTCACGCCGGAGAATTTGGACAAGCTCACCCTTGTTATCAACAAGTATACGATACCAATCGTTAAAATAGTCTCCGGCCAGAGGATAGCATCTGGTTGGGATAAAGGGCGAAGATGTGGAGGAGATTTGGAAAGAGCTTTCAGATGGAGCCGGGGAAAGCCACCGGACTATGCGTCCATTATGTGCAGGCTTGTCCTGGTACGGCTGTTTGCAAACTTGGAGTTCAGGATTCACTAGGACTTGGTCTTGAGTTGGAAAAACTTTTTATCGGGCTGGACCTGCCCGCCAAAGTGAAGATCGGTGTTTCGGGATGCTCTATGACATGCGGAGAAAGCTTCGTCAGGGATATCGGGGTGCAAGGGAAAAAGAATGGATGGACTTTTATTTTTGGTGGCAATTCGGGAGGCCACCCAAGAATCGGCGACGTTTTGGCCGAGGATTTGACAACTGACCAAGTTTTGCAACTCGCAAAGAAATCTCTGGAATATTACCAGGCAAATGGGAAGAAACGAGAAAGGACCGCCCGCTTTATTGAAAGGACCGGGATCGAAGCAATGAAAATGGCGCTTGGCCTGCTTGGATGAAAGTTGGTCAGTGAAATAAAAGATGACGTGAGCGGGCTTGCATTCCTGAGTGTGTGTCGGTTGGGATAGATTTGAAAGCCAATTTCAGCTCACTTGCTATGTGGCTGTAGAAGCGAGTTTCCTTTAATTTCCTGAATACATTGGTCCAGTGCAACGTCTTGAAAGATCTCCCACCACCGGAATCCGACGCTTTCTTGTTGCCATTCTTGCTCCTACAGCTATTTTTCTTCTAGCGCCTTTTTGATGGCATCATCAACTTTCTTGTCCAACGTCTCCTTTTCCTTTCCTCCGTCGTATTTTGTCTCTCCTTCCTCTTTCTTCTCACTTATGACATTAGAATAGGGGTCCGCTTCAATCGGAAATTTAAAAAGCTGAAGATCGAAGAAGGTGTTTTTGCCAATATCTGGGGTCTCGAGGGTCGTTGCCCATACAGCCGAATAGCTCAGAAGCATCGAAAACAAAACAGAAAGAATCCAGATCTTCATGTGAACCATTCCGATTTAGTACCGATAAAAATCAATGTTTTCAAATGAGAACGTCTTCACCGTTTTGACATGGACTGTTTCATCAACTCGAATAAGGCTCGATTATATACTTGACGCAAGGCGTCAAGTATATAATCGCGGAATAAGGAGTCGATGATTTTAGCGAACTGCTCTATCCCAGGTCCCAATATTTCTTCCAGTATTCATGCTCGTAGGGCCACTCCTCCTTGCGATATTCCATAAGTTGGCGCATACGTTCCTTGAATGCGGCCAGTTTCTCTTGGATTTCCGGGAAGACCTCTTTGTTTTCCCATGCCGTTACAAGTCGTTTTCCGAGGTCGAGTGCGCGGGTCTTGATATCTTCCGGAAATTCGTCTCCGAAAATCAGTCCCATTGTGGCCCACACCGAACCGACCGCTTGGGTTCCGGTAAACATCATGAACTGGTTCATGTAATCGGCAATAGGCTCCTCATCTCCCCCCCCGGAGGTAACGACCGAAGCCCCGTATTTTCCGTGGAAACCTAGACAATGGATCATGCAAGAGCAACGATCCATGAATGCCTTCATTTGAGCACTTACATTGAAAATATAGTTGGGACTTCCCAGCACCAGGCCGTCAGATTCCAATATCGCCTGGCGAATTTCTTCGAAAGAATCCTTCTGCGGACATTGGCCTTTCTTATGGCAATAGTCACATCCAATGCAAGGAAGAACGGTATCGCCCGGCAGATAAATGGTCCGGGTTGAAGCACCTTCTCGCTCCGCCCCGTCGAGAACCAGGCGAGTCAGCCTTGCAGTGCTTCCCTTTGCTCCATGAGGACTTCCAACTATGGCAATGATCTTCAAGTTTCCCTCCCCAGCAGATTTTGTGCGACTGTAAGACTAAGCTGTTCGGCATCATCCAGATACCGTTATTGTCTGGGAATCATTCATAACATCTCCATAGGTTCATCACTGTGAAAACAATGCTCTGAATTGGCGGGTATGAACACCACATCCCCCGGCTTGAGAGGAACCGTCTTGCCATCCACGTCCACGCGGCCCTTTCCCTTCAGGATGAATACTTCGTGTTCCCAGGGGTGACTATGACTGGGAGTGGCCCCCTGCGCTTCAAAGCTTATTACGCGCATAGAGAAATTGGGCGCTCCGTCCGGCTCTCCGATCACGGTGCGAATCATGACACCGCGCGCTCCAGCTTCCTCTACCTTCCGGCCTTCCACGTCCGTATAACTGATGTGTTTCATTATCCTCTTCTCTCCTTTCCATTTGACGCAACTAAGGTGGGCATCCAAACTTCACATCAGATCGCGCGGTCGGTGCGAATGCATTGCCGCAACATACGAACCTTCAAGATCCGGGTTCAAGGACACCAAGATAAATACAGGAAATGGCCCGGGCGGTAAATACATTCAACGCATTTTTGTATCCATTCTTCCTTGACCCTTGTAGCTGGGGTACTATGAGACTAAAATCGCACGCAAGCAGCATTGGCGGGGTGGTGCTCTATCACGGCCATGCCGAAGTGGAGCAGCAGAAGAGATAAGAAACTCAAATGGAGATTTGATCATGGTGTCGTTTCGTCTCGATGGTAAGGTTGCAGCGGTAACCGGTGCAAGTCGCGGCATCGGCAGGGCTATTGCGCAGGCCCTGGCCGAACACGGAGCGGAAGTTGTTCTTGTGAGCCGCAAAATGGAGGGCCTCGCTACGGCAGCCAATCAGATCATCGCTGGAGGAGGAAAAGCCTTCCCTCTGCCTTGCCACATAGGTGATATCGACGCCGTCAGGGAGTTATGCAGCAGGATAAAAGAAAAATACGGCCGGTTGGATATCCTCGTCAGCAACGCAGCTGCCAATCCATATTTCGGGGAAATGGAGGGTGTGGATGAGGCCGTCTGGAACAAGACATGGGACGTGAATGTAAAAGGCCCGTTCTTCCTGATCCAGGGCGTAATTCCATTGATGAAAGCGGCGGGCGGCGGCGCGATTGTAAACGTCGCGTCAGTAAACGGCGTTCGTCCCGGTCTCTATCAGGGAGTCTACTCTATTACCAAAGGGGCGGTGATCACCATGACCCTGGCCTACGCCAAGGAGCTGGCACGGCACAAAATCCGCGTCAATTCGCTCCTGCCGGGCCTCACCGATACCCGCTTCGCATCAGCGCTGTTCACAAATGAGGCGGTCCACGAGGCGATTATAGCCCAAATTCCTCTGGGGCGGCATGCAGAGCCATCGGAGATGGCCGGCGCCGTATTGTACCTGGTTTCCGATGCGTCCTCTTATACAACGGGCGCCTGCATTACCTGTGACGGCGGCTACCTGGCCTGACGTACTCAAGTGACAAGGATGACTTCATGAAACACCATATCCTCTGTATCAACAGCGGTTCTTCATCGATGAAGTTCGCCATGTACGGCCTCGGCGAATCCGAGGAGCTGATTGCCGAAGGGGCGGTGGAAAGGATCGGGTTGCCAGGGGGATGGCTCTGGCTCAAAGATGCGCAAGGCAAACGCCTGGCTGACAGGCATGATGATTTCCCTGCGCACAAGGATGCGGTAGGAGCTATGTTCGCAGTGGCCATGGAAGAACACCGCTTCCCCAATCCCGATGGCGTCGGTCACCGGCTTGTGCACGGAGGTCCGAACCATATGGCGCCCGAGAAGGTAACACCGGAACTGATGCAGACCCTGAGAGGCCTCATCTCACTGGCCCCCCTGCATCTGCCCGGCGAACTGAAGGGTATTGACGCCCTCGCAGAACACTATCCGGGTCTCAGCCAGGTTGCGTGCTTCGATACCGCCTTCCACAGCGGAATGCCGGAGATTGCAAGGTGGCTGCCCCTTGTCCGGAGCCTTTGGCATGAGGGGATTCACCGTTATGGTTTCCACGGCCTTTCCTATGAATACGTCATGTGCAGCTTGAAAGATGCCCTGCGAGGAAGAGTGATCATCGCCCACCTTGGCAACGGGGCCAGCATGGCGGCACTCAAGGATGGACTGCCCCGGGACACCACCATGGGTCTTACGGCCCTGGGCGGACTCATGATGGGCACGAGGAGCGGGGATCTAGACCCCGGGATACTGCTCTACCTCATGGATGAGAAGGGTTATGACGCACGCCAGCTTGAAAGGCTGCTCCATCATCGTTCAGGGCTTCTGGGCGTATCGGGGATCAGTTCCGACATGAAGACCCTCCTGGAAAAACAGGCCACGGAACCTCATGCGGCTCAAGCCATCGAACTGTTCTGCTATACTGCCCGCAAGTATATCGGGGCCTTGAGCGCAACCATAGGAGGCATCGACACACTGGTGTTCACCGGCGGCATCGGAGAACGGGCGGCGCCCGTAAGATGGATGATCTGCCACGGTCTCGATTACCTCGGCATCCGCCTCGACCCCGGGAAAAACGACGCCCACGCAGACATCATATCCATGGAGGACAGTCCGTGCACGGTCAGGGTCATCCATACCAATGAAGACCTGATGATAGCCCGGCACACCCGGGAGTTGCTCTTCGAGCAAAAGTAAAAAGTTAAAAGGAATGTTAAGAGCCAACCAGATTTTAGATTGAATTATCGATGAAGAATTATCTTCGCGAGAATGCCCATTAATATCGGCACGCTGATTATCAGGATGAGTGCCGCCGGAATTGCCGTAGCCTCCCTCTTGATTGTGAACCCAACTTTTCCCCAGAAAGACATATCAAAATCGGTCATTATTGTTTTGTGCCGCTCGTCCATATTGTCGCTCCTTTTATCATTGCCGGGGCGGCGCAGTGATCGCCTCTTCGTGTTCGATCCATAACGCGTGGCTTATCAGTCCCAGATCTGCGAGCGCAGAACTGATCTGTCTACCCAAAATGCTCCCGAACCCGGAGTCGGACTTCCACTGGAGATGGATGCTGATATCGGTCGCATATCTGGCGTTGCAAAACACGGTCGATTTCAACAGCTTCTCGTCTCCAATGGATTGGAACATTTGTCTGCAGATCTCGAAGACCTTTCCGGCTTCAGTAATCCCAGCCGTGCGAATGTTTATCGTCTCAAGCCAGATCATGCCATTGTTCCTCGTCCTCAACCGGACTCCAGCTCCGCCTGAACTTCCGAACTCGTGGGAGGAGGGGCGCACGAATCGGTTTCAGGAGGGCAGGTTGGTGGGTTTGAGGGCTAAAGAGGGCCTGCCTGAGGAGCTGAGGAGTTGCCGATGCGTGCGACCTCGATTCCGGAATGAGCCATATTTATGCCAAAGCGTTTTACTTTTTAAAAGGAGTTTGGAGGAAATGGTCCGGTCGGGAGCGTTTCAGGGAGGATCTTTGGTTTCGACTCGATGTATTCCCGATCATGATCCCCCCATTGAGGCGCCGTAAAGAGGACATTCCAGCCCTGGTCCATTATTTTGTTGAAAGAAAATCAAAGGACCTCTGGCAAAATAAGCGGCGCCGGAGGGGCTGCCCTGCTTCTTGGAACCAATCCCAACACCCTCAGGAGCCGAATGAGAAAATTGGGCATTTCCTTTAATTACACTCAGTACTAAACTGTACGTAATAGAAACGAGTAAGTTGGCGGCAAGGGGCTTTTTCTTGGTCCAAGCGCCAGGAATTATGCTTGACTTGCAGGGAGGTTAGGAGCATGTTGCGCGCCCGGAACTCGTCATCACGTTATCAAGACATCTCGAACGGGAGCAGGATTTAACAAATGCAGCTTGGTTTAAAGGATGCCGCCGGCATCTTCAGTGTCACCGAAAAGACGATCTGCCGTTGGATAAAAGAGGACGATTTGCCCTCTTACCAGGTGAACGATCAATATGGTTTCAATCGGGCAGAGTTGCTGGAATGGGCCACTGGGCACAAGATCAATATATCGGCTCAACTCATAGACGAACCCGATGAGGATGACGCACTGCCGCTCCGCCTCGATGAAGCGTTGAGGCTGGGCGGGATTTTCCACCATGTGGACGGAGAGGAAAAGTCCTCTATTTTACAGTCGATAGTGAACATTATCGACCTGCCCCGGGAGGTAGACCGCGCGCTGTTGTGTCAACTGCTGCTGGCCAGGGAATCACTGGGCTCGACGGCCATAGGTGACGGAATTGCCATTCCGCATGTGCGCCATCCCATCGTTCTTCATACATTGCAACCGTCCATAACCCTTTGTTTTCTGGAGCATCCCATAGACTTCGGCGCCGACGACGGGAAGAAGGTGGATATTCTGTTTGTGCTGGTCAGTCCGACTGTGCGCGCCCATCACCACCTGCTTTCCAAACTGGCAACGGCTATAAAGGACATCCAGTTCAGGGACTTTCTCACTCGGAAAAGTTCTCGCGAAGAGATCCTGAGTGAAGCCGGCCGTGTAGAAAAACGTATTTGTTCACGACCCTCCGATTATCACGAATAAGGCTCTGCCGGAAAATCGAAATTTCATTATGTGTCTCATTCTTTTGTCAATCGGGCTCCTTCTTTGCTCCGGGCTTGTTTCGCTTCTGGCCGGAAACAATGGAAAACAGGCAAATATTTTTGGGGCGGGGGGTGCGATACTTGGTTGCCTTGGAGGCGTTGTTCCGGCAACCTGGATATTATTGACCGGGAAGTCTGAGGAAATTCGATGGGCATGGAGTGTTCCTTACGGTTCATTTTCCATGCGTGTAGACTCTTTGTCGGCCCTGTTCCTGATCCCGATCTTCATCCTTTGCGGTTTGTCGGCGCTCTACGGTTTTGAATACATGAACACCGCCCGAAATCGGAAAAGCCTTGGCCGGTTCTGGTTTTTTTTCAACACACTTGCAGCCGGCATGGCGGTGGTAGCCATTGCAGCAAACGGCATATTGTTTCTGATGGCCTGGGAAATAATGGCCCTGTCCTCTTTTTTCCTGGTTACCTTCAACAATGAAGATAAAAGTGTCCAACGCGCGGGTTGGATCTACCTGACGGCCACCCATCTCGGCACTGCGTTTCTTCTGGTCCTTTTCCTGTTGCTCGGCCATCAGTGCGGAGCGGGGTTGCTTGACTTCGACCTTTTCCTGGCTGCGCGGTCTCATATGGCCCCCATGGCCGATGTCATCTTCATCCTGGCGGTGATCGGGTTCGGCGCCAAGGCTGGATTTATTCCCTTCCATGTCTGGTTGCCTGAGGCACATCCGGCTGCCCCGAGCCCGGTGTCCGCAGTCATGTCGGGGGTGATGATCAAGACCGGGATTTACGGTTTGCTGCGAACCCTTAGCTTCCTCGAAAACCCGGCGCCCTGGTGGGGATGGCTTCTCATTGGGGTCGGACTTGTCTCCGGGATTCTCGGGGTGCTCTTCGCCCTGGCCCAGCACGATCTCAAACGCCTCCTCGCCTACCACAGTGTTGAGAATATTGGAATTATCACTCTGGGGCTCGGGGTGGGACTTCTGGGAGTCTCCATGAAGAGTCCGGCCCTTGCGGTTTTCGGCTTCGGAGGAGGGCTGCTGCATGTGGTAAATCACGCATTGTTCAAGGGACTTTTGTTCCTCGGGGCCGGTTCGGTGCAGCACGCAACCGGTACTCGGGCAATCGACAGGTTGGGCGGACTGATCAAACAGATGCCCTGGACCGCCGCTACATTCCTGATCGGTGCAGTGGCCATATCCGGGTTGCCGCCCCTGAACGGTTTTATCAGCGAATTTCTCATCTATGCGGGCGCCTTCCGAGCAGTGGGAGAACCCCACGTTGCGGCCGCGGGCGCGGTTGTGATCCTGGCGTTGGCCCTGATAGGCGGTCTGGCGGCAGCGTGTTTTACCAAAGCATTCGGCATTGTCTTTCTCGGATTGCCCAGAAGCGCCGAAGCCGCTCACGTCCACGAGGCGGGTTGGGCGATGCGCATCCCGACACTTGTCCTGGCTGCCGGGTGCATACTCGTCGCCCTGTTCGCTCCCAAAATGGTTATGCTTACAACCCGGGCTGTCGGCATCATCACTTTGTTGCCTGCCTCTTCAATCGAATCCAGTGTATCTTTTGCAGTTGGTCCGATGAACTCAATTGTGCTGGTTGCGGGCCTGTTCGCCTTGATAGCGGCTTTATCGGCGTGTGTCCGGCATGGAA
>CAVRZU010000008.1:0-10246 GCA_963725365.1 uncultured delta proteobacterium | reverse complement strand
CCCTTTAGGAATATGTAGAGACACGTTATGAAGAGCCTGGAGATCTCCATAATGCACATCCAGATTCTCTACGGTGAGTAAGGCTCCTCCATCCTGGCTCAGCATTCGTCGGCTCCCAGATAGCACTCTAATATCTCTTTTAGTGACTCATTTCTCAAACACGCCGGACTTCACAACGCGGCCTTCGGCAAGACAGATAATCCGATCCGTCCCTTCGCGCATGGTCTGCAGCACGTGCTCGATCCAGACGATACTGACTCCCTGTTGCTTGATCACCCCGACAATCGCCAACAGCTTCTCGACCTCGGTTTCTGTCAGGCCGGCGGCAACTTCGTCCAGGAATAACACCTTCGGATCGGTCGCCAGCGCCCGACCTATCTCCAACCTCTTTCGGTCGATCAGGCTCAATTTACGGGCAAGCCACTTCGCCTTATCGAGCAGGCCGATCATCTCGAGGATCTCCAGGGCCCTTCTTCGCCCCATCTTTTCGGATGCGCCGCTACCATAAACCGCGCCCACGATCACGTTTTCGAAGACATTCATGCCCTCAAACGCTCTGGGCACCTGGAAGGTTCTTCCAAATCCCATGCGACAGCGCTCGGTAATGGTCTTACGAGTAACGTCTTGTCCTAGAAAATGGATGCGTCCCGAAGTGGGCTTGAGGATTCCGGTGGAGGATTTGAGCAGCACGGTCTTTCCCGCGCCGTTGGGGCCGATGACACCAAGAATTTCGTTGTTTTCCAAGTCGAAGCTCACGGAGCGCAAAACGTGGTTGGCGCCAAATGAGATGCTCAGATGTTCAACAGAAAGGACCTGCGATGACAATACCGCCTCCCACAGGGGTAGCATGGAGTCAGGTTTGCACAACTGGGCGCTCAAGCTTCAGATAGTACCCGCAGCGGTCGTCCGTTTGCGGGTACTATTCGAAAGCCAGCATCATTAATATACGCTATACGCGCGGTGCGAGGGCACCGCCGGTTGAGTTATTTGGACCCGGGCAGGAAGTACTTTTCCTTCAGCTCTTCGAGCATGCGTCCTGAACGGGCGCGTGATGCTGCCTGGGCTGCTCAGGGCGATCCGAAAAAAAGAGCCATGGCAGTTCTATGCCAATGCTCTCACGGCCGTGGGGTTTATCGCACCTGAAAAACCGGAGGTCCAGGCCATACTCAAAGAGGCGTGCGATGATTCGAACCCGGAGATACGCAAATGTGTGATGACCGTTTTCAGTAAACGCCCGCCTTCCTGGGCCGCCGGGGTAATCGTGAAGCTGAGCGGGGATGAAGAAAAGGCTGTCCGGGATATGGCCAGGAGCACCATCTCCGCGTTGAAATCGAGGCGGGGGAAGACTTTTCCATTCGGCGCCGGCGCGTACGAACTCCCCGATACGCCCTTCAAAGCGTCTATCCGGTTCGGTCCTCTGGTCAGAGCGGTTAAAGAAGAGCTGCCCTCGGCCACCTATTTATACAGTGCCTCCTGTCCCCGCGTTATGAGAGACTTTCGCATCGGTATTTATTCAAGGGACCGGCATTTTTTCCGTAAGCGGCTGGCGGAGATCTCATCTGCGTGCAGCACGCTCCCCGATTATACCGCCTCTATTGCTCGGATATGCAACGATCCCTTTGATGAGGCATGGTTCTCCACCCTTCCGGTGGAGATCCGGATGCATGCGCTTTCTATCATTTTCCTCCAGGCCATGTTTCGTCTGGAACCCGATGCGGATGCCCTGTCCCATGCGATGAAGAACCCGTTTTTCAAGTCGGCGCCTCAGCCCGAAAGGACGCCGCTGCTATATAACCTTGTATCGCGCCTCATCATGGGCGGCAGGCTGCGTGAGGCGGAGGATGTAATACCCGAGATCGAAGGGCGCGATTACACTTTCGGCCTGATGGGGTGGCTTCGTTTTGTCCAGGGCAAAAACAGTGAGGCTATCGGGTCGTTTGAAACAGATCTGAAAGAACTGCGGCGAAGGCTCGGAAAAAGAGATGTAAACTTCAGCGGTCTTGGAGGACTTTTCTATGTGCTGGCTCTTCTCAAGTCGGAGAACGAAGAGCATTTGAACAGGGCCGATCAATTAGTGAGTTCGTCTCTTTCCTCAAAAGGCGTCTCTGACTTTAGCTTATCGGTGCTCAGATCTCTTAAGGGAATCGTCCAGGCGCAGAAGCTGGAGATCGAGCAGGCGAAAAAGACCATCGCAAGTGAATCGAAGGCCGCTGACATCATCCCCTCGCTGTTCCACGCCATAGCGGCCTTCTGGGTAAACGGCAATCTTTCCGAAGAGAGGATCGCGAGAATCGAGCGCATATTCCAAATGGCGAAGGAATCGGGGATGTATTGGGTGGCCATGGAGAGCGCGGCGCTGCTCATCCGCGCCGACAAGGAAACTTCCATGCGCCGTCAATTCCTGGATCGTGTCATCGATGAGAGCGGTATGCATTCTCTCGTGTCGTCGATCGTAGTCGAAGATCCTTGGGAGAAGGGGTTGCGCGCTCTCATGCAGATCGGCAGCGAAACCGGTGATCCGGATGTGCGAAAATCGGCTTCCGGGACGAGGCTGGCCTGGTTAATCGGCTATCAAAAGGGTGATGTGTCCGTGCGGCCTGTCGAGCAGAAGCTTTCAGCCAGGGGCCAGTGGAGCAAGGGGCGGCCTGTGGCCATGAGCCGTATTTTCAAGGGAAGAGTCGAGTCCATCACTCATAGGGACCAGTCCATCCGTTCCGCCCTCGAACGTGAAACCTATTACTACGACGAATACATTTTCGATAGGGAAAAGCTCCTGCCTGCCCTGGTGGGCCATCCGCTGCTTTTCCTGGAAAATTCTCCTTCCGTGCCGGTCGAATTCGTTAAGGGCGATCCCGAGGTCATGGTGTCAAAATCGGGTTCGAAGATCAAAATCGAATTTGCGGCCGGGCTTAACGGCGACCGGTTTACGGTGGTACAGGAAACACCTACCCGGTTCAAGGTTATCGAGCTTACCGAAAAGCATCGGCGCATCGCTCGGATACTGGGCAATAAAGGTCTGATGGTGCCGGCTTCAGCCACGCAAGAGGTCCTGGGCGCCGTCTCGGCGCTTTCCTCGCATGTGCTGGTCCACTCGGAAATCGGGGGCAAGTCAAAGGATGCGGTGGACGTCGAAGCGGACCCGACGCCTCATTTGCATCTTGTCCCGTCGGGTCCGGGATTCAGGGTGGAGATGTTTGTAAAGCCCTTCAAAGAAGAAGGCGGCCCATACCTCAAGCCCGCCGTGGGTGCGGCAAACGTTATTGCCGAGGTGGGCGGAAAAAGGATGCAGACACAAAGAGACCTCAAGGTGGAAGAGAGGATGGCTGACGCAGTGGATGGGGCTTCTCCCACTCTGTCAAGGCTCGCCGATTCGGACCGGCAGTGGCTGCTCGAAGACCCGGAGGATTGTTTGCAGGTGCTGTTGGATCTCAAGCCATTGCAGGAAAGTGGCGAGGTTATTATGGAGTGGCCCGACGGGGAGAAGCTGCGGGTCACTCGCGAGATCCATGTCGATCAGCTGCGCATGAAGATACGGGGCAAGACGGACTGGTTCGAAGTGAGCGGCGGGCTCCAGCTCGATGATAATCTGGTGCTCGATATGAAGCGTCTGCTCGAGCTTGTAAGTACCACGAGCACCAAGTTCATACCCCTGGAAGAAGGACACTTCCTGGCACTGACGAAAGAATTCAGAAAGAGGCTGGAAGAGCTGGACGCTTATGCCGAAAAAAAAGGAAAGGATGTCCGGCTGCACCCGCTGGCCGCCCTGGCCATGCAGGACCTTCTTAAAGCCATTCCCAACACCGATGTGGATGAAGCCTGGACATCACGGCTTGAGCGCATCAGGGCCGGACAGGAGATAAGCCTTCCAGTGCCATCCACTCTCCAGGCGGAACTGCGGGACTACCAGGTGGAAGGCTACACCTGGTTGGGGCGCCTGGCTCATATGGGAATCGGTGCATGCCTCGCCGATGACATGGGGCTTGGAAAAACCATTCAGGCCCTGGCAATCATGCTGCACAGGGCCACCAGGGGACCCAGCCTGGTTGTGGCCCCGACTTCAGTTTGCTGGAACTGGATCGCCGAGGCCGATCGCTTCGGCCCTGCGCTTAACATGGTGCAATTCAACGGCAACAATAAAAGGGAAGACCTGGTAAAAAGCCTCAAACAACAGGATGTGCTTGTTACCAGCTACGGGCTGCTTATTCAGGAGGCGGAACTGCTCTCGGCCGTGGAGTGGAACATGATCGTTCTCGATGAGGCGCAGGCAATCAAAAACTTCTTGACCAAACGATCCAGGGCTGCAATGGCCCTTAAGGGAGACTTCAGACTAGTCACCACGGGCACTCCAATCGAAAACCACCTCGGTGAGCTCTGGAACCTGTTTAATTTTATAAATCCTGGTCTTCTGGGTTCGTTGCAAAGGTTTAATCAACGTTTTGCCGTCCCAATCGAGAAATACAACAACCGGGATGCAAGGAAACGCTTGAAGAGGCTGATTCAGCCCTTCATTTTGCGGCGGCTCAAATCCCAGGTGCTCGAAGAGTTGCCGCCCCGAACGGAGGTGGTCCTGCAAGTGGAGATGAGCCCGAAAGAGGCGGCATTCTATGAAGCCTTAAGGCGGCAAGCCCTTGAAACGATCGAGGCCGATGACGCCCCGGTTGCCCAGAAGCATTTGAAGATCCTGGCGATGATCATGAAACTCAGGCAGGCCGCCTGCCATCCTCGGCTGGTAATGTCGCAAACCCCCATTTCGAGCTCAAAGCTCGAACTTTTCAGCGAGGTGGTATCGGAACTGATAGAAAACCGGCACAAGGCCCTGGTCTTCAGCCAGTTTGTCGGGCATCTGAGCCTCATCCGGGAACATCTTGACAGCCGCAACATCAGCTACCGCTACCTCGATGGGAGCACACCGGCAAAAGAGCGCAAGAAACAGGTGGACGGTTTCCAGTCGGGGGAAGGAGACCTTTTCCTTATCAGCCTCAAGGCCGGAGGCTTGGGACTAAATCTCACCGCCGCCGATTACGTCATTCACATGGACCCATGGTGGAACCCGGCCGTCGAGGACCAAGCCTCCGACCGCGCCCATCGCATCGGCCAACAGCGTCCGGTAACAGTCTACCGGCTGGTGACCAAAGGAACCATCGAGGAGAAGATCGTAAAACTGCACCAGGAAAAAAGGGACCTTGCCGGAAGCCTTCTTGACGGCAGCGATATCAGCGGAAAGATCTCGGCGGAGGAACTTATCAGGCTGATCAGGGAAGAGTAAGAACAGGACTGAGGACTGAGGACTGAGGACTGAGTGGGCAGATCCGAAGGACTCAGGAGCGAGGACTGAATATGGGAAAAGTGGAGAGATTCGAGGATCTGATTGCTTGGCAGAAGGCGCGGGGGCTTGCGCGAGCCATCTATGAGTTGACTCGGCATGGGGCCTTTGCCAAGGACTATGGCCTGAGCGGGCAGATTCAGCGGGCCGCTGTTTCTATCATGTCCAATATCGCAGAGGGATTTGAGCGCGGTTGACGCGGCGAATTTCATCAGTTGCTTTCCACTGCCAAGGCGTCATGCGCGGAAGTGCGTTCGCAACTATACGTGGCTCTGGATATAGGTTACCTGGACAACACGTCATTCGACCGGCTCATTCAGCAAGCTGAGGAAGTGGCCCGGATTGTGGGCGGCTTGCGCGCCTCTGTACAGAGGCAGAAGGAAGACGGAACCAAGTGAACGACATTTTTCCGGTCTCCTCCACTCAGTCCTCAGTCCTCAGTCCTTGCCACTCAGTCCTCAGTCCTCAGTCCTCAGTCCTCTCAATATTCGACCGATAAGCTCATTCTGGTCCCATGTCCCGGAGGTTCTTGTCAGTCCGAGTCGTACTACAACAAGCTTTCTGGAAGGTATGATGGAGATCAGTTGACCATCGTATCCGACTGCGTGATATGTATCGCCGGGGACTCGTGGATCGTTATCGGTGTGTGCGAATTCGCGGGGGACGCGCAGCCAAAATCCGGCCCCGTAATTTTTTTTCGACGCAAGCAGGGGCCGGGGAAGCGCAGTATTTAGTCCAGCCTTCGGGGAGGATGCGGTCTTTTCCCCACATGCCGTCTCTGAGATACAGAAGGCCGAACCGTGCCCAGTCCCTGGCGGTTGCGAACATGAAAGAAGAACCCACCAGGGTCCCTGATGCGTCCGCTTCCACCACCGCGCTCTGCATTCCGATACGGTCAAAGAGCGCCCGGCGGGGAAATTCGAGATAGTCTTCCCGCTCGTTGACGAAGGTATTCCTCATTACTTTTGAAAGGATTTCCGTTGTGCCGGTTGAATAGTGCCATTTGGCGCCGGGAACGGACACCAGGGGCTTGCCTGCGGCAAATAAAGCCATATCGCGGGTTCCGAAAAGCATCACGGCAACATCGGCCAGAGGGGAAGAATACTCTTCCTGGAAAGCCAGACCGCTGCTCATGTGGAGGAGATCGTCAATCGTGATGGCCTTGCGGGGATCCTGTCCTTCCCGCCACAGTGGCAGGAGGCCGTCAGACTTGAGGGAGATTTTTCCCTCACCTGTAAGGATGCCTGTCAGCGCGGCAAAGACGGACTTGGTCATAGACCAGCCGGGCAGGGGCGTACTGGCGGTAAAACCAGGCGCATAGCGTTCAGCCACTATTTTGCCGTCATAGATCACGATCAGTGCCCTGGTATTTCTAAGATGACCGGGGCCGGGTTCACTGAAGGCCCACTCCACCGCCTCGCCGAGTTTCTTGCCGTCCACTTCCGGCGGCAGATCTGCGGTATCCGCGATCTCACCATCGGGCCATATCCCATTTTTATGCCGGTTTGCAGCCGCGCCGGCCATAAGGATGCTCTCAGATCTCAGTTTCTCCTCCGGCTCTCCTATCACCAGGGTGCATCCGAGGCCGTCCCGAAAGATAGCCTCACGTTTGGCAAACCCCTTGATGGAAGCCTTGACGGTCCGGCGCCCGTAGTCGAATTCGACATCTACAAAGCGCAGTGGATAAAGCGCTTCGACCGGCTTGAGGTCCTGCGAAAGCACCGGCGACGGCTCCCGCCCGGATACGAAGACATCCGAGCACAGGCATTTGGCTTCATAGCCTGTCACGATTAACGCCGCCTTCCACAAGTAAAAGGCAAAAACCGTAGTGGAAAGGATAACAGCAACTCCCAGGATCGTAAGAAGTCGTTTGGCATATGTCCGCATATGATCGCTCATCTCGGGTTTTTAGCAAAAGAGCCGTGAACGGCGTCTCATACCAATTTGCGTTCAAGATATTCCCAGGGCGATGGGTTTCTCTTCCGCTTCACCGATCCTACGCCCCTGCCCCAGCAGCGTTAATTCGTAGGATGGGTGGAGGGGAGCGAAACCCATCACATTAATCTTGAACGCAACTTCGTATCAAAGGTCGATCAACTGCCACTTTAATCACTCAACAATTAATGAGCCAACAGGGACCGGGCAACCTCGAGTTTTATCGGGAACTTTTTCCCGTTTCATATGTACATAATAGCTGAGAGATTGCGATAATCGCAATATTACAGGAGGGACAAGGCCCGAGGCATGGATGATGATTTCGAGGAAGCAAAGATAATCCGTCAGGTGCAGGCGGGCCGCACGGAAGATTTCACATATCTTGTGCACCGTTATAAGAACGGGTTGTTCCGGATGGTCGGTAACCTGGTCGATTCAGGGCAGGTGGAAGACATTGTACAGGAGACCTTCGTTGCTGCATTCAAGAATATCTGCCGCTTCGATCCCGACCGTGGGAGCTTTTGCACCTGGATCTACCGCATAGCCCGAAATTTTGGTCTCAATGCCTGGAAGAAAAAACGTGACGAGCCTTTGCCCGAAGGCCTGGTTATTGCCGATGAACGCACTCCGGCTGACTATGCGCAAAAGAACGAAATTTTCCAGCGCCTGGATCAAGCGTTGGAGGAATTGCGTTTTCAAGATCGGGTAATCTTTGTGCTGGCCGACTTGGAATACAACCTGTGGTATCTTTATCTTCTCTTGATAGTTGTTGGTGCAGGCTACCCGGCAAATTTCGCCCATAGCATCCGCGCGCATGTACTGCAGGCATTCAAAGTGCCCAGCGCTTCGATGGTCCCGGGCATTTTACCGGGAGATCGTGTCCTTCTGAATAAGACTGCCTACAAGACTCAAGCGCCCCGGCACGGGGATGTGGTGATTTTCACCTACCCCGATGACCGCCGCCTCAACTATGTCAAAAGAATTGTTGCATTGCCGGGAGACACAGTTGAAATTCGTGATAACATCCTCTTGGTCAATGACCGTCCGCTGGATCGTCATGCTGAGCCGGGACCGGTTTTATATTTCAAGCCCGGGCAGACCCGGACAATCCTGACTGAGGAAAAACGGAGCCGCCGTCTACCCGGTCATAGTGGATTCGGCGAAAACCGGCGACATGGCCAAAATGATCGTGCCCCACGGGCACTGCTTCCTCCTGGGTGACAATCGCGGCCAAAGCACTGACAGCCGGAATTTTGGCCCCGTCCAGATGAGCGACATTCAGGGCAGGCTCGACTACATATACTGGCCGGCCAAGAGCTGGTCGCGCCTGGGTCGTTATCCCGTCTCTTATCGGAATTAAAGTATGAGCTTCGATGCTGGAGCCTGGAAAAGAAATCTGGTACTCTATGGGCAAGGACGGGTAAAATAACAGGTGAGAATCAAACACGATAATCGGTTGCATGAAGAATACTCCTGATAGGGATTGACCTTTGATGCAGCACACAACCACAAAATTGGAGAACAGAATGGCAAACGCAAGTGAATTCACACTCTACAGCGGGGGGCTCCGGGGTTCTGAGTCCGAATTCGGCATCCAGGCCGAAAAATGGGGTGTTAAGGAAGTGAACTTTTCCTACGAGGGGCACAAGCCCGACCGGGACCGAGGGCTCGTTATCCTGGGGCCGGAAGAGCTCAAAAGAGGCGACATAAGTATGGAAATCGTCTGCATGCGCATGAAACGGAACTATTCCAATACCGATACCATCCAAAAAGTCATGCAGACGATTTTTCACATGGTGAACAACGGTTTCCAGGTGTTTGCGGCGGGCTGGATTCAGCCCGACGATACCGTAATGGGTGGAACCGGCTGGACCGTTGAACTGGCGAAACTTTTCAATCGTCCCCTGAGTGTTTTCGATCAGAACCGGAATGCCTGGTTTACCTGGCAAAACAACTCCTGGGCGGAGAGCGTGCCGGTTATCGAACATAAGACCTTCGTCGGCACCGGGACCCGCAACCTAAACGAAGAAGGAAAACGGTCAATTCATGACCTGTTCCAACGCTCTTTCCAATCCTGAGCGGATTCAAGCCTCCAAAGAATAGCGCCCCCGGAGCGAGATCTCCGATGGGGCGCTAATTTTTTGGACGTGTCTCCCCGCTCCACTTGACAGGAGATCGCGCGCAGATAACGATAATATAAAGGAGAAAGACCATGGCAAATCCGTTCGTACATGTTGAGTTGCATACGCGGGACACTAAGAGGGCAGAGAAGTTCTACAAGGAATTGTTTGATTGGAAGTTCGAGGATGTGCCGGATATGGACTATACAATCATCAATGTGGGAGAGGGCACGGGGGGAGGCATGATGAAGTGCCCCATGCCGGAGAATGCGCGGCCTCAATGGGTGCCTTACGTCCTGGTGGACGACATTGTAGCCTCGACCGGAAAAGCAAAATCCCTTGGCGCCGAACTCCTTCTCGATATCACTGAAGTTCCCGGCATGGGGCAGTTCAGCATGTTCCTCGATCCGACCGGCGCAGCCTTTGCGCTCTGGCAGCCGGCGATGCCCGCCTAGAAAGGTGATGAAAACAGAGTTTGCTTGATCCACCTCTTCGAGTGTAATTGAACGTTGTCAGGTTCAAAACGAGCTTCAGTTTTGTTCAGTCAGGGAAATCAGTGCCAATGAGATCGCGGTACTTCGCCCATCCGAGAATGAATTGTCGAATTTCTTTAACCCTTGATGCAGGGTCGGCGCGTCCGTCCCTCATCTGGATCGTTCGCCCTTGTCCAGCAGATAATTCCGCAGGTTCAAGCGGTCCTCACAGGATGTGGAATCTGCGTGCCCTGGATTTAGCCACTGGACGAATACCTCGTAGCCTCTGCTGAAAAAATAATCGAATGTTTCAATCACGTCTTCACGGTATTGGGCGGAGCAGAGAACTATGTGTGGAACTTTGTCTGGAAGGAAATCTCCAAATTCAATTGCTC
>CAVRZU010000007.1:0-33822 GCA_963725365.1 uncultured delta proteobacterium | reverse complement strand
GAGGCAAGCTCTGCGGCGAGCATCAGGCCCTTGCCGCGCACGTCGACGACGGCGGTGTGGCGCGCGGCGAGCGAGCGAAGTTGAGCCTGGAAGTAGTCGCCGACTTCGGTGGCGTGGGCGAGCAGATTCGTCTTCTCCATGTGGTCGATGACCGCAATGGCGACAGCGCAGGCAAGCGGGCCGCCACCGAAGGTGGTGCCGTGCATGCCGGCGTGGATTGAACGTGCGGCTTCTTCGGTGCAGAGCACTGCGCCGAGAGGCAGCCCGCCGGCGATGGGCTTGGCGACGGTGACGACATCCGGCTGGATTCCGTAGTGCTGGTAGGCGAACCACTTGCCGGTGCGGCCGAGGCCGGCCTGGATTTCGTCGACGATGAGCAGCGCGCCGGTGGAGCTGGCGAGGGCGCGGGCTTCGGCGAAGAACTCCGGCGAGAGCGGGCGGATGCCGCCTTCGCCCTGGATGGCTTCGACGAGGATGGCGCAGACGTCGGTGGAGAATTTGTCACGGAGGTCGGCGACATCGTTGAAACGTACGAACTCGACGCCGGGAACGAGGGGCGCAAAGGGCTCACGGTACTTTGCTTTGTGCGTGGTAGAGACGGAGCCCATGGTGCGGCCGTGGAAGCTCTGCTCGAGAGCGAGGAACTTCGTACCGTTCTTTCTTCCTTCGCTCGTAAGCAAACCAGAATACGCGCGGGCGAGCTTGAGAGCGCCTTCCCAGGCTTCAGTGCCGGTGTTGGCGAAGAAGACGCGATCGAGGCCTGAGCGCTCGGTGAGGCGCAGTGCAAGCTCGGCCTGACCCTCGTGGTAGAAGAGGTTTGAAGTGTGGACGAGCTTGCGGGCCTGTTCGGTGATGGCATTCTCGATGACGGGATTGCCGTAGCCGAGTGCGTTGACGCCAATGCCGCTGAGCAGATCGAGGTACTTCGTACCGTTCTCGTCAATAATGTGAACACCCTCGCCATGGGTGAAGAGAACGGGGAACCGCTCATAGGTGGTGAGCAGGAGCTTGGACTCCGCTGCGCGAATTTGATCGAGTTTGGTCAATTTAATCTCTCCTGGTCCGCTTCTTGAGCGGACCGATGTCCGCACTTTTTGCGGACTGCTAGGCCACCATGACTTCGGTGCCGTGGGATACGCGGGAGTTGCAAAGGTCAGGTAGGGAACCGGCAGCTTCAGCGGGAAGAATTCGTACGCGCTTGACGCCGTTCAAGAGAGCTTCACGGCAGGCGCTGAGCTTGGGCAACATGCCGCCGGTGATGATGGCGGATTTAGCCATCTCGGCGATCTGATCGATGGAGAGCCATCGGAGCACCTCGCCGTTCGCACCCTTAACGCCGGGGACGTCAGTGAGGAAGACGAGGGCATCCGCACGGCAGGCAATGGCGCAAGCTGCAGCCATCTCGTCGGCGTTGATGTTGTAGTACTCGCCGTCGAAGCCAAGAGCCATGGAACTGAGCACAGGCACGGCGTTGAGCTTCCAGACGGCGTCGAGGAGGCGCATATCGCTGGCGGCGATTTCGCCGACGAAGCCAAGGTCTGGAGCGGTGCGCTTTTTGCGGGCGCGGAAGAGCAGGCCGTCGCCACCGGAGAGGCCGACAGCGGGCTGGCCAAGTGAGCCGAGCGCGGCGACGAGGGACTTGTTGACCTTGCCGGCGAGGATCATGAGGGCAACATCGCGGGTCTCGGCATCGGTAACGCGCAGGCCGGCGATGAACTCGCTCTGCTTGCCGAGGGCCTTGAGGGTGCGGGTGAGCTGAATGCCGCCACCGTGAACGACTGCGACCTGATTGCCGTCGCGAACAAGATCGGCGATGGCGCGGGTGCAGCCTTCGAGGAGGGCGGGATTCTCAAGACCTGCACCGCCGAGTTTAATAACAAACTTCATTCCTGGCCCTCCACTTAAGGCGCTTTAGGAAAATCTGTGTCCGCTCGAACTTTTGAAGCGGGCCGCCGCTCTTTGGGGTCGCATCGGCTTGGATTTCTTGACCTCGGATGCTTCATTTCCCCAAGCGCTTCCGGGCATTATTCGAGACCTTCGGCTTCGCCGTAGCCGAGCATGAGGTTCATATTCTGCACGGCCTGCGAGGACGCGCCCTTGAGCAAGTTATCTAGACAACTGACGATGACGGCGCGGCGTCCATCCGGTGACAACTGGAAACCGACGTCGCAGTAGTTTGTGCGAACCGAGTACTGAATCTGCGGGAGCGCGTGGTCATAGAGACGCACCATGGGCGAATCCGCAAAGAATTCATGGTAAACGCGGGAGACAGATTCTGACGATTGGGGCAGAGAAAAATGCACGTAAGTCGTGGAGAGAATTCCGCGCGGAATGGGGAGCAGATGGGGCGTGAAGACGATCTGGCTCGCGCCCAGGCCGATCTGCTCGAGCAGTTCGCCGGTGTGGCGATGAGTGAAGACTCCGTAGGCCGAGAGATTGTCGGCAGCGTACATGAAGTGGGTCTTCGCGGTTGCGGCCTTGCCTGCGCCGCTGACACCGCTTTTGGAGTCGGCAACGATGCCGTGGTCGAGATCGACGATACCGGCGGCAACGAGCGGCCGCAGGGCAAGGATGACCGAAGTGGCGTAGCAACCGGGGTTGGCGATGAGGCGTGCGGGGGCGATGGCCAAGCGATGAAGCTCGGGCATGCCGTAGACGGCCTGCGATTGAATAGCCGCGGCCTGGGGCGTGCCTTCATCGGTGAAGGCGTAGATGGAGCGGTTTGCCGGATCGACGAGCCGCCATGCGCCGCTGAGATCGATGACGCGGATGCCGCGCGCGAGGGCCTCTGGAACCCACTCGCGGGACTGCTCATGGGGCGTAGCGAGAAAGAGGATCTGGACACCGCGATCAGCGAGCAATTGCCAGGAGAATGGTTCCTGCTTGAGTTTGGCAGCGCCGTTGTTGTTGGCAAGCTGGGGATGGATCTCGATGAGAGGTATACCGCCGCGAGCCGCGTCCTTTTGGTCGACACGACCGGCAAATAGCGGCGTCGTGCCCTTGAGGCGTGGATGGTGGAGCAGGAGCCGGGCGAGTTCGCCGCCGGCAAAGCCCGTGACACCGATAACCGCGGTTTGGATGGGAGAGTTCATGATTCGAGCAGGGTCCTTAAACGGGCTTCGACTAAGCCTGCGTGGCGGACGTCGGGGCAGATGATGAGCACGGTGTCGTCGCCGGCGACGGTGCCGACGATTTCAGGCCATCCGGCATGGTCAAGCGAGGCTGCAACGGGCTGGGCACCACCCATGACCGTGCCCACGACTACCTGATTCATGGCTTGACGAACGCGCAGGCAGAAACTCTCGATCATCTCTTCAACTGAAGGTGGACCGTCGTCTTCGAGGGGGGCGGGGTGGCCGTTGGAGCCGTTGCCGTTGGGGAACGAGTAGCCGCCGGGTCCTTTGGAGAGGCGCAGCTCGTGAATGTCGCGGGAGAGCGTGGCCTGGGTGACGGCAAAGCCGCGACGGCGCAGCTTGCGGCGCAACTCATCCTGGTTGGTAACCAGGGAACTCGAGAGCAATTCGCGAATCGCATTGTGGCGTTGCAGCTTCATAGGCATTTCCGCGCTGATTTGGCTGATTTTTGGCGGGAATAGCCTTCGAGAGACAATTCGCCGGATGGCAGACAAATCGAAAGCGCGGCTCGCTGGTTTCGCGGCCGCGCTTGAATAAATATACAACAGAAATGAATAACTATGCAATGGGGTGGCGAAAGTGGAAGCGAATTTCGTGGGGTAGTTGGAGAGTAAATAAGGGGCGGGCAGCGAAAGGGAGTATTGACTTTACGCGGTGAGCGGCTGGTGGGAGGATTGGAGTATGGGAGAAGGATCCAAGGTCAAGCCGTCCACTCCATGGTATGAGAGCAATATTTTTTGGGTACCTGTTTCTCTGGCTGTCGGTATCATTCTTACCGTGGTGGCGGGCATGAAGCACGATCTCAGATGGTTGCTCTGGTTTGCGTGGCCGTTCTTCGGAGTTGCGATTTGGTGGCTCGCGCGAAGAACCCAGGACGTGATCATTCTGTCCGCGTTGGGGATTGCTGTAACTGGGATTGGACTGTTATGGCTTAGCGATTGGCTTGGGCCTCTTCAAGAGGCTTCTAAACCAGCAGCGCCGAGCACACCGACCGGGGGAGGAAATACGCCCCCACTCCAGCCAGTTCCAGCAAGGCCGACATCAACAGGTGAGTCGTCGCCCGCGCCCGCACGGCCATCGCCATCAAAAAAGGCCACTACGCTAGCGTTTGACCCCAAACAGTACCCGAAGCCGGATGTTGACCCAGGAGACGGAGAAACTGCTCTTGGAGTGCCGAAGATTCCGGCACAGTCGCGACCAACAGGCGCAGCGCCAACCTTGCCGCCTACAACTAACTATGCGCCTGGGGGATTCGCCACAAGCGGCGGCTATCTGGATCACCCAACGGTAATCAACACTGGGCATCCGCCACAGCCAAAGGTTGCAGGTGTATCGGTGGTCAAGCTCCCTCCGTTTCCCAAATTCGTTCCAAGCCCCACAAAAGATCCCCAAGCTATAAATGATCGGATGGAGCAATACAGGCAATCGCTCGGAGCAGAAAGAGATGCCTCACTCGCATATTTAGGGAACCCCGGATTAACAATCCGCTTGACCGTAGATCAAGTCTTTCCTGACCCTGGCTTCTACGTAAAGTGTGATCACCCTTGCATTACCACAAGTGTTCGTACGGAACATATGCACGGCGATAGGTACCGGTCAGTCTCCGGTCTCCCCGACGTACTTTCTCCAAATACAACGGTTGTGGTCACCGTGCGATCTACGGATGAAACTAAACCGGCCACCACAGCTAACGTAACGGTGAGACTCCCGCATAAGACGCAGTAAGCTTTTTGTATTCCAGAGCGAGAGCTTCGGTCAACCTCATCAGCGTGCCACAGAACGAGTGTGGACGCTGGGGATCTTTGAGGCGGAACTCTATTTCATCAAGTAGCGGCCTCTGCGCTTGGGGCGCTCGAAAAAGGGTGGACTCCCCGGGGAAGTCGAGGCAAGTGCACAGTCGCCGGCCTTTCGCTTTACGGAGGCTGAATCCCAGAGAGTTGATGGGCGTTGTTGGCCCGACTGAAGTCGTGCCCTGACTGACGGCAAGTCTTTGCCGAAGTTCTTCAGGCGGTGCGGGACTTTTTGAGGCGTTTCTCCTCGTACATGGCGAGGTCGGCTTTATCGAGGAGTTCATCGAGCGATTGCTCTGCGCCGGGCTCGCTTGTGGTGTGGCCGAGGCTGATGCTGAGGTACGGTTCCTGGGCGCGGGCGTTGCGCTGGGCGATAGCCTCGCGTCGGCGCCCACAACGTGGTGGGCGTCAACGCAAAGTCGGCATTGGCAAGCAAAGCAGCGCCAGCGCCACGCCCAGAATCAGGAAAAACGTCAGAAGTAACGTCCGTAATTTCATACCTCCTCCTCATAAAATAGGATGATTTCTACATGTTCTCTTGGCTTTTCCACCTCCCTATTTTCGATCAGATGCGGCCTTCCGGTCGCGATTCCGCCCCGCACGGCGGTTTCCGCGCCCGGCAAGCCAAAAGCCCTTACCCTATATATTCTGGCAGCCCGGCTATCTCTGGAGACGAGACCCATCGCTTTCCGTCCCCACCTCGCGGTGGGTTTGGCTTTATCGAAAATGGTGCTCTGATGAATCGAATGCACTGCCTGATTTTACATGGGGTATTCATGTAAAAAGCCCAGACATGAATGGTGATTCATCCAGCGCGCTAACCCGGGGAACTTCGGGCCAACCGGATGAACCATGCAATCATGACTGGGCTTTCTGGTCCCTTATCCGCTAAAGGTCAGCAAAGTACCCGCATCGCGACTCTTGCTAAAGACGTGCCCATACTACCCCATTTTCACGAGGCGTCCATGACGGCGTTGTGACAATCTCACTATAAACCAGATGCTTCCGACAGATATTCTCGGATAATAACCGAATTCCGTCCTTAGTCCCCGCCATGCAAGCACTTAGGACTGAATTTGGAGACTTCCTTCTGCAGGTAGTTGGTGATGAGAGTTTGGTTAATCGGTTGAAGGCACTGTTCTTTGAGGACAAAATTCACCCTCAGGTATCCGATTCACGGGCTGTCGCTCCTGAAATCGGGCAGATAATGCAGGCTGTCTGTTCCTTGTGTTCCCTTGTCCCTTGTCCTTGTGCTGACTAATCGAACAAAACTGTGATTTCACACACTTCGCCTACTTCGACGATTTTAACGCTTTCCCCGCCCCGACGGGCAAGAGCGATCATTTTATTGTTTGAATCCAGAACTGATGACATGAACCCGCGAATGCCTTCCCCGATGGCATGCTTACCCGGATTTGATCCTGCAGGGCCCTACCGAGTCCGATTCCTTGCCAATCGGCGGCAATCATAAATCCTATTTCAGCAGCATTGGTTGATGGGTCAAGGAAATGACACGAGCTTCCCACCGCTTTCTCATTTTCCCGATCACCGGCTACTGCAATGAAAGCAGCCTCGTTTTCAAAGCTGACATCACAGAACTGCTTGCTCTGATTGAACGTAAGGTTTTTTAGCCGCTGAAAGAACCTGGTGTAGATGTCTTCCGGGGTGAGCGCATAAAAAAGCTCCAAGATTGCATCCATGTCGCTGGCCCTGGCAGGACGGAGCCGGACTGTCTTCCCGTTTTTAAGGTGCACCAGCCGTTCCTCTCCAATGAGATACGGTTTCTTGGGATTTGAGAGTCTGCGAGGGAGGCAGATAACCCAGCCGTTTGCCCTCTTCCAAAAGCCAGGGACGCAATTAGGGGCTGCTATTTCGATTATGGAAAGCGCTCTCTCGCGGATTGACTTGCCAAACAGGTAAGCCATACCGTATTCGGTAACCACATAATGCATGTCGGATCTTGAAATGCCTACTCCCTCTCCACTCAGCAACCCCGGGCGAATGAGAGATTCCTTGCCGTCCAGGGTCGTTGAGCGCAAACATACTATGGGCTTGCCCCCCTTCGACATTGCTGCCCCACGCAGAAAGTCCGGCTGAGTGGACACTCCGCCATAGAATTTGCCGTTTAACTGGTCTGTGCAAATTGCCCGGTCAAATCGAGGGCAAAGGCCTGGGTCACCGAAACCATTCGGTGGTTCCTCGCAATGATGAGCGGGTCGCAGACATACTCGATGGGCCTGAACTCGAACCCGGGGTTAAGATGAATGTAATCGTAAAGTCGCCTGGTCCCCATGCAATAGCTCGTAACGACCTTATCCCTGTGCAGCGTCTTCTTGCGTCCCGTGACAATGCCGCTCTGAATAAGGTCGAGCAGACTGTCGGTGATAAGGTCCGAGTGGGTGCCCAAGTCCCGGCGGTCGGCCAGGTACCGGAGTGCGGCGCCGGGAATATGCCCCAATCCGATCTGCAACGTAGACTCCTCCTCGATGATGCCGGCGATATAGGTGGCTATTTGCCGGGCGACGTCATCAACCGGCGGGTCGTATTCCCCGATCGGGGAATCGCTTATTACCAGCTTGTCGATATTGTCGAGGTGAACTACGGAATCGCCAAAAGTAAACGGCATGTTCGAATTTACCTCGGCAATGGTCTGCTTCGCGCAGCGCATCGCGGCAAGGCTTATATCGACGGAAACTCCCAGGCTTACAAACCCGTTGTGGTCGGGGGGAGTGACCTGGATAAGGGCCACATCGATCGGAAAACGTCCTATTTCGATCAGTTTCGGCAGTTGGGCCAGGGATACCGGTACGTATTCGGCGCGCCCGTTTAATACGGAATCCTTCATCCCGGCGCCGACAAAAAAACATTTGTGCTTATACTTCGATGCGGGCTGTCCATCCTTGTCCAGGGGAACCCCTTCATCCATGAGAAATGAAAGGATGGTGACATCACGCGGAAAATCCGAAAGAGATTCCAAAGCACCGAGAAGGGTCCGGGGAGTGGCGCACGCGGTTCCTGCAAATACCCTGCTTCCATTCCGGATGGATTTCACCGCGTCTTCGGCGGAACATACCTTTTCTGAATACTTCCCGAGGTTCAATGACAAGGCTCTCTTTCTCCCGAAAAAAATATGAGGCGCGCCCCAGAATCCACAACAGCATATATATTCTCCCGGGAGAACGCGCAACAGAAACGTGATTGAACAAAAGAGGCGGGAAGCTGTTTAAAATAGCCTACCGTCAGCACGGTACGATTCCCGGACCAGCGCTGCCGGGGAAGAATTATGGAACCGCCGTGAATTATCGCTGATCAAAGAGGCCGAACTTGCCGATAAGTTTCGCGAGTTATGCAGGACACGGTATTTCAATTTTAAGCCCACATTCCGAACAATAATAGAAGATGGTGAATGGGACAATTCCTGCCTGGGATAGCGCGGAGGGTTTGAATGAAATCCAGGTTTACAGAATAGAAAGGCACACATGATGAGTAGTAGGATGAAAAAGATTATAGTATTTGCAGCCTTGCCATTCTTAGGGCTTATTGCCGTTTTTTCAGCACATGTTTTTAGTTTGCATTCCAAACCGATTATAGTTGCCATGATAGCTTATTGTGCTCTTATTTTAGAGACGATTTACGTACTCCGCATTATTTTAATCCCTTTGAAATCGTCCGTGGAAACGCTAAGAGAGATGGTGGACGACGTGGAAAAGACTTCCATGCAATACTACAGTATGTCCAACTCCCTGGCTGACGGCTCCGGCAATCAAGCGAGCAGCCTGGAGCAAACCGCCGCAAGCCTTGAGGAGGTTGCCGCCACCACCAAGCAAAATGCCGATAAAGCCGAGATCGGGCGCGCTTTGATCGAAGAGGCCCAGGCAATGGCGCATCGCGCCGAGGCCTCGATGACTCAAACGAGCCTGGCAATGGAGGAGATTTCTGGAGCAAACCGGAAAATCAGCCAGATTATCAAGGAGATTGACGCCATCGCCTTTCAGACCAACCTGCTGGCGCTCAACGCGGCGGTTGAAGCAGCCCGGGCCGGGGAAAACGGGGCGGGATTCGCCGTGGTGGCCGAAGAAGTGCGCAACCTGGCCAAGCGTTCCTCCACGGCGGCCGCGTCTACACAGGAACTGATTCAAGATGCCATCAACAAGACCGGCGCCGGCGTGTCGATGGTGAATCAAACCGAGGACGATTTCAAGAAGATGGTGCAATCGTTCGAACAGTCGGTCAACCTGATCCGGGAAATCGCCGAGGCGTCCGCCGATCAGCGCATCGGCCTTACGGAAGTCTCTACGGCTATTAGCCAAATCGACATCATTACACAGGAAAACGCCGCCAAGGCTCAGGACAGCGCCGACAATTCCGAGAATATGGAGGGACAGGTGGAAAAAATGCGCGATGTCTCCTCCAATCTGCTTCAGATATTGACCGGCGTCAATAGAAGAAAAATGGCGATGGATGTGGTGCGAAGAGGGATGGATATGGTAAGAAAAAGTGGACTGAAAGCCACTATCGCTGCCGCTCAGGATAAGAACGGCCCCTTTTCCAACGGTGAATGGTTTCTCTTTATGGGTTCTATCGAGGGGAACATAACTATCTTGGCCCATCCTTTCGCGCCTTATCTGGTGGGGACGGATGTTTCCACGTTAGTGGACATCAAGGGTAAAGCCTTTTGTATGAAGATGGTTGAATTGGCGTCCACCAAAGGCTCCGGTTGGATGAATTACTGGTGGCCGAAGCCCGAGGCGACCGTCCCTTCTCTGAAAAGCACCTATCTCTCCGTGATCCCCGGCGAGAATGCCTATGTGGGTTGTGGTGTCGTTATATAGGGGTTATCTGGTGGCACAGGGGAACCTTCCCCCCTGTGCCCGGGTTCACCCGCCGTAGGCGCCCGCAGAACGCAGAGTGCAGATTTCCCGCACTACGCTCTTCCTCACTCCTCACCCCTAAGCTCTTTTTCTCTTCCCGCTGCCGTTTCTGGTTGCCGTTTGACGCCGCCAAATCTCTCATGATAAAATTATTACCGTTGGAATTCGGAGGGCTAACGATTTTACTCCCTGCTCCCTGTTCTATTAGACGGGCAAATTCAAAACGTCCAGTCAAACCGAACAGTTATGAAATTGGACTTTGAAATTTGCATGTATTTACAGCAAATACCGCAGATTTTGCGGGAACTTGCGCTGTTTTGACCCGCAACCTTCGGTTCGGCGCTGGGGCGATCTGATAGTGTAGTTGAGCCGGGTTGTACGCGCCACCCGCAACCCGCAAACTCCAAACGCAGTGAGGCGTTCATTTGTAATTCGTAATTCCCCCACCGCCTTTTTCAGCACCTTGTTAGTGTCGGGTTGACAGGCCACGGGAAAAAAAGTAGTTTCAAATCCGGCAGATACTTCGATTGCAAACCAGAAGCATGGAGCAAATAATGTTCATTATTGCGTACTTCCTAAAGGCCCTTGCAGATGTTTTGCACATCGTCCTCAATACATACATGTTCATCGTGATCGCCCGTGCTATTCTTTCCTGGGTAAGCCCCAGACCCCTATAATCCCATCGTGCGGTTCCTGTACAATGTTACGGAACCTGCCCTGTATCGCATTCGAAGGCTGATCCCGTTCGACATGGGTGGAATCGATTTCACTCCCATGATTCTACTGCTTGCAATCGTGTTTCTGGACCGGTTTATCGTGCCGACCCTCTACACTATGGCGGCTTATATTGGCGGCCTTTAGCCCTTTTTGGCCGCCCCCGGGTTGGAGTGAATTTGATGGAAATACCAGACATTGAAGAGAAAAAATTTCGCAGGCGCCTGATGGGGCTTGATCCCGATGAGGTGGAAGCCTTTTTGAGGCCTCTGTGCGAAGAGAATCATCGCTTCCAGGAGGAAAACCAAAACCTGAGGAAGGACATCGAGGCCCGGGAATCGGAAATAAAAGAGCACCGGGAGCGGGAGAAAACCATTCGTGCTGTGCTCATGAGCGCGCAAAAGAGTGCTGAGCAGATTAAGTCAAACGCAGAACGCGAGGCCAGGCTGATCATATCCGAGGCCGAAGTTAAAGCCGAAGGGCTCCTCAACGAGGCCGCCAATCGCCTTGCCCGAATGGAGCAGGAGATATCTGAGTTGAGGCGGAATCGAATCCAGTTCGGGGCCAGAATGAGATCGCTTCTGGACTCTTTTCGCCAGATCCTCGATGATGACGGAAAAGATGCTCCGCGTAAATTCGAGGAAAAACAGGACCAGCCCCAACAAACCTGAAAATAATGGAGTCGATCTGATGTCTGTAAAAAAAGAGCTGCTTGAAATCCTCAGGTGCCCTAAATGCAAAGGGCAGATACATCCAAATTCCGATGAGACCGGCCTCATCTGCGAGCAGTGCAGGCTTATGTACGAAATCCGGGAAGATATCCCGATCATGCTGATCGACGAAGCAAAACCGATATAAAGGCAGTCGCGAGTGGCCGGGGTCAGTGGTCAGCAAAAAACCAATATAAAGGCGGTGGTCGGTGGACAGTGGTCGGAAAAGACTGACGACTGACGACTGACGACTGACGACTACTTCAATGAGTCAGCCCAAAGAACCTGATCCAGCCAAGCTCATAATCCGGTTTTTGTTCGGCGATTCCGGCGCCCAACTGGAAGCTCTAAACATACTTGTATCCGATTTCGGACCGATGGACTTCGTCTCAGCGCCCGGCGCTTTCCCGTACACAACCTATTACAATAATGAAATGGGACGGGGGATTCGCAGGCAGACCGCTTGCTTTTTAAACCTCGTCGCTCCACAGTCCCTGCCGGATATCAAGCTGCGAACCAATGAAATTGAAGCCGCCCTCGCGCGCGATGGAAAACGGCAGGTTAATATCGATCCGGGATTTCTTAGCGCGGAGCGCTTCATCCTGGCGACCGGGAAAAATTATACTCACAGGGTTTATCTTCGCGACGGGATCTATGCCGATCTTACTCTCATTTATCAAAAAGGCGCTTACCGGCCACAGGCCTGGACATATCCGGACTGTCTTGAACCGGGGTTCCTGCATTACCTGGAGGTCCTGAGAAAGAAGCTCAAGTTTCAGCATGACGGGATTTTGCCGCGATGATTGTAAAAAGGCGCCAATGAGATGATCAGACCTGAACAGAAGAAACTTTTCGCCGTTATCGGAAACCCAGTGGCCCACAGCCTCAGTCCCGTTATGATGAGCGCGTGCTTCGAGGCGCTCGGTATTGCAGCGATTTATGCCGCCTTCTATGTCGATGAGCTTGAAAGTGATCTCAAACTCCTGCACAAAACGGGTTTTAGCGGGCTGAGCGTAACCATTCCATACAAGGAGATGGTATGCCGCCTGGCCGAGCGAATCGACGAGACGGCGGAACAGATCGGCGCCGCAAACACCCTTCGCAGGACAAGCCTCGGTTGGGAAGGGTGCAATACCGACTGGATCGGCGCGTTGCGGGCTCTTTCGGCCGTCGTTGACGTTTCCAGCCGCAGCGCCCTTATCCTGGGCGCCGGAGGGGCGGCCCGAGCGGTGGCCTATGGCCTGAAAAGGGCCGGAGCAACGGTAACGATCTCGAACAGGTGCATCGGGCGGGGCAGCACTTTGGCAAAGGAACTCAAAAGCGAATTCATCCCGCTGAACATGCTCGGCGAGACGGCAGCAAACTTTGATATAGTCGTTCAATGCACTTCTGTCGGACTCAAGGACGCTGAAGCCTCCCCTATCGCCTTCGATACGTTTTTTAAACCCGAAATGACCGTAATGGACATTATCTACTCTCCGCCATGGACAGCCTTTTTGAAAGCTGCGGGCAATGCGGGATGCACCGTTGTGTCCGGCCTGGAAATGCTGCTTTACCAGGGGGCCGCTCAGCTCGAATGGTGGTTGGAGCGTCCGGTCTTCGATACTCCCGCCATCGCTGCAATGCGAGGCGCCCTTCTTGCCGCCGCCGGAGGTTTGAGCGGCGAACCCGGCCGGCGGTCCCATTGCCCGGAAGAAGCCGCAAAATGAAGAAACTCTCTAAAGCGATAAAACCGGTTTCGAAGATAAACGCCAAGATTCGACTGCCGGGCTCCAAGTCGATAACTCACCGTGCTCTCATAATGGCCGCCCTTGCTGCAGGACCAGGGCGGTGGGATCGCCATTAGGATCGCCACTCAAACCTTCGGCGGCGGCAGTGATAGGCAACCCGCTGAGGGCCGAGGATACGCTGCTTACCGGCGGGGCGCTGGAGGCCCTTGGCGCAACGATCGAATGGGGCACAGATTCGGTTCGGGTAATACCGCCTTCTTTTCTCTGGAGGCAGCCCGATGGGCCGATCTTTCTCGGAAACAGCGGCACGAGCGCCCGCCTGCTTCTTGCCGTTTTTTCGGCCGGGAGTGGAAAATTTGTGCTCGACGGAACTCCGCGCCTTCGCCAGCGCCCAGTCGGTCCGGCGGCTGAAGCCCTCCAAAAGCTCGGGGTAAAATTGCGCTGGATCGGGGAACCTGGGTTCCTTCCGGTCGAGATCGACAGCAGGGGACTAAGCGGTGGGGATGTCTATGTAAATGCTTCTGAAAGCAGCCAGTTTTTATCCGGGGTCCTGATTGCCGCTCCATGCGCGCTCGGAAAAATCCGCGTGGAATGGTCGGAGCCTGTTGCCCTCCTGGCCTTACGTCGAAATCACACTGGGGATGATGAAGGAAGCGGGGATAAGCTTTGAGCGGCAAGCCTCCAACAGGATCGCGATTCCGGCGCCCCAGGCCTATGCGCCCCGCAGTTTTACCGTCGAGGGAGACTGTTCTTCAGCCTCCTATTTCTGGGGGGCCGCCGCTCTCACGGGCGGGCAGGTATTGACCTCACCCGTTTCGCCCCGATCCATTCAGGGGGATTGCCGTTTTCTGAATGTATTGGGTAACATGGGCTGCCGCATCGAGTGGCAGGGTGAAGGGGTGCGGGTAATAGGGCCGGAACAGCTCCTTCCTGTTGACGTCGATATGAACGAAATGCCTGACATGGTGCCCACACTCGGTGTCCTTTGTGCATTTGCAAACGGAACGTCACGCATCCGCAACGTGGCGCACCTGAGAATTAAGGAGTCCGACCGGCTGAGCACGGTGGCGGCCGGTTTGAAGGTGCTCGGAGTCGAGGCCCGGGAACTATCTGATGGGTTGATAATAAACGGAGGCGTACCCTTCGGTCCGCCTTCAGGGCCGATTTCGGCTTTCGACGACCACCGCATTGCGATGGCCTTTGCTCTTGCCGGTCTGCGGTTAAGCGGAGTGGTCATCGATGGAGCCGAATCCGTCAGCAAATCTTTCCCGGAATTTTGGGACGTTTTCGAAAGCCTGGGTGACCAAGTTTGACTGGGTCCCATGTATGATCTAGAATATGACCATGATCAAGATTAATATCCATGAAGCAAAAACTCATCTCTCCCGCTGCCTTGAAAAAGTTAAGCAGGGCGAAGTTATTCTGGCTTTTGGAGACGTGCTCTTTCTGAAATCATCATGAGAATAGCCCTTTTAATTTGTTTCATATTTATTTTGTTTGTCAACACGGCCGTGTTCGCGGCAGGGTCTCAAATTCAAGCCTCTTCTGAAAAACTTCCCGTTATGAAATCTGAAATCCCGGGCGCCGGCGCTTGTCAACAGGCCATTGAAAAACTGGGCCGGGCTGCCGGAAACTCAGGGGTCCTTGTGGTCTCTGTTCCATCGGGGGAGGTTGTCTGTAGTCAAGGTCCAAAGAGGTGTTTGTTCCCGCTTCACTGATGAAGCTGCTGACCAGCTATGCCGCCCTCAAGAAGTTGGGGCCTTCTTTTCGCTTTGAAACAAAAGTTCTGGCCGCCGGAGCGCCGGTGGAGGGAGTAATTTCGGGCGACATATGGATAAAGGGAAGCGGCGATCCTCTTTTCGGTTCGGACAGCGCCCTGCAGCTGGCGCAGACGCTCAGGCAAAGAGGGATAAGGCAAATCCGGGGCGGTATTTTTGTGGACGACAGCTTTTTCCAGCCATCATCGGAGCGGATCTGCCTGGATAGTGACTGCGTTGGTTTATATAACCCTGTGGTTTCGGCTGCGGCAATCGACTTCAACACGTTAACCGTGAAGATCAGCATCCCCTCGAAAGCCCGCATGGTGGCGGATTCGGGCCTGGCGGACGGTTATGTGCAGGTGAGCGGCAAGGCAGGAAATTCGGGCAAAAGGGGAGCAAGCTCCCTTTCGCTTCACGCTAAGGGCGCCACAGGCAACGGTGAGGAACAATTCCTGCTCTCCGGGCGCGTCTCGGCGGGAAGTCACGCCCGGGAGTTTCGATTCAATGCGGCTGATCCTGCCGGACTTTTTGCCCATTCGATGCGGTCGGCCCTTGAGAGCGCCGGTGTAAAAGTGCTCGGCTCCGGGGCCAGGGGGGCTAAGCCCCCCCCGGCGCCGAAGTGATCGCGGTTTATGACTCGCCTCCGCTCGAGGAATTGATATCGGGCATGAATAAATACAGCAATAACTTTATGGCTGAAATGTTTTTGAAGTCCCTGGGGGGCTATGTTCAGGCGCCCCCGGCGACTCCATGAAGGGAATTGCCGTCCTCAGGACTACTCTCAAGGAAGCCGGTATTCCGAATGAAATCGGGAGCATCGACTGCGGGTCCGGACTCAGCCGTTTTTGCAGAATAAGCCCCCGAACATTCTGTCGTCTGCTTGTCTCCGCATGGAATGATAACGGCATAAGAGAAGATTTCATATCTTCAATGGCGGCCAACGGTGGGCAGGGTACTCTAATGAGAAGAATGCGCACGCCGGGGCTTACCGTGAGAGGCAAAACGGGAACCCTTAAAGATGTGATCGGGTTCGCCGGGTATGTAACGGGTCCCTCGGGCAGGACCTACGCCGCTGCGATCATGCTCAATGAGGTGCGGGACAGGTTCAAGGCAAGGGAGGCTGTAGACTCCCTGCTGGAACAGGTGGCTTTTTCCGGCTCATGAGAAGAGCACGGAGGAAAAGCAAAAGTGGATTGACGCGAAGACGCGAAGACGCGAAGAAAAGCTAAAAAGGGGAAGATGCATTCAAAACGGAACTCGATCTCGCGTGCGCACCGCAACAGGTTTTTCGCCTTCAAGTGGTAATTTTGCTTTTTCTTCCCATCTTCGCGTGAAAGCTTTCCTCTGTGTCCTCTGAGCCTCTGTGATGTGGGTTTATGTTTTATATTGACTTGCCGGTATTCGATAGTATTCTGAAATCGCCATCCCAAGGCAACGTGACTGCTATTTCCCTTTCTGTTCTTATTCCTCTGCCCTGTCGATTTTCTTTGGGGAAAGGTCCCTGAGCCATTGTTTTGATTACCTAAGGAGGAGGAGATTTTATGGAAAAGTATTTAAGGTGCGTTCTTTTTTTGACCCTCTCTCTTTTTGCTTCTCCTGCCGGCAGCGGCTTTTTGCGAGGGTTCCCGGGTTCATTAAAGTGGGAATCATTCTACCGGCAACAGGCGAGAAAGCAAAATTCGGGGAGATCGAGAAGAAATCATTCGAAATGGCTTGGAAGAGATCAACGCGGCTGGAGGAGTAAACGGCAAAGAGCTGGAGTTCGTGTACGAAGACGACACGGGCATGCCCGAAGTGGCAAGAAGCGCGGCAAGAAAGTTGATCACCCAGGACAAGGTTGCCATGCTCGGAGGCGGTTACGGCAGCTCCGAGACATTCGCAATCGCCGGGGTTGCCCAGCAGAATAGGATTCCCTTTCTGATTACTACCGGTTCGGACAATAAGATTACGGAAATGAAGTGGGATTATGTATTTCGCCTGAACCCGCCGGTAAGCGATTACCCCAAAGCCCTCGAATCTTTCATGACAGAAGTCGTAAAACCTCAGAGCGTGGCGATACTCTACGAGAATACGAACTTCGGGTCTTCGGGTTCCGCGGAATTCCAGCAGAGCTGTGACAAGCTGAAACTCAACGTGGTAATGAATGAAGGCTACCCTCGCGGCGGGGTTGATTTCAAGCCGCTGCTGCTCAAAGTTAAGCAGGCGAACCCTGATGTGATCTATATGATTTCTTACCTGACGGACGCCTCGCGTCTGATGAAGCAATCCATGGAGCTGAAACTGACTCCGAAGATTTTCGTCGGGGGCGGGGCAGGCTTTACCCTGCCCGAGTTTGGTGAGAACGCGGGCAAAGCGGGAAACATGGTCTATTCAGCGACACTATGGTATCAGACCCTGCCCTATCCGGGCGCCGGAGAGTACTACGACAAATTCGTAAAGAGATACAAAATGGACTCTGAATACCACGGGGCCGAAGGATATTCATCTGCCTATGTGATCGCAGACGCGCTCAAAAGGGCACTGTCTTTAACCCCGGACGACGTCCGCGAATCGCTTGGCAAGACTGATATCATGACGATTTTCGGTCCGGTCAAATTCGTTGAATATGAGAAGATGAACAATCAGAACAAGCTCCCTACCTACCTTGTACAATGGATAGACGGAAAGCTTGAACTGGTGTGGCCAAAGAAACGGCGATCAAATCTTACGTTTATCCGATAGACTGGGAAAAAGCCTGGAAATAGGCGGTGGGACCGCCTGCCGGGTTGGCCACTCAAACCTTTGGCGGCGGCTGGAAAAATCGGCGGTAAGCACCGTTTGCGGTCTATAAGGATTCGTTAATGGAAGTACTTCGTTCAAACGCTGGTCGCAGGGATTCTGATCGGCGGTGTCTATGCCCTCATCGACTGGGCATGACCCTGATAATGGGCGTAATGCGCATTATCGACCTGGCCGATGGCCAACTGATGATGGTGGCCATGTACATTACGTTCCTTCTGTATGAATACCTGGGGCTCGATCCTGATCTATGCGCTGCTCATCGCGCCTCCGGCGCTCTTTGTGCTGGGCGTGGCAATCCAGAAGTACCTTCTTAATCCTCTGCTCGAAGTCGATTCGATAATCCCGCAAAATCAAATCCTTATGACCGTCGGCATTCGAATGGTGCTGACCGAGACGATGCGGTTCATATTCCATTCCGACTATAAATCTGTAAAAACGTCTTACAGTTCGGCCACTTTTATGATCGGCTCCATTTGCTGGAACGTTCCCATGGTCGTGGCCTTCGGACTTGCCGTGCTGCTCACCGTCTGTCTTTTCCTCTTCCTGCTCAAGACAGACACCGGGAAATCCGTTCGCGCCACAGCCCAGAATAAAGACGCAGCCCTGATTATGGGCATCAACGCCGAATGGATAACCCAACTCACATACGGACTCGGCGCAGCCTTGGCCGCCGCGGCCGGCACGTTGCTTCTGCCGATCTACTATCTTTTTCCGGATGTGGGGGCGCCCTTTACGTTGAAAGCGTTCATAATAACCGTTCTGGGCGGAATGGGCAGCACGGTGGGCGCTATTTTTGGCGGTCTTGTCCTGGGAGTGGCCGAATCTCTCGGGGCCACCTATATTTCGATGGCGCTCAAAGACGCTGTCGGCATGGTCATTTTTGTTCTCGTTCTCCTGTTTCTGCCCGGCGGTTTGAAGACTCTTACAAAAGTATGACCCGCAGGATTTAGGTAATGATGAATGATGAATGATGAGAGAGACAAACAGGTTTTTTATTCCGCACTCATCATTCCGCATTCATCACTCTTTTTAATGGAGGTGAACGCCGGATGAAACACCGGCCTGCATTGACGGCACTGGGCGTGCTCGCGGTTCTTGCAATCTTTCCTTTCGTGACAAGTTCCGATTATTACAGACACATTGTCATTATCGCGCTGATGTGGGTGGTAATCGGCTCCTCATGGAACCTTCTCGCCGGATATACCGGCCAGATTTCTTTCGGACACGCCATCTTTTTCGGAGTAGGGGCTTATTCGGCGGGCATCTGCACGACGAAGCTCGGAATCTCCGCGTGGTGGGGTATGCTTTTGGGCGGTCCGCTGGCCATGCTGTCGGGACTGCTCCTCGGGTGGATATGTTTCAGGCTGCGCGGCTCCTATTTCAACCTGGCCACCCTGGCCATAGGCGAGGTCTTTCGCCAGGTTGCGATTTTTTGGAGAGATCTTACCGATGGAATGCAGGGAATCCTGATTATCACCACGTTTCGCTCCAAGGTGATCTACTATTTCCTGGCATTGGGACTTGCGGCGCTGTGCGTGTTTACGATAAGCCGTATCATGAAATCCAAATGGGGATTCTATTTCATAGCTATCCGCGAGGACCAGGACGCTGCCGAAGCCATGGGGATAAGCTCATTCAGGTACAAGAGCCTCTCGCTGGCGGTGAGTTCCTTCTTCACGGGTCTTGCCGGGGCCTTCTACATGAACTACATGGGTTTCATCGACCCGGAAGTCGTGTTCTCCCTTTATTTTATCTCTATCATGGCAATCCTGGTCGCTATCATCGGCGGGGCCGGAACGATATGGGCCCGGCGGTGGGCGCCTTCATCATGGTGCTGCTGCACGAACTTTTCAGGAGTTCCTTTTTCGGATACGCCCCAAAGTGGGTCAGCAGCGCTCACGCCTTGGCGTTCGGACTGCTCGTTATACTGGCTATAAGGTTCATGGCTAATGGAGTGGTAGGGGATTTGCCCCGGATTTTCAACCTTTGGGCCAGAAAAAAGCCAATTCCTCCGGTAGAGGCGGGAAGCGGATTATGAGCTTTTTTCAAACCAAGCACCTGACCAAGGCCTTTGGGGGGCTGATAGCGGTAAACGACCTCAGCTTCGAGGTTGAGGAAGGAGAGATATTTGGACTTATCGGTCCAAACGGCTCGGGAAAAACGACGCTATTCAACCTGATCTCCGCTTATTACCCGATTACTTCCGGCGCCATTCATTTCAGAGGCAGGGAAATCAATGGGATGCCGACGTGGAAAATCTGCAAGGAAGGGATCGGAAGGACCTTTCAGATAGTAAAACCTCTTCGCCGAATGACGGTTTTGGAAAACGTCATGACTTCCGCCTTTTGCAGAACTGCCAATTTTGGTGTGGCAAAAGACAGGGCTGTCGAGGTGCTCCATTTTTGCGAAATGGAGAAAAAGCTGGATTTTTCGGCAAGGAGCCTCACCATCGGAGATCGAAAACGATTGGAAATTGCACGCGCGCTCGCCACCGAGCCCAAACTGCTTCTGCTCGACGAAACCATGGCGGGCCTCACGCCCCAGGAGCAGGCCGAGGGCGTCCGGATTATACGCAAAATCAGGGATTCGGGAATTGCGATCATCATTGTCGAGCACATAATGCAGGTGATCATGAATCTTTGTGACCGCATCCTCTGCATAAATTACGGCCAGGAAATAGCCAGGGGAACACCGCCCGAAGTCGCCAACAACCAGGCTGTCGTTGAAGCTTATCTCGGAAGGGATTGAAAATGCTCCGGGTCGAACATGTGGACGCCGGTTACGGGGACGTGCAGGTGCTTTGGGACGTCTCTTTCAATGTGGCCGAAAAGGAATTCGTGGTTCTTGTCGGTGCAAACGGGGCGGGCAAAAGCACCATAATGAGAACCATCTCGAGTCTCGTCCCGCTCGGCGGGGGACAGATCTGGTTCGAGGACCGGCGCCTTGACCTGGTCAAGCCGTATAAAATCGTGGAACACGGTATAGCTCATGTTCCTGAGGCGCGGCAGCTTTTCCCCGATATGAGCGTGCTGGAAAATCTCGAACTCGGGTCTTTGACTCCACAAGCCAAAGCCAGGCGCAAGGAAACACTCGAATGGGTCTTTGAACTCTTTCCCCGTCTCAAGGAACGAAGGAAACAGATGGCCGGCACAATGTCGGGCGGAGAGCAGCAGATGTGCGCGATCGCCCGCGGGCTGATGTCACGGCCGAAATTGATTATGTTCGACGAACCCTCGCTGGGCCTTTCTCCACTGCTGACCCAGGATATCTTTCGGCTGGCCCTCCAGATTCACAGACAGGGTATCACAATCCTCATGGTGGAACAAAACGTAAAGCAGACCCTGGCAATTTGCGATCGGGCCTACGTTCTCGAAAATGGAAGAGTCATTCTGGAAGGAAAAGGCGTTGAATTGCTTGAAAACCAGCAGGTGAAGCAGGCCTTTTTGGGGATTTGAGCGCCGAGCCGCTGTAAGCCGGAAATGTCAGTTCAAATTATGCTTCACTTCATAGGCAACTTCATCGCTGTGAACTTGACGCTAGCCACTTTCCCTTCCACCGCAACACGATCTTCCTTGTTCGGAGGTGGAGTAAATTCTTCGCCGGGGCAGCAAGCCATTGCTTCCAATTCCTCTGGCGTAAGCAGGTGACGGGTTACAATTTGAACCTCAGCAAAGCCTGCTTCCCCCACCGTCTGCCAGTAGTCGTCTTCAGGAATAGCACCCCCCAAACATCCCGCCCAAGTTGATTGGAAGCGCTCTGTTAACTCAGAAGCGACACTCTCGGTAAAGACTGTGTCTGAGATAGCAATTCGCCCACCGGTTCGAAGGATGCGAAAGGCTTCTTTATACACTGCGTCCTTGTCGGGGCACAGGTTGATAACGCAGTTGGAGATCACCACATCCGCGAAGTCGTCTGGAAGCTGTGTTTTGTCCAAAAATGCCGTGCGAAACTCCATGTTCCTGTCTTGCAAGCCTGCCTCAGCCACGGCCTGCTTGGCCCGCTCGATCATCTGAGGCGCGCAGTCTATTCCGATTACTCTTCCGTGCGATCCGACTTTGTGAGCGGCCAGGATGACATCTATCCCACCCCCACAGCCGAAATCTACAACTGTATCGCCAGGCTGGAGGTTCGCGAAACCAGTAGGGTTGCCACAACCTCGAGAGAACTTGAGAGCAATCTCCGGCACTAAGGAAAGCTCCTCTCGACCGTAGAGTCCCTGATCCACTGCATAGCCCGAACCGGGCTGTCTCTTGCTGGGTCAACAGGACTCTTTGTGGCTGCCTGTCTCGGCAAACTTGCCATAACGACTCTTTACTGCTTGCTTGATCTCATCGGTAATCATGTTGGACTCCTCTAAGCTTGGTCCAATTAGTTCCGGGCCCGCGGAATGAGCGCCGTAATCTACAGAAACATCCTGTAATCGGCATTTAGAGCTTTTGCCAGCTTCCTGGCGTTTTCCTTACCAATAGGGCGACGGCCATTTTCCATATCGGAAATATGTCGGCGGGCAATACCTGTAAGTGCGGCAAGTTGATCCTGAGTGAGACCCTCGCGGATACGGTATGCTCTGACTGCCGTTTGCCTTTCCTTCCCGGCGAACTCGGGAAATGCCTCGCGGTAATCGACAGTGTCCTCGATGTCGGTAAGCCCCAACGAAGTTGCAAACTTCCTTACCGCCCCGATTTTATCGGGAGGGCCAATAAACCTTGCCATATCCGATGGTTCAGTATGGCGCTTTCTCGTGCGTTCCTGCATACACCACCTCTACAAGTCTAATTTCATCTTCGCGCTCTACCCACACCGCAACATAAGTCGGTTTGCCCTTTTTGAGATCTACTTTCTTTGTCAATCTGGAACGCCAGGCCACATCTGCCTCCTGCACTAATATTTAGTGCATTAGGAGTTGAAAGTAAAGCGTCAACAGATTATGTCATATTGGCAAAATGACATAATCTGCTATGTTAAGTGAAACACCCGTATATGGAGGTTTTTCATGATTATCGCGATAGACAAGCGGGGAAGCATCAACCTGCCCGCCTCGCTCCGGAAAGAGCTTGGGCTCAAGAACGGAGATCATCTGAATATTTCCGTCGAAGAGGGTGGTGTTCATCCGTCCTTCAGCCCGTGGTCATCTACCCCACCCTGCAATTGAGCGAACAAGGGCTTGCAAAACTCTCAAGTCCCAAAAAGTCATCATAAAGAAAATCGCCAAAGCTCTTGCTTTCCTGGAAGCCAATCCCCATCATCCATGGCTGAACCTTGAGCGAATAATAAACGACCGCAGCGCCTGGAGTATACTTGTGGACAGCCGCTATCGAACTTCCTTCGATCCGGACAAGCTGTTGCCCTCCGGAGTTCCGGACTGGTCCGGTAGCCTCATCCTCTTGGGCGTTCTGGCCCATGACGATCTCTATAAGCGGCCGCGCTGGGGATATCTATCAAGAATTGAAAACCGGCAGGTGAAGCAGACCTTTTTGGGGAACCAGTCTGAGCCCTGCCGTTTTATGGTTTGCTGGAACCGGGTTTCTCAGGCCGGCGTTCAACAGAAAGCAGTCTTAGTTAGCGACCGCAGGAAGGACCCGCAGGCGGAAGGTGGTGAGCCTTGCGGCTGCCAGCTATTTTCCGAGCATCCGGGACCTGTGCTTTAACTTCTTGCAGTCGGTATTTGCGTGATCCTGTGAGTCGATCCAGAATTTCGTCTGCCAGCCAATCAAGTTTGTCACGCACATGTTCCAATATATCCGCCATCCTACCCTCCTTATTCAGGTTCTACAAAGAAGATAAACATCGGGATCGATTGGCGCATGATTAAAACAGTGATCGGTGTAGCAGTGAGCAGTGAGGGCCGAGGGGTGAGGGGTGGAAAACAGCGCCCGGGGGTTAAAAAGGAGAAAGCCAGGGGCGGGGGGGCCTGGCTTTCCGGGGTGAATAGCTAATGATGCAAAGAACCTAAACTTTAAGGGAGAGGGCATTCCTCTGGAAAAGGATAATAGCAGATTTTTTCCTTTCGAATATGAGGTCTGAACTGTATTTTGGACTACAGGATACAGTATAAATGGGGGTCGATTTCTACTCGGTATGGTTCAGGAAAATAATCGAGATGAAGGGGCGGTTGCCGAGCCTTTTGCTAAGGAGGAATTTTCGCGCATGAAAAACATGGTCAGGAAAACATTAGTAAATCTTACCGGATCCATTCTGTTGATTGTTGCCGTTTCGGGATGCGCCGGCCTGCCCGGCAAGGTCAGTGTTGCTCCCGGACCTTCGCCGGCTGAAGTCAAACTGATGGAAGAAAATAAAGCGCTTGACTCGGTAAATGAACAGTCGTCGGATTTTTATGCCCAACTCAATGCGTTAATCGAGGATATCGCCGAGCTTCGAGGACGGCCTTACTGGAGCGATTTCGAACAGGTGCTGCTTGAATATCCTTCGTTGCGAGACCCTGACAATGAGGCTCAGACAACTCCCGAAATGAAGTCACGGTTTTTGGAGCTGAGCGAGAAATGGAAAATTCCCTGGGCGCAAATGCTCGATGACTACACGGCCCTTGTAGACAAGTGCACAATACTGGATGCAAGAAAACTGGCAGTACGGGAAAAGCTGCTCTCGGTGCAGGCCGGGTACATAGCTGTGGTGATCATGGAAGCATCCGCCGGCCATGAAAAGCAGGGAAAAGAAGTGTATTCGGTGGTCGAAGCGCTGGATAAATCCGGCGCAGAACTGGATTCCTATCTGCCAGACGACCTGGGGCTCTATCCTGCCGGGGCAGGACGTTAGCACCAGTTCACCACACAGGCACAGAGAGCACTGAGAAAAAACTCCCAAGGCATCTGATTGATATGATCGGTGTTCATCCGCGAAATCCGTGGTTGAAAGCTTTTCCCACTTTCTACTTTTCTCTGTGCCTGGTGAAAGCTTTACCGCTCCCTGGTATATTTGAGGCCCTTTTGAAGCCGCTCGACTACGCTCTTTTTGCCCAGCACCTCTATTATTTCGAAAAGGCCGGGGCTTTTCGTTGCGCCCGTAAGGGCCACCCTGACCGGTTGAGCTATCTTGCCAAACTTGATTCCCAAATCTGCTACAATTTTTCTAAAGACAGTCTCCAGGCTCTTTTCGTCAAATGTCTCCAGGTTGGACAGTTCCGAGATAATCAGCTCGAAAACCTTGCCAATCTCAGGTGTCAGGAATTCGTCGGCCGCCGCCGGGTCGAACTCGACTTCATCCACCATGTAGAACCGCATGGCGTCGGCCATTTCGACAAGCGTGTGCGAGCGGGTCTGAAGGGTTCTGAGTGCCCCGGCTAAATATGCATCGGGCTTGTCCGTGTAATTTCGAAGGGCCAAAAACGGCCTGAGCGGCGAAACCAATTCTTCGGGACGTTTTTCCTTGATATAGTGCGCGTTCAGCCACAAAAGCTTTTCCATCGTAAAAATGCTCGGGGATTTTCCGATGTTTTCAAGAGTGAATTTTTCAATCAGCTCGGAGCGTGAGAAAATCTCCTGGTCCCCATAGGACCAGCCCAGCCTGACAAGGCAGTTCACAAGGGCCTCGGGAAGGAATCCCATCTTCTTGTATTCCATTACCGATGTCGCCCCGTGGCGCTTTGACAGGGGGGAGCGGTCCTCGCCGTGGATCATCGGCACGTGGCCGAACTCCGGCAATTTTTCGCCCAGCGCCTGGTAGATTAAAATCTGCCGGGGCGTGTTGTTCACGTGATCGTCCCCTCTTATCACATGCGTCACCCCCATGGTGATATCGTTGACAACGACCGCGAAATTGTAGGTGGGTATACCGTCGCTTTTTACAATTACGAGGTCGTCCAGTTCGGAGTTGTCGAACTCGATGGCGCCTTTTATGATATCTCGCAGAACAGTCGTGCCGGTATCCGGGGCACGGAACCTTAGCACCCTGTTGGGGCCGGGACCAAAGGCTTTCGTGCGGCATGTCCCTTCGTATTTGGGCTTGCGCCCTTCAGCCATTGCCGCGTTTCGCCTCATCTCGAGTTCTTCCGGAGTGCATTGGCACCAATAGGCGTTGCCGGAATCCACCAGTTTTTTTGCGTATTCGCCATAGACGTCCAGCCTGTTGGTCTGGAAATAGGGGCCTTCGTCCCAGGTCAGCTCCAGCCACTCCATGGCATCCATGATGGCTTTTACCGACTCTTCGGTAGATCGTTCAACATCCGTGTCTTCGATCCGGAGGATAAATCTGCCTCCCCTGTTGCGTGTAAAAAGCCAGTTGAAAAGAGCCGTGCGCGCCCCTCCAAGGTGCAGAGACCCCGTCGGACTGGGGGAAATCGGGTAACTATATGTTCCATCTTGACAATACTCCTGTCGTCGGTCTTCGCTCTTCGATCCTCTCGGAACCTAGCATAATACTTCCGTAAACTCAATTATCGGAATTGTAACTTTTGATATCCAGCCTCTCAAACTGCGTAACCCAAAAGATCAGGCATGTTGTATGGTCCAGGCCGACTTCCTTCTTCAGGGAACTGACATATGTCCACTGCCCATTTTCCTGGATGGCCACAAGGGAGCCCCTGAGTTCTATCAGATCGCCGGTTCGAACCGAGCAGACTTTCTTTTTGATATCGCCTGAGGCGGGGAGCGTATGAACGTTTTTGACGTATTCCCAAAGCGATGCATAGGAGGGCGGCGGATGGTCCTGGTCACTGGCGGAATATTCGAGCTTGCGGTTAGCCTGGACAATATCCAATTGATCTATGATGCTTTGATCGGACATGGTTCCCCACCCCAGACCAATATCGATCGGACAAATGTCTGACAATGGATCATCATCATAGCGCTCAGAACATAGCACTCGACCCTGCAGCCAAAATTCGACCATGGGGAAGATCACTTTCTTTCCAACTTTCCACGGTTTTGGGTCCTTGATCAGCACCATCTGCGGTTCGGACTTTATGAGGATTCCGGGCGGATAGGTTAGTCCTCGCGTGCTCCGGACATCCATATATAGGACCAAGGCCAAAAGCAGGGCCAGAAAAACCAGCAGCATCTGCTTTTTTTCTTTGACGCCGTCACAAATGACGATCCTGCCTGCGCCAGGGTCTCCCGCAAATCCGGTCTGATACTTCCTGAAGATCAGGCCGCATCGAGAGCACTCTTCGCTTTCCGGTTGCACATGCCCGCACTTGGGGCAGGTTAGAGTATCTTTGCTTTCATGCGAATTGAGCAATAGGGAACCCTGCCTTGAGTCAAAATCCGGCAAACGCGCCGCTTTTAGTCCGGCCTTAGAGATGCGGTTCAGACCTTTCTGATCGTCATCTTTTCCATCCTCGCGGCGAGGCGAATCAAACTACTGCAACATTGGCGACGGCATCAGATAGATTCTTAAAATCGCGGGGAGCTGCGCCCCCCCACCCCCTTCGCCGCCAGCGCCGAAATTCCGGGTGTGCGGGGAAAACATTCCCCCGCGCTCTTAGGGCTTTGAAAATCACATCCTGGACGCAACTTCGTTTAAGGCCGCCAACAGTGAATCATAATCCGGCGAACAGTCGTAGCGTGTTCCGTTGATATAAAAGGTCGGCGTGCCGTTAACGCCGCTACGGATGCCGCTCTGGCGGTCCTCTCGGATACGCTTTTCAGGAACGCCCTGCCTGATATCGTTGCCTAATTGTTCGAGATTCAACCCGATCCTTTCAGCCCACGAGGCAATGATGTCCGGCTCGAGTGAGGCTCTGCTGTTCAAAAAGCACATCGTGCATCTGCCAAAACTTACCCTGGAGCGCCGCGGCTTCCGCCGCTTCGGCCGCGATCAGGGCATAGGGGTGCGCCTGAGTCAAAGGGAAGTTCCTGAACACAAATCGCAGCTTCTCCCCCAACGTCTTCTGCAACCGCTTCACGACTGGATAGGCGGCTCCGCAGTAAGGGCATTGATAATCGCCGTACTCCACTAAGGTCAAAGGTGCATCGGCGAGTCCTTCAGCGTGGTCATGGGCTGAAACGGGCTGAGTGAGCGTGGCTGATTTGTCCATTATACCTCCTGGTCTGTACGTCGAACTAGTTGCCGGCGCTGAACGCGTTTTCGCCTTTGGCCATAGATTCGAGAGCTTTCAAAATGCCGTCCGCGCCCGGATTGATGCCCACCGGAGAGACGTAACTCCAGCGAATGACGCCCTCGGCATCGATGACAAACAACGCTCGCTCCGATTGGCCCTCTTTATCCCTGTAGACGCCATACTGACGGGCCACTTCGCCTTTGGGCTCAAAATCCGCCAAGAGCGGAAAGTGCAATTTGCGGTCTTTGCTGAAGGCGAGATGGCTCCAGACGCCGTTGACTGAGATGCCGACGATTTGCGCTTCAAACTCGGAGAATTCGGGCTTCAACTCGTTATAGAGTCCCAACTGGTCACTGCAAACGGGGCTCCAGTCGGCCGGATAGAAGACCAGGACTACGGGCTGTCCGCGAAGGTCGGAGAGGGATACTTTTTGATCAGGGGTGGTTGAAAGGGAAAAGTCAGGGGCATGAACTCCGGGTTTAAGAGCCATAATCGGATACTCCGCATTCTCGTTCAAACCTCTTTTTATCCCCTCAAGCCTTCGGCGGTTCACCCCGAAATCCCAGGAGCCAGCTCGCGAAGCGGAACGCATCAGGATCGCCCTGTTCTCCATGTCGAGCTGGAATTCCACATCATCCACAAATCCGAGAAGGGTCCTGAATTCAGCGCTGATCTTTTCCTGACCGGCTTGAAGGATTGTCGCTCTATCCATTCCGGAAACAATTGCTCTGAGGCAGTCAAAGGCCACTGCAGGTGCTGCCCTCCGGCCGGCAGTCGAGCAATCCTGTGAGCTTCATCAGGGCTTTCGCTCGATATGCAATTGGGAGTATCGGGACAACCGGAAACTCTGCCATCCTTTGGACCAGGGGTTAGGGACGGCTGATCTGGCTGAGATCCATCCATGGTTTCTTTCCTTTTTGAGATAAAAGACATACTTACAATTAAAGCCCACCATGTACAGTGCGCCTTGATTTAAAGATATGGACACGTATGCCCGTCAGCAACAAAAAGGATAATAATATCGAGGAAGCTCGTCATCACAAGTACTGAGCGCTCCCGGCGAGGCCCGGACTATGATCAATTCTCTTGGGCTTCATGGCAATCATCCTCCGGTCACAGACCAGTTCTACGGAAAACCCCGGGTTCGTTTAAGCGGAAAGCAGCTCTGAAAGTCTTTATGGCTGATCGCGTCGTGGAGAAGGGAGAAATTAACATCCTCTAGCCCTCCATGCCCAGGATAGCCGGGATTTCCCGCAGGGTGAGGACCTCGACGTCGGGTAACCCGGGGAGGATTTCCTCCGCTTGTCCGTAGCGGTTGCACCAGATGACTTTCATTCCGAAAGCCGATGCCCCATGCGCATCCCACGCATTGGCTGAGACAAAGCAGATCTCCTTCGCGGTGGTGGACATGAAATCGACGGCGAGCCTGTAGACGGATGGATGGGGTTTATAAACGCCTGCCTCCTCTACGGAGAGCACCGCGTCCAATAAATGAGCGAGACCGGTTCCCTCGACGGCTGAAGCGAGCATCTCCGGAGACCCGTTGGAAAGGATGGCCGTTTTGAGTCCACCCGATTTTAGTTGTTCGAGCATGGCGGGCACTTCGGGAAAGAGATCCAGGGTCTTGTAAAGATTTAGGAGTCTTTCCCGCAGGCCTTCATCGCGTATATCGAGAGATTTCATGGCAAAATCCAGGGCGTCCCCGGTCACCCCGAAAAAATCCCTATGCTTTCCCATCAAAGAACGGAGCCAGGTGTATTGAAGCTGCTTCTCACGCCATATTTTCGAAAGCGCATCGGCTTTATCCCCCAGGTCGGCACGACAGTGCGCCGCAGCGGAGTTGAAGTCGAACAGGGTCCCATACGCATCGAAAACACAGCCCTTGATTCCGTCGAGTACTCTTCCCGTCATTTGAACCTCCTCCATTCTTCAGTGTTCCATCGTTGACAGCCATATGACGTGGCGCGTATGCACGCATGGTGCAGCGTGCTAGTCACCTGCTGGCCTTGATGGCTTCCTGTAAGGCTTTCTGGTCAACCGGGGGCGGTAAAATACCGGCCCTTTCAACCAATTTGATGGCATCGAAGTCACATCCGCCGGCACAGACGCCGCATCCGATGCAACGGTCCAAATTGAGTTCAGGTCTCTCTTCATTGCCCATGGCCAGGGCCTTGGCGGGGCACCGGTCGATGCAGGCGCCGCAGGATGTGCACAGAGCGTAGTCATGCCGGGGTTTGAATCCGGAGTTCAAAATCGACCCCGGTTTCGGGTGGGCCAGGGCGGTCTTCAGGATCATGCAGTGACAACTGCAGCAGTTGCAAAGAAATTCGATTTCCTGGCGATTTAGGGCCGCATGGACCAGTCCGGCCTCTTCCGCCTTGTTGAGGACCTCGAATGCTTCTTCTTTTGAGATCTGCCTGCCCATTTTCCTGTCTATGATGAATTGGGCCCACGTACCGAACTGCATGCAGACTTCGTCTGGTTTGCCGCAATCATCCTTTTCATCGATCAGCTTGGCCTCATGACGGCAGAAACAGGTGGATACCGCCAGGGGGTGATATTTTTCTATATAGGAGGCCACCTGCTGATAGGTATGGATGGTATTTTCTGCCTGAATCTTCCTGTCCACCGCAATGACCCGGGTCGTTGGGTAGGTATCTTTCATCGGACCCTGCCCGGAGTCCACAGCTGCCTTGTATGCATGGATCAGATGGGCAAGCTTTCTATCCCTTTCCGTTTTGGTCCCCGGCATGAACTGGAATTCAAAGATCCCGGGCACAAAAGGCGGTGCACTGTAATAGGTGACCCCGTCCATGGAAACGGCGATGCAAAGCCCCTTGGAAGCCATCCCTTCCAAAACGGGCTTGATTTCGTCTACCGCTTTTCCCAATTCCCGGGCAATGGCTTCGGCCGTATGAGATCCTTTGGGTATGGCGTTATAGACTGCCGCTTCTTCGGGGAAAAACAGTTCTTCAACCAGGTCATAAAACTGGGGAATATCCTTTCCCGGGTATCTTCCCCCCCGTTTAGCCAGTAGCTTGCACAGTTCATGATACACTTGTCCGGCCATTTTCCGCCTCCTGATATTATGGTTTGCTTCGGCAATCCCTACGGCAGAGATCGCATCATTCCCGCAACTATCCTGACTTCTTTATGGGGATTTTTTCCGGCCCTTGATTCCGCTTTGGACCCTGCCATGACATACACCCGCTCCTGACGGTCCCTGAGGGGCTTCAGCACTCTTTCAACATGTTCCTTTTTGTTTTCAAGGTAATCAGGTTTGATATCTTCTCCCGCAGGGCAAACGGCCATGCAGTAGCTGCACCGGTAGCCTATCCTGAACATCAGAGACTGCCACATGAGGGCCGTTTCCCGATCATCGAAATGAGTACGGTACTCAGCCATGTCGTCAGAGGTAACCATGGCGTCCACCCAGTTCTGAAATCCCGCAAAATTATCTCTGTAGGTGTGAGTAATACAAGCGAAGAAATCGAAAGGTTTTTCTCTAGTGATCGCTCCTGTGGGACAAACGACAGCGCACAGGTTGCATTTGATGCAGGGGTTCTCCTTAAGGGGACGATCATATCCATCAACCACCCCATTGATCAGGATGCTCTCCAACCCGATGCAACTGCCGTATTTTGGATGGAGAACAAGCCGGTTCATCCCCATGTGCCCTAAACCGGCCTCCACTGCCATGACCTTGTGGCTTACATCCCATATCTTCCCCGGATAACGATCCATAGCCATTGGCCATCCCTTGTTGACGACGACTCCTCGAATGCCCAGTTGGTTCAGGCGGCGAAGGATCTCCCGAGAAATGCTGGAAGTCCTGTCCCCCCCATGATGAAATTCTTCATTGGCCACATAACGGGCCGGACTCTGAATGTTCTCGCGGTTATTTGCTATTGCGACGGCAATGACAGTGCGCGCGAGGGAATAGACGTTCAGATCCCCTCTCGCTCATTTTGCAGCGACTCCCGGTCCAGTTCCACCAGACCCGCATCGTCGGCCCCCGCATCCAGGCAGATTTTCTTGATCTCCGCTGCAGAATAAATCATGTTCTTCAGGTCCATGTTAGATTTTGTCATTTGTGCGCTTCCTTTCGAGATTTTTCATGCCGCCGGTCTCACCGGCTAGCGGCCGAAGGTTTGAGTGGCTAACCCGCCGGGCGGTCACACCGCCTTCTCGCCGCCGCCGCAGGCAGCGGCAAACCCGGCCGGCGGTCCCACCGCCCCACCGCCTATCGGCCCTCTGCCTGTTGGCCCTTCAGAGTCATACACGTGCTGCTCACTCGAGCAATGAGACGTCCCTTTTCATCGAGCACATCGCACATTACCAACCCAACGCTCCTGCCCCCGTTCACGACGCTGCCTTCGGCTCGAAGCTTGCCCTTCCAGAAGGGCTTGAGGAAATTGATCTTAAGCTCGATCGTCGTAAACGATTCCCCCTCCTTCAATGTGCTTGCGTAGGCCATGCCCATGGCAGCATCACTTATGTCACACAGAACTCCTCCATGAAGAGTTCCCATGGGATTGGCGTGTTTTTCGCCTGCTTCAAACTCGATCACAGCCTGCCCGAACCGATTGAGACGAGCTTAAAACCAATCAGGTTTGCTATGGGAGGCGGCGGAATAGAACCATTGAGCATCATTTGAATCTGATGCGGCAGGTTGGAATTGGATCTTTCGTTCATCGGCATAACCTCCGGGTTATTGTTGAAAGTGTATATGCACCTAATTATCCAAAAACTCTGCCTTACGAACAACGAGATGAGAGTATATACACCTAATCGGCTGCCGCGTCAATAACTGATTATTCTATTACATTATGGGCACCAAGACTGGGGCCTCAGTCGTCAGGCCGCTTCGTTCAAGGCTAAAGGGAAGCTTGCATATGCCGATTGTTTTGCCGCGGCGCTTGCAAGCGAGAGAAAAGCCCGGCTGTAACGGGCGACAACTGAGTATAAGCAGTGGGAGGATAAGTTGAAGATCCTTTGGATCGGGTGACGGCGCACAAAGGGCTTCTACTCTCATCGGCATTCGATGTCGAAAACACAGGTTTCCTCTTGCCTTCCCCGGGCAAATCATTAAACTCAGCATTATAGTGTAAACGGCAATACAACCTTGAGCTTTGATATGACCCCGTCGCCAAGTGCAAAACATCAGCAGTTCGCAGGCCGGATATAATGTCTCATATGGTGGGTACGAAAGGAGTCCTATGATAGAGATCTGGGTAAAATTAGTTTCGTCTCAGTTTGAACTTGCTCTGGACCTAACCCGAGTAGCCCTTGGACTCGGAGGAAGGGAAGCATCGGTACCTGTGCAACCGGGCCCCGAGGCGGCCATGGTTCAGGATCAACCTTTTGATGCGCCAGCCGCAGTTCCAATGGATGAACCCGCGCAGGAAACAGGCCTGGAAGAAGAACGCTTTGCCGCAGGTGTGCCCGAGGCCGGGACCGAGGGTCCTTTGCTAAGGGTCGCACAGATTCACGGCAGCGCCGCCGCCGTGGAAATTAATGCGCGCCCGATTAAGAGCCAAACCGGTAGTGCTCAAGCTAAAGCCGCCACAATTGCCGGTATCATAGCTTTTCTCGAATCTGCGGACGAGGGCGCAACAGTCCGGGAGATAGCGGAACACCTGGAAAGGGACAAAAGAAGTATCCTTCCACTCCTCAAGAACCTGGTCAAGGAGAGGAAGATCGATGAACTCCTCGGGCGGTATTGTATGCTAAAGAGTTGAACGCTTACGCTGTCAAGAGGAAGACCACTATGTCCTATACGAGAATAGTCGCTATATTGTCTCTTAAAGGTGGAGTGGGTAAAACCACCTCGGCCGTGAACATCGCCTGCTGCCTCGCACAAGCCGGAAAGAAGACGCTCCTGGTGGACCTCGATCCATACACTGGAGCGACCTCCCATCTGGGAATCAAGCTCGACTCTGCGAGCAGGACTCTCACGGATGTGCTGTGCAATCCCAATGGAGATATTTCAGAGGCTATATACACGACTGCGACCGCAAACCTCTACGTTGCCGCTTCCGATGAAAGTCTGGCAGGCTGTGAATCGGAGTTGAACGCAGAGATCGGCAAGGAGAATATCCTCTTCGAGCGCTTTGCCGGACATGCGAGTGATTACGATTTCGTAATTATGGATCTGCCGCCCATTTCGCCATTTTTAATGGTGAACGCGCTACGCATGAGCCAGGATGTGCTCGTTCCATTTAAGACGGCCTATTTGGACCTGAGGGTTGCCCAGGATATCAATGAACTCGTCGAAAAGGTCCGGCGCAGATTGAATCCCGATATCAGGATACTAG
>CAVRZU010000006.1:0-5155 GCA_963725365.1 uncultured delta proteobacterium | reverse complement strand
AAGACCGAAAAGGATGCCATCACGAAAGTCGTGTTTGAATCCGGCATTGAAATCAAGCCTGTCTACACACCGGCAGATCTTAGGGGCGGACGGGTTTTTCTTATGAACCAGGTATTGGGTGATCCTCAGGGTGAATTTCCGTTCACCCGCAGCATACACCCACTGGGATACCGCAGCCGCAACTGGACAACCCGCCAGTACACCGGGTTCGGCACCCCCGATCAGACCAATGAACGCTTCAAACTCATGATCTCGCATGGTAAAACCGGGTTAAACGTCGCCTTCGATCTGCCGACGCAGATGGGATACGACTCCGATAACCCAATGGCAGAAGGAGAAGTGGGCCGGGTGGGAATGGCTGTGGACTCTTTTGCAGGATTTTGAGATCGCATTCAAGGACATTCCATTGGACCGGATCGGCACCGGCCTGACCATCAATGCCGTGGCCTGCGTTATGCTCGCCATGTATCAGGCGGTGGCGGAAAAATTCGGCTTGCGGAAGACGGAAGTATCGGCCACCCCCCAAAACGATATCCTCAAGGAGATGGTGGGCAGGGGGGCCTGGATCTATCCGGTGGAACCCGCGGTCCGCCTGATCGGGGATTGATTGAATACGCCATGAAAGAATTGCCCCGCTGCAATCCGGTTTGTTGCGGGTGACTATATCAGGGAATCGGGCTGGCACGCCGCGCAGGAGATATCCTACGCCTTCGAGATCGCCTTCGCATATATCGAAAACGTGGTGGCCCGCGGCTACAGGGCTGAGGAATTTGTCGGCGGGTTTTCCTTCAATCTGAATGTCTACGGCAACCTGTGGGAAACTGTGGCAAAGTTTCGTGCCGCCCGCAAATTGTGGGCAAAGCTCTTAAGGGAGCGCTCGATGTTAAGGACAAAAAGGCTCTGTTTCTGAGGGGCATTTTTGGCGGCGGCGGTTCCGGCCTGACAAAGCAGCAGCCGGAAAACAATATCATGCGCGGGGCTTATTATGCTTTGGCGGCCGCTCTGTCGGGTGCCCAGACCACAGCCCTCTGTTCTATGGACGAGGCCTACACCATTCCCACCGAGAGGGCGGCACTGCTGTCTTTGCGGACCTTTCAAATTTTGATGGACGAAATCGGCCTGCGGGATACGGTCGATCCGCTGGCGGGTTCATACTTCATTGAAACCCTCACCAAGCAGATGGAAGAAAAAAATTCTGGAAGAGATGGACGAGGTGGAAAAAATGGGAGGCATGGTTAAGGCGGTCTCCTCGGGTTCAGTCCAGGCCGAGGTGGCCAGGCAGGCCTATGAATGGGAAAAGAAACTGCAGCAAGGTGTCGTGACCAAGGTCGGGGTAAACAAATATACCGAGGGGGTGGATATGGAAGTGGAACTCCACCGGCACAATGAAGAATGGGGCCAAACGTCAGATAGAACGGCTGCACGAGTTGCGCAAAAACAGAGATGCCAAAGCCGTCAAAGAGGCTCTCAGGGCAGTGGAGAAAGCGGCCAGGGAAAAGACCAACGTGATGCCCTCTTTGGTAGAAGCTTGCAAGAGTTACGCGACCATAGGCGAGATGGCCAATGTGTTCCGTGAGGTTTTCGGAGAGTACGTAGAGCCGGGCTTATTTTAGGACTGAGGACTGAGGACTGAGTAAAACGGGACTGGGTGAGCACGTAGATTTCAAAAGCAAGGGTGCGATAAATTATGACACATCGTTTCATGCCGAAGTGCAAAACGGTCGAGGAATTGCGGGATCTGCAATTGAAAGGTCTACAGTGGACGGTGAACCATGCCTACCAGGGGTCGGCCTTTTATCGAAAGAAATTGGCAGACGCCGGCTTCAAGCCGGCGGACATTCAATCGCTCGAGGACCTGCAACAGCTGCCCTTTACCACCGCCGAGGATATGCAGGGAGGTTATCCCTTTCCCCTTGTCAGCGTGCCCCTCGATAAGATTGTGCGGATTCATGCTTCCTCCGGGACAACCGGTAAGAGAAAGGTCCTCTGCTATACCCGGAAGGATATCGATGACTGGGCGCACTTTTTCGCCCGCTGTTACGAGATGGCTCAGCTCAAGGCGGAAGACCGGGTCCAGATTGCGGTGGGCTATGGGGTGTGGACCGCAGGCATCAGCTTTCAAATGGGCTGTGAAAAGTTCGGCGCAATGGCCATCCCTGCCGGACCCGGCAATATCGATATGCAATGCCAGTTTTTGGTGGATTTTCAGAGCACGGTAGTGTGTTGCACCGCTTCAATGGGTCTGGTCCTGGCCGAAGAGATCAACCGGCGGGGTCTCAGAGACCGGATCAATGTGAAGAAGATGATCTTTGGCTCCGAACGGTCCAGTGACGCCATGCGGGCCCGCATGCAGGAACTGCTTGGCCTCGAGCACATGTTCGACATACCGGGCATGACGGAGCTCTATGGTCCGGGGACAGGTCTGGATTGTATTTATCACACAGGGATCGATTATTGGGCGGACTATTACATCCTCGAGACGATTGATCCCGAGACACTGCAGCCGGTACCCGAGGGAGAAATCGGCGAGATGGTGGTGACCACTTTAAAGAAAGAGGGCGTTCCATTGATCCGCTACAGGACCCGCGATCTAACGCGGTTGCTTTCCGGAGACTGCCCCTGCGGGTCCATCTTGCCCAGACATGACCGTCTGCTGGGACGATCGGATGACATGATCGTCTTTCGCGGCGTCAATATCTACCCGCGCCAGATCGACCACCTCCTTTGCGGCTCGGAAGGGATCAGTTGTGAATATCAGATTGTTTTGGAGAGAAGAAGCGACGGGCGGGAATACATGATTCTCAAGGTTGAAAGGGACCAGATGGTGGATGCCAGCCGAAACGAGGCCTTGAGCCAAAGAATTGCCCGCGAGATCAAGACGCAGATCCTGGTGAGCGCGGATGTGCAAATCCTGGATTATGGATCTTTGCCGCGCTCAGAGCGTAAGACTGAACGCGTCATCGATAAGAGGAATTGAGCCGCTCAGGCCTAACTGCATAAGGGTCTTTTCAGGAGCCCCTATGAAAAAATTCGATTATTATAAGCCCCAAACCCGCGGCGAGGCCTTCACGCTTATGGAAAAGCATAAAGGTTGCGCCAGGTATATTGCGGGGGGTACCGATATCCTCGTGCGCATCAAACATGGGGTTATGCGGCCCGATGCCCTGGTATCCCTGACGGGGATCGGAGAACTGAGAGGCATACAGCACAATAAAGGGGTGACCCTTGGCAGTATGACCCTAATTCGGGAACTGGAAAGGGACCCTGTTCTTGCCAGGGAGTATCCGGTTCTGGCTCAGGCTGCCGGTGTCCTGGCAAGTCCTCAAATCCGCAACGTCGCCACCTTGGGGGGCAACCTCGGCAATGCCGCGCCTTCCGCCGACTGCGCGCCGCCGCTGATGGTGCTCGATGCCCTGTTGACCATAGAAGGACCCGGCTCGAAAAGGGAGGTCCCTATTGACGGTTTTTTTCAGGGCCCGGGCCGGACTTGTTGCGATTCCCTGGAAATCCTCACCCGGATCAGTATTCCTCCTCCGGCGCACAAGACCGGCATGGCCTTTCTCAAGGTGGGACGCGTCAGCCAGGATATTGCGGTCATAAACGCTGCGGCGCTGCTGGTTATGGAAAAGGGCGTATGCCGAAAATGCCGTCTTGCAGTGGGAGCGGTAGCCCCGGTTCCACTTCGGCTGAAGGGAATTGAAACGGTGATCGAGGGCCAGGAAATCTGTGACGAACTTTTGGACCGGGTGGGCAAAATGGTTGAGCAGGAAGTAAGTCCCATCACCGACTTAAGGTTGAACGGAAGAGTACCGCCGGGTGGTCACCGGGGTGATGGTCAGGCGCGCCATTCGGCAGGCATTGCAAAATGTTTGTTGAAAGAGTCCAGTGGAGGATGCCGGGAAAGACCATGGAGCCGGGTGGGTGGGGTCAGGTCCTGCGGTAGAGGGAGAATTTTCGATGAAGAAGACGGTTTATTTTACTTTGAACGGCCATGCTGTTGCGGTGGAAGTGCACTCTCACCAGATGCTGCTCCGGGTCCTGCGGGATACTCTGCGCCTGACGGGCACCAAGTACGGTTGCGAGGAGGGGGAATGCGGCGCTTGTACGGTACTGGTGGATGGGGCCAGCGTCGATTCCTGCCTGTATCCCGCTTTCGAAGTCGAAGGTAAAAAGGTGACCACCATCGAAGGACTATTGGGCGAAGGCAACCAATTCCATCCTCTACAGAAGTCTTTTGTCGAAAACGGAGGGATTCAATGCGGGTTTTGCACGCCGGGAATGATTCTCTCAGCTAAAGCGCTGCTGGACGAAAATCCGCATCCGAGCCGCGAGGAGATCCAGCAGGGGATATCCGGCAATTTGTGTCGCTGCACCGGCTACGTACAGATTGTGGAGAGTATCAAGAAGGCGATTGAACGAGAGTAGACGGGAAACCTGGTTGAGTTCAAGGAGGTAACCTTGAGAATCGCCGGTGACCAAGCAGATGGGGAACCCAATGCCCGAATTTCGATTCATCGGCAGTGCACATGCCAGACCTGACGCCCCCGATAAGGCTGCAGGCAAAGCTGTCTATATTCATGACCTGGTAAGGCCCGGCATGTTGTATGGTAAAATTAAATTCAGCGAGCACGCCCACGCCAGGATCAAACACATCGACACCTCCCGGGCAGAGGGACTGCCCAGCGTCCGCGCGGTCATTACGGCGTTTAATACGCCGGAAATCCGAATCGGATTTATCAAAGACAATTTCGTGCTGAAGAAAGACAAGGTGCGCCAGTTCCGCGACGAAGTGGCCGCTGTGGCCGCTATCGATCCGGACATTGCACAAGAGGCTGTCGATCTCATTCGGGTCGAGTACGAAGAATTGCCCTGTGTCTTCACCCCTGACGAAGCGATGCGCCGGGACGCGCCACTGGTTCATGAGCTGAATCCATGGGAAGGCCGAACAGGATAACCTCGTCCCGGTGCCCTGGAAGTTCACCGCGGGCGACGTGGAGAAGGCCAAGCAGGAGCTCCGTAATGACGCCCTTCAAGAACGATACTTTCACTGAGACCGCGACTACACGTGGGCTGTAGAAGTACATGACGGGGGTCTCCATGCGGACCGTGCCTGCCAGGCCGCATTTGAACTGGGCATCGCGGAAGTGTTCGACAG
>CAVRZU010000005.1:0-18895 GCA_963725365.1 uncultured delta proteobacterium | reverse complement strand
TGGAGGCTGATTCATAGCTCGGGATTTCCTTAGCTTCGAGATTGTGGGACTGACAATTCGAGGCTCGACTATAATAGTATCATCATCAACAGAAGTAGCAGCGGTGCTGGTATGTCCATCGGTACCAGACGGAGAAAGGCTGGTGAGTCGTGATGCAACAGTTGAGCTAGAAGGAGATTGGTCTGAGCTTGGTGGTGGCGAGAAAGACGTGCTGAAGTCCTCCACCTTCACCAGAGGACTACGGCGGACCTTCTTATTTTGTCTCGATGGGGTAAGTAGGCTGTCGAGCTCTCTCTTATTACTGCTTGGAGTTCCGGTAGTTTGACTGGGCTCGACGGAGGGAGAGTTTGCAAGAGGTGATGATTCCTGGTTCTTGAATCGAGATAGTGACCGTGGAGTCCTTTTGGGAACGTGTGGCCGGAGATTGACTTCTGGGGTTTCAGACTGGTTCCGAATGTGAAGGCCTAGTCGTCGCCGTTGCCTGAAAACGTCGAACCGGAGGCCTCCTCTTCGATCGACTTCTTGGGGACTGTTCTCGTTTCGCCGTCCGCTCCAGCGGACCAGCCATTCTCGCACTTCTCTTCACAAGTCACGCAAAGACATTCGCAATTGTCCTCGCCAAAATAATTCTCACCTATTACTGCAATTAGCAAACTCAGTCGGGTTTGAATGCAGTCATGGGAGATGATTCGGCCGGCATCCATCAGGATGTCAAAAAGAAGCTTAATCTCGCTGCGCCGGCTCCCGGGGAGCAGTCCGACAAGAGGTCCGTTGAAATTGTGATAGAGCCGGTCGCATTGAGTTTTGTCCGGCAAATCGGCCATTATGTCCACCAGCGGATGGCCGACATAATCGACGTCTATGCCATGCGAGGCATAGAAGCTTTTTTCGAACGGCAGGATAACCGCCATCCGGTCCACAAGCTTTCTGATTTTTTTATGCGGCCTTCCCGCCAGGCCCAGAGCTGGGGGCTGATGTAGTAAAAGACCTTGGCGCCGATTTTTTTGGCAAACTTTCCAAGAAACAGATTGAAATCGGGAAAATCGATCAATACGACCACTCGATGGCCGGCGTTGCAAGAAGGTGAGACCTGATCTTTCGTCCAGGCGCCATATATTGCCCGGATATGGACCGACAACTTCCGTAGCGCCCACAACCGAAATGCTTCGATTATCGACGATCGCCTGAACTCCTGCGGCCTGCATGTGAGGTCCCCCAAGGCAGGAGAGGCGCGTTTGGGGGGCAATAGACCATATTGCGCGGGCAAGATGGGAACCGTGCAGGTCCCCCGAGGCTTCTCCGGCGCTTATGAAGATTTCCACTTCCCGCTCTCCGGGAAAACGCGTTTAGCGCGCATTTGTTCCTCGATCCGGCTCGATATTTCAAGGGCAACGGCAAGGGCCCGGCGGCCCTGATCCCCATCCACTTCAGGCCGGACAGACGTTCTGACAGACCTTAGAAATGCGCTGATCTCTTCTTCGAGGGAATCCTTCTCGATTATTTCAATCTCTTCCATCGAAACCTGGGGAAAGCCGTCCTCCCCCGACTCGGATTCCCTGTAGACGGCATAGGCGCGTCTTCGTGGCATAATCGGCAGAAAAATAGCAATTTTCCTGGAAGATGCGCAGCTTCCTCATGCTCTTGATCGAGATTCTGCTTGCCGTGAGATTAGCGACGGCGCCGTTGTCAAACTCCATTCGAACGCTTGCGATGTCCGGAAGAGGACTGAGGGCGGAAACGCCGGAAGCATGAACATTCTTGAGAGGCGCATTGATGATGTTAAGTGCGATATCGATGTCGTGAATCATCAGATCAAGTATAACGTCTACTTCGAGACCTCTTTCATTAAAAAGAGCGAGCCGATGGGCTTCGATGAACATAGGGTCGCGCAGGCAGTGGACGAATGGCCGTAAATGCGGAGTTGAACCGCTCCAGGTGGCCCACCTGGAGAATTGCGCCGCTCCTTTTTGCCGTTGCGATAAGTTCGTCTGCTTCTCCAAGGTTCTTTGTCATCGGTTTTTCGAGAAGGACATGCACCCCCGATGAGAGGAATTCCTTTGCGATAGCAAAGTGCTGGGGCGTGGGCGTAACTATGCTGACAGCATCGACCTTGCCGATGAGATCCCTGTAATCGGTTAAGGCCTGGGTATTAACCTCTTCTGGCCACCTGCCGCCGCCCGTTGACCGTTTATATCGACAACTGAAACGAGATTGGCCTCGGGCAACCTGGCATATTTTTGGGCGTGAAAGCGGCCGAGATAGCCAACTCCGATCACGGCCGTGCGCACTGCGTCAGGGCGAGGGCTGCGGACCAAAATGGCTCTTGGGGGCTCCGTTTGTTCTTCTGAATGCTCGGCACGCCGCGATCCGTTCTGATCGGAAATACTCGATTCCAAGACCGCCAGCGCGTCCTTGTCCTGGTTTTCCCGGGGACGAAATCCCTCATTTTGGACGAGTATCGAAATCCCGGCAGAATCCGCAGCGTCTATCATTTTGTCCCGGTCGAATATCACCGTTTTTCCTGCTTCGAGGACCAGCACCCGTGCGTTGACTCTTTTCATCACCTCAATGGTGTCCGAACCAACGGCGGGGACATCGAAGCGCAAATCCTGCATGGGCTTGCTGACCTTGACGACTACCGCGCCTTCCCGGCAAAGACGCCCTCCTCGCATAATGGTGGCAGTCGGTGCCGTCAATTCCTTCCACGGCGAGCACAGCCTGGTTTTTCACCACCAGGCATTGCCCGATATCGAGTCTGCCGATCGCCTTTGCAAGAGTCCATCCGAAAGCCATGTCCGCCTGTTCGCGGCGGTTCGGTTTTCGGCGGGTGAGAATCCCTTCGGGCGCCAAAAGTTCAGGCAGGAAGATGGTGGAAGGCTGGATGCGTATCCCTTCAGATTCCAGTTCATCTGCGAGCGCCCTGAGAAGAGAATCGTCTTTATTATTTCTTAGCCTGCCCAGAAACCGTACGGCCCTCCAATCCGGGCGGATTTTCGAATACAGCGGGATCTTGTTTATCCCTCCGGCCATTGCGGCATGGGTTATTCCGGCATTTTTGAATGTCTTGATGAGCCGGTTGAGTTGCCCGAGTCTAAGCAAGTGAAATTCATCGACGTACTTGGAAAGAGAGGGATCGGTTTCGCCGTCGAACCCGACTGCAAGGACACGGACCGAAGCCTTTCGGGCGGCGATGGGCAAACAGAAGCGGAAATTGCCCGCTGCCCGCAATAAGTCCTACTTCTTGATCCTGCCATCCGGAATTTGTGCGCTTTCCAAAGACATTACCTGGTAATTCCTCGTTTGGAACTAAATGAGACGAACTCGATCAGCTTTTCCAACCTCAGGCAGAGGCTCAACCTCCTCGCGGGCTTTTTCAACCGCCTCTTTCGCGGCGAGACCCGAACGACAGAATATCCTGTAAAATTTCTTGATCGCCTGGATAGACTTTGCTGAAAAGCCGTGGCGCCTCAGGCCTATGAGATTGGGACCGTAGAGTTCTGCGCGGGCGCGCCTGTAGCCAGCATATAAGGGGGAATGTCCATAGCCACTCCTGAAAATCCGCCAATACAACTGTATTCCCCGACCCTCACAAACTGATGAACGGCCACAATCCCGCCGATTACGGCGAACTCGCCCACTTCCACATGTCCCCCCAAGGTTGCCGCATTTGCCATTATGACCCCGTTTCCAATCTGACAGTCATGCGCAACATGGGCATAGGCCATCAGAAAAACCCCGTCGCCGATCCGGGTTACTCCAGCACCTCTGGAGTACCTCGGTGAATCGTCACATTTTCGCGAATTATATTGTTATTTCCGATAATTACCCTTGTGTCCTCACCCGCGTATGTGAGGTCCTGCGGGGAAAGACCCAATGGAAACAAAGGGGATATATGCGGTTGTTTTCGCCTATTGTGGTATTTCCTTCTATTACTATATGCGTGCCCCACCACGGTTCCCGAACCGATGACAACATCAGGACCGATTATGCTGTATGCCTCTATACGCAAACGTCTTCAGCAAGTTCAGCTTTAGGGGAGATTATCGCAGTAGGGTGAATCGGCATCTTCTCTCCACTATTATAGAAACAAGGTCTTTGGGCGACGCGTAAAACCTTCTATTCGCCTTTAGTCTCCCGTGAGTCCGAACCGACATTTGCCATCATTTCGGCTTCAGCCACCAGCACATCATCCACAAAGGCTTCGCCTGTACATTTTAAAAAAACCGCCGCGATGTTTTTGCAATTTTACCTTCATGACAAGCCGGTCCCCGGGACGCACGGGTTTGCGGAAACGGACCTTGTCAAGGCCTGCAAAATAAAAAGGCTTGTTCCTTATATTGGGGGTAGATAGTGAAAACAAGAATGCCCGCCGGTCTGGGCCATGGCTTCCAGTATGAGGACGCCGGGCATAATCGGATCGTTTGGAAAATGTCCCTGGAAGTAGGGCTCGTTGGCCGAAACGTTCTTGATCCCCACTATCGTATCGGAGTTGATTTCGACTATTCTTTCCACAAGGAGAAAAGGATAGCGGTGCGGAATGATTTCTTTAATCCGAACTATGTCCATCATCCTTCTTCAGAGCCTCCTCGATTCTTTGGACTCTTTCACCCAGACGCTTCAAAGCTTCCTTGAGCCTGGGCAGGCGGAGTATATTACCGTATGTTTTGAGCCACTCGTCATGAGCAACGGCAGGCAAGCCGCCCGCAACTATTTGCCCGGGTTTGACGCTATGATGAACGCCGGCTTGGGCGCCGACTTTCACACCGTCTCCCAATTCTATATGCCCGACTATTCCGACCTGTGCCGCCCAGTATAACCTGGTTTCCAGAGCCTGGTGCTTCCCGCGATGCCCACCTGTCCAAGCAAAAGACTATCCTCACCCACTTCGACGTTGTGGGCCATATGGACCAGATTATCGATTTTTGCGCCCCGTTTTATCCAGGTCCTGCCGAAGGTGGCCCTGTCAATCGCCGAATTGGCGCCGATCTCCACGTCGTCGTCGATCTGCACTATGCCGATCTGTGGGATTTTTAAATACCTGCCCAGTTCGTCCGGGGCATACCCGTAGCCGTCGCTGCCTATCACGGTCCCCGCCTGGATAATCACCCGGTTGCCGATGATACATCTGTCGAGAATGACTGCCCGCGGGTGTATCAGGCACCCTTCGCCGATCCGGACCTCTTTGCCCACGTGTGCTCCAGGGGCTATTTTAGTCCCGGCGCCAATGTGCGAATTGTCACCCACATGCGCAAGCGGACCTACCGAAACCCCCTCCCCGAACAATACACCCTCGCCTATAAAAGCACTGGAATGTATCGCGGCCACCTCCCGGGAATCAGCGTGAAACAACCGGACTGCTTTAGCAAAAGCCAGTTGGGGGTTGCGGGCGATCAAGAGATTAAAATCCAGATCCCGGAATTTCTCAGGCACAATAAGAGCCGATGCCCTGCATCCGGAGATCAGATGACTGTAGCGGGCGTCGATCATAAAACTCAATTGCCCGGGGGTTGCGCTCTCCAGCGCCCCTACTCCGCTTATATGCGAATCAGGGTCCCCTTTGACCTCAGCATCAAGCAAACGGGCCAGTTCGCTTAGTGAAAAGGACCGCTTGTTTTCCAAATTATCGTTCACACTGGTTTCCATCCGGAGAAATAGAAGAACAGGTTTATCAACACTACCCGGTATTGAAAGGGCGGGACATGATCCCGCCCTGGACACAAAATCGCCAACCGGTTTTGCCTGCGATCATTTAGGGGACCCCGATTTGTTGAGTTCCGTCACCACCTGCGCAGTTATATCGTCTTTTCCATTGGGTGTAGTGGGAAAAACCAGCGCGTTTTTTTCGAAAATAAAGTCATATTTATCCTCTTTGGCGATCTTGTCGGCAATGTTGACAATTTTTTTGAAAAGAGGAGTCATTGCGGTGTTCTTCTGCTCGTTCCATTTGGTCTGTGATTCGCTGGCCAGCTTCTGCAGTTCCTCGGCCATTCCCCTCAATTCCTGCTCTTTTTTATCCCTGGCCTTGGCATCCATTACATCTTTTTTCTTCAGATAGTCATCCCTGGCGGTTACGAAAGCCGCGTTCTTCTGTTCCACCGTGCCGGAGAGCCTTTCCTGCTCTTTTTTCAAATCATCGCTGATCTTTTTGCCCCAACTCGATTGCGCAGCCGCCCCGGTAACGTCCAGGTAGCCAATCTTTCCTCCGGCTGCGAAAGCATGCACACAAAGGACCAGCGTAAAAGCCGACGCCACCGCAATACATCCCAAAAATCTCTTCATTTTCTCAGCTCCTTAGAAGAATGCTCCAGCAGAAAACTGGAACTGAAACGCACTATCTCCAGGTTGTCTGTCAAGTACATACCCGACCTCGACTCGGATCGGTCCGAAAGGTGAATTCCATCGGATACCCGGGCCGATGTCCTCCCTTAGTGATGAACCATATTTCGCTGCTTCCCATGTATTTCCAGCATCGAAGAAAACTAGACCACGTATGCCATATTTTTCCATGAGCGGGAAGAGAACTTCGGTATTGGTGACCAGATACTTGTCGCCTCCGGTTACCAGTCCGTAAGCATCTCGGGTCCAACCTGGCCGTACATCCAGCCGCGAAGTGTATCTATTCCACCAAGGAAATACCGTTCAAAGATGGGATACCCTGCACCGTCTGTCGCACTCAAATCCGGTTGTTATCCGCTCATGTCCAACGAATTTCCAAAAAAGCGGATAATAGATTCCGTAATGGTACTCCTGCTTAAAAAGGTCATAGTCGCTGCCAAACACTTTAGAGTCATACTCCATGGATGCGCCGGTATATGTACCCTTGGTGGGCAGGAACGGATGGTCGGTTGTATTTCTTTCGAAAGAGGCTCCAAACCCGCTCTTGACCTGATACTTGTCCAGGTCGGTGGCGAAGTTGGGGTCAATCGAGGCGGTACCATCCAGATTATCGATTCTTGCGCGCTCCCACCCATAATATACACTCAGCGCGCTGAACTGGCCAAAGGGATACCCGGCACGAAGCTTGAACCCATAAGAGTCCTTGTAAAAATCCTGATACCCCCTGATCCAGTTATAAATATCAACACCGGCTGAAAGCGGGGTCCCAAAAATCCAGGGCTCAGTATAACTCGCAATGTACCGTTGAGCATACTGACCCACGTAAGCCTTCAAAGAAATATCCTCACCTTTTCCATTAAGGTTTTTCTGCTGTATCTGCCCGGTTGCAAAAAGACCATCCATGGAAGAGTAGCCCGCTCCGACGCTTATCGAACCGGTTTGCTTTTCTTTTACTTTTATATTTAGATCCATCACGTCTTTTTGCGCCGTATCGACAGGAACAATGTCCACCGTTTCAAAGTAGTCCAATTTTTTGAGCCGACTAACGCTATCATTGATTTTGATCGAGTTAAAAAGGTCTCCTTCATAGATCAGCAACTCGCGCCGAATGACATTGTCTCTGGTCTTTACATTACCCGTGACAAAGATTCTGCCAATCCGCACTTTATCTTTCATTTCGATATTGAAAGCTACCTGGGCCGTATGTGTTTCAGTGTCGCGTTTGACTCGAGGCTCAACTTCAACCCGCGCGTAACCTTCAACCATGTAGGCCCCTTTATTACGTCCATATCATGGCGGAGTTTTTCACGGCTGAAATAGTTATTGGCTTTGAGCTCGAGTTTTTTCGATAACTTTTTTTGATAGTTTTCGAGCAAGTCCCCGGTAAGCGTGACCTCCGTCAGCTTATACCTTTCGCCTTCCTCTACCGCTATAGCGATATGGAACCCATCTTTTTCAAGACTGATCTCAGGCAAGCTCACCTTCGCATCCATATATCCTTCGTCGTGGTAGTACGCGGTGATTCGATCAATATCGGTGTCAAGAATGTCTTTTTGGAGAATGCCCCGTTCGGTTATAAGTGAAAGGATGCTCTTGACTTTTGTTTGCATCACCCCACGCAGTTTTCGTGATGAGAGACGCTTGTTGCCTGTAAATTCTATTGTTTTTATGTAAACTTTATTCTTTTCATCTATAGTGAAGGTGACGATCGCTTTATGGGGATCTTTAGGGAATTCGATGCTAGAGGTAATTTCAGCGTTGAAATAGCCTTTTTGCTGGTAAAGCTTTAATACCTTCTGAACGTCGTCGCTGACCACATTGCGCTGTAAAATCGCATAAGATTTCGTAACGATAGCGGCAAGGATGTCTTTTTCCTTGATCTTTTTATTGCCCGTAACTTTGACTTCCTGAATGATCGGGTTTTCCTGCACAATAAATGTAAGGACCTTCCCGGCAGGAGAGTCGGAGACTTCGGCATCTACTTTCTCGAAAAAACCCATCTTGTAAATGGCGCGAATGTCCTCACTCACTTGTTCGGGCTTGAGCAACTCGCCTTTCTTGGTCTTGACCTCGCGTTTTACCGCATCGGCTTCGATGCGGTCATTTCCTCTGACTTTCACCTCCGCTATCAATGATTTCGAAAGCACATGAACGCCGACCTGCTGGACGATTTTTCCAACGGCGGAAGCCAGGTTTTCGGCCCCTTTTTCTTCGGCGACAAGCACAACGGGGCTTTTGCGGCCGGACACGTCCACCAGTGAGGCGTCTATACTGATGGTATTGCCGATCTGGTTAAAGCTGCCAAACACAACATAATCGGCCCCAAGGCTGCTCCCGATCGATTTGGCCTGGGCCTCTGAACTCACCGGGCCGCCTGCCGCCTTTTGAACCTCCTGCGGGTCGATCACTTTCATGCCTTCTCGAGTGCCGAGCCGGCTGAAAACCTCATCAAGAGATTTTTGAGTTTTGACGATATCCTGCTGTCCATGCATCACGAAAGGCAAAATACCGACCTTGGGTTGTTCGCCTTGCGCCCACGCGGTCTGCAATGCCAGCACAAAAAACACAAAAAGATATACTACCGCCGCCCCCGCCTTTTTCCTGACCACCATCAGCTAAAACCCCTCCACTATAATGCACATCCCGAGCAAACCCGGGCCTGAAGACACTCAGCACCTTTTTGAGTTTAACAGCCTCTCCCCGCTCACCTCTAATACCACCTTCTTGGCACTTGCCCAAAACAATTTTTTCGAAGGTTCCAACCGGAATTCCTCAATCCCCCCCAATTCCTCAAAGAGTTTGAGTTTCGTGTTTTCGGTTTTCGGATAACTCAAAACCGTACAATTCCTCATCATATCGATGAGGTCGAGCACACCTCAGCCCGGTCACGCTCTTCTATCAAATGCGAGTCTCTAAGGCGCAACACCCGATGCATCATAGATGCAAGCTCCTGGTTGTGCGTAACGATTACCATAGTCAGACCGAGCGTCTCATTGAGCGAGACCAGAAGTTCATGAAGAGTGCGCCCCGTTCGGCTGTCGAGATTTCCGCTGGGCTCATCGGCCAAAAAGAGTCTCGGGCGAAGCAAAAGCGCCCTGGCCACTGCAACTCTTTGCTGCTCTCCACCGGACAGCTCTCCCACTCTGTGCTTCAACCGCGCAGACAAACCAAGCCTGTCGAGCAGTTCTACCGCACTGGATTTCGCCTCCGCCCTGGAAAGACCGGAGATCAAACCGGGCATCATTACATTTTCAAGCGCGTTGAATTCGGGCAGCAGGCAATGAAACTGAAACACAAACCCGATGTTGCGATTCCGAAAATTGGCCATTTCCCGCTCGCCCCAAAGAAACACGTCTTCCCCGCCGTAGAGCACCTTCCCCCCGGTCGGTCTTTCGAGGGTGCCCAGTATGTTGAGCAGGGTGGATTTGCCGGCGCCCGAACTGCCAACTATAGCGACCCTCTCCCCCCTTCGGATCACAAGATCGAGGTCTTTAAAAAGCTCGATCGAATCGGCTCCATTTCCGAATATCATTGTGAGTCCCAGGGTTTGGACTTCTATGCTGCTTCTGAGATCATTCATATCTTAACGCTTCCGCAGGATCGAGCCTGGCGGCCTTGCGCGAGGGGTAAAGAGTGGCCAGCAGACTGATGCAGATTGCCGCAAAGGCAATAGCGGCCAGATCGAGAGATTCCATTTTCACCGGGAGCTTGGAAATATGATAGACGTCGCTTGGCAGATCGATGAATTTGTACCGTTTGAGCAAATTGCACAAAAAGCAACCGCCCAGAACACCCAGACCGGTCCCGCATATACCTATGAGGAACCCCTCAAGGACGAAAATCTTCCTTATGCTTGCGGTGGTGGCCCCCATGGCCTTTAGAATCGCTATGTCGCGGCCCTTCTCCATCACCAGCATGGTCAGCGAACTTACGATATTGAAGGCGGCCACGAGAATAATCAGCGTTAGGATTACGAACATCACCACCTTTTCCAGCTTGAGGGCTGAAAAGAAGTTGCTGTTCATCCTGATCCAATCGTTGACATAATAAGGTGGCCCTAGACTTTTTTTCATGGCTTCGGCAATCTCGCCCGCTCTATAGATGTCCTTGACCCTGACCTCGATTCCGGTGACCGAATCGCCGATCCCAAGGAACTGCTGGGCGACCGCAAGGTCAACATAGGCCAGCGTATTATCGTACTCGTACATCCCGGACTGAATTAATCCCACCACCTCGAACAGTCCGCTTCTCGGCGCCTGGCCAATCGGAGTCAACCGGCCCAGCGGGGAGATGATCGTCAGATAATCCCCGACCCTGACCGCAAGATTATTAGCCAGCTCGACGCCAAGGATTATCCCAGGATAAGATCGGCTCGAAGTCTGGTGTGAAGGCTGGACCAGGTCGACTAGTTCTCCCCTGATGAGGTTTTCCTGGAGTTTTAAAACCTTGGACGCCGGAAAGAGGGTCGATCCCTCGCAAAACAGCCCCCGCGCTCCTGCCCGAAGTCATCATGACGGGCGCATAGATGAACGGCGTTGCCCCCACCACACCCTTTTCCTTTTCGATTTGCGCCATCACTTCCCTGTAATTGGCAATCGAACCGGAGTAGCTGGTGACATTTATATGAGAGGTCACGCCCAGAATACGGCCGCGAAGGTCTTCCTGAAACCCGTTCATTACCGCCAGCACTACGATCAGGGCTGTCACGCCCACCGCCACCCCGGCAATCGAAATAAAGGTTACCAGGGATATGAACGTCTGCCTTCGTTTGGCTAACAGGTACCGTATGCTTATAAAATATTCGAAGCCCATGATCTCTCTTACTGGCTCTTCTTTTCCGGTCTCATATGAGGAAAAAGAATAACATCGCGTATAGAGGGTGAATCCGTAAACAGCATAATCAGCCGGTCAATACCGATTCCCTCCCCGGCTGCCGGCGGCATCCCGTATTCGAGTGCCCTGATATAGTCGTCATCCATCTGGTGAGCTTCCTCGTCGCCGGCCTGGAAAGCGGCGATCTGCCCCTCGAACCTCTTGCGCTGGTCCCTTGGATCGTTTAGCTCGGAGAACGCATTTGCCATCTCACGTGCCGCGATAAACAATTCGAAACGGTTGACGAATTCGGGGTCCGCCTCCGTTTTTCTAGAAAGAGGCGACACTTCGAGCGGATAGCGGTAGATGAAGGTGGGCTGGATCAGCCTGGGCTCAACCACAAGGTCGAAGACCTTTGTGAGCAGCTTACCGTGGCCCTCAAAACGTTCAATACCTATACCCAAAGACTTTGCGTAAACAACCGCTGCGTCGAAGTTTTCAACGACCTCCTGCGGCACGTTCCCGATGCCGGTAAGCGATTCGAGGAAGCTGTAGCGCGCCCATGGCGGCGAGAGGTCGATAACGCTGCCCTGGTATTCGAGGACCATATTCCCATCGTTTGCTTCCAGGGCTATCTGGCGGAAAAGCTCTTCGGTGAGCACCATTAGATCTTCATAAGTAGCATACGCCTGGTAGAACTCGAGCATTGTAAATTCGGGATTGTGCTGGGTGGAAACCCCTTCGTTGCGGAAGGTGCGGTTCAGCTCAAACACCCGTTCGAAGCCCCCGACCAGGAGCCTTTTGAGATACAGCTCGGGGGCTATCCGAAGATAGAGGTCCATGTTCAGCGCATTGTGATGTGTCTTGAAGGGCTTTGCCGTAGCCCCTCCCGCAATGGGGTGCATCATGGGAGTTTCCACTTCGAGAAATCGGCGCTCGGTAAAAAATCGCCTGATGCCGGATATTATCTTAGCTCTTTTCCGGAAAGTCTCTCTCACCTGCTCGTTTACTATCAGGTCTACGTATCGCTGCCGGTAGCGAAGCTCGATGTCTTTGAGGCCGTGAAATTTTTCGGGCAGCGGCCGCAGGTTCTTCGTCAGCAGCACCAGATCGTCTACCAGAACAGTCAACTCGTCCGTTTTGGTCCTGAACAAAGGCCCGCTAACACGGATTATGTCCCCGATATCGAGCTTTTTGGCAAGCGAGTAGCTCTCTTCTCCGATCCGGTTCTGCTGCAAATAAATCTGAATCTTTGCTTCAGCATCGGCGATATGCATGAAAGTGGATTTACCAAATGAACGAACGGAAAGGACCCGGCCTGCAACAGTATAGGCGGTTTGATCCGATTCCGGCTCTTCGGCTGTCTTCCCGCCGGCGCCTGCCATAAGGTCCTTTATCCTGTCGGGAACCGAAAAAGCGTTGGGATAGAGCGCAATATTGCGCCCTTCCAATTCGGCGGCCTTTTCCAACCGCTCCCGTACTACGATATTCAAATCTTCCATTACCAAAAACCTTCCCTTACGGATGCCGGATTCCGGGCGGAGCCGGAGAAAGGAATGACCGGATTACCTCAGTTCTCAGTTCTGTCAGGCCCCCGCCGGTCAGAAAACGTAAAACGGTAGATGATTTGGCCTGCCGCGTCAAGGGCCTTGTCTTTTTGCGTGTCTTTGCGGGCTGTTGGCTATCGAGCAAAAATGGCAGGAGCCTCACGGCCTGCCGCTTCGCTTCGATTCCCCTTTTTCGGCCCTTCCCTTCACAATCCTGGAAATGGAAAACGCCACTATCAGAAGCCCCAATATCATGGGGACCCAGTCAGGTGGAGGTGAAATCAACCTGTATATCCCGTAGCCAAGAATCAGGGCGCCTCCAACCAGGCTGAACCATTGCGTTGATCGATTCATGATTCTATACCTCCTGTCTCCCCATGGAAACCCATGGCCGCAGTCCCACTTGCACAGCACATCTCCGGAATTTGCATCAGACAACATATCACTTGCAAGTTGCCTTGGGAAACCGAGTTTTGTAAAAAATTGTTCAGGTTCAGTTGGTGGAATTTTCCTTGCCGCCGCCGAAGGTTTGAACGGCGAACCCGGCCGGCGGTCTCACCGCCCCAGCCCTGCTTTGGAATCGTTTGTCTCCAGCATGGTGATCGCGCTAAGAGTTCAGACCTGCGGTTTGCAGAAATCAAAACTGCGAAAGATTATTGACATCCGTGGCAATAAATCACTATTAAGAGGGGAGCGCGCCTGTAGCTCAGTTGGATAGAGCAACGGACTTCTAATCCGTAGGTCACAGGTTCGAATCCTGTCAGGCGTATATTAAAATAAGGGGTTACGGTCAGAGGACCGTGACCTCTTTCGCGTCTGTGGTGAGAGCACTTCATAGCCGGTGTGTTATTCTCTGTGTGGTTAAAAGCGGCCTGTCTTTCTCGCGTGCCCGGGCCTATTTTGTAAGAAAGAACGTTCTTGCAATGTGGTCCCATCCTTCCGGATCGACTGCCCTGGCGATGCCCCGGATGGTCTGAGCGCGGTCCGTAGAGATTTGGACCTCGGCCTGAGGCGCCGCAAGATCGGCCAGTGTTTGACCAATGTTTTCAAGCCATTGCCCCACTATGCAGTCCGGAATCATGTTTTTCATATTGGAAGTCAGGTTGGTGCTCTTCACTTTGAATAACCAGCCGTTTCCGTAAGGGTCGTCAAAAGCGACCCCTGGGGCGTTCGCCACTGCATCGTTGACCGCCACAATTTCGCCCTGTATCGGGGACAGCATATGAATCACCCGCGAATCAATTTTGAAGCCCCAGCCCAAAGATCCCTGTCTCACCCGGGACCCCAATTCCGGCAACGAAATCGAATCCGCCGAACCTAGAAGTTTTACAGCGAAATCGTCCATGCCCACCGTCACAATGTCCGCGCTCTCAACTCTCGCCCATGCATGACCGGAATGAAACACGACATCGGAAGGGGCAAGAAACGCGAAGCGCTCAATCAACGTCCCGGCCATGTCGTTGACTTTTTCCAGCTTGGTTTTTGGGCCGGTGAGCACTCGCCAAAAGACGATGAAACCTAACAGGCCGAGCAGCGCAATAATGTACTCCACCTGTTTTGCGTGATACATATTCGCTAAAATGTCCATGCTGCTCACCCTCCTTAGAATTTTGAGCTTTAACCGTTGTACTTTATCACGAAACCCAAATTTCATCCAAAGGCAAAGTGGTAAATAACTTATCACTAACACGGGAAGCGCAATTTGCTTCCCGTGTTACATGACTCTTCATCACTTCTTTTTGTCCTTCTCATAGCTTTCCTGGAAAACCTTGGGATTGATATTGCCCGAACCGGTCCCGCCGCAATCCGGGATGTAGCAGGAAACATCGATGAACTCGCATTTCTTTTTGCATGCGGGACAAGTTTCCGGCGGGGAAGATACATCCAGAGTGTTTCCGCAGTTGTTGCATTTCCAGATGGCCATATTATTTCTCTCCTTTTATTGGATTAGCATCAAAAGAATCAAAGTGCAGTCTGCACGAAACCAGACTGCACTTCGATCTATGCGCTAAGACTTCCAAAGTCGGTGCAGCGTGCAGTATTCTCTGACCGCTACCGGCCCGGCCGTCACGGGGAAAACGGCTTCCGGCCGGGCGCCGGGCTTAAGGTAGCGGCGGTAGGCGGCATCTGCGACGGTCAGTTCAATTTTTCGCACTATAGACCTGTGCTCTTTGAGCCATTGAATCCCCCTTTTGTCCTGAGTCACGGATTCGGGGTACAAATTTACGATTGGTGGGCACGTTTTATGTGCCCATCAATCGGTTGTGGCCAACGCTCTGCGTTTGCCCACCCTACCCTGAATCAAGCAGTTAATTACTGACTCAGGACACTAGTCCATTTTTGAAAATGCCTTGGCGCTCGAACCGCAAACGGGGCAGGCGCCGGGCGCCCCATCGGCACAGGTGTACCCACAAACCGAGCAGACGTAATAGTCGGTCTCAATGGCGCTATCCATGCTGTCGAGCGCCTGCCGGTAAAGGGAGGCGTGCACGGCCTCGACCGCGTTCGCGTAGGTAAAACTCCTCAGCGCCGCCTGGTTTCCTTCCTGTTTGGCCGCTTCGATCATCGGAGGATACATCTCCTTGAATTCATACGTCTCGCCTGCAATTGCCGCCTTGAGGTTCTCAGCCGTGCTCCCGATCTTCCCCAGGGCCTTCAGATGTGCGTGTGCATGAACTGTTTCCGCTTCGGCTGCCGCACGGAAAAGCTTCGCAGCCTGCATGTGACCTTCTTTTTCAGCCTGCCTGGCGAAGGCAAGATACTTCCTGTTCGCCTGGGATTCGCCTGCAAATGCCTGAAGCAGATTCATTTCGGTTTGTGCGTCCTTCGGTTTTGACTGCATTTTTACTTCTCCCTCCAATAATTTTCGAGTTAAGAGCGCCTTTAACTTCCGATGTAGCCAAGCCGGCCGGCCGTCGTTTCGCTGCTCCTGCGCCGGAAGGCCACAAGCCTTTTTTGACGTGGGCTTCTATCTCCTCTGCGGCCGCTTTTTTGATCTTGTAGGCCTGAATCCCTCAGAAGGCCGTAGAGAACACCGCAGCCAACATCTTCCCTGGCCCCATCGCCCTGATCGGCGATTGCAACCATTGCTTCCGTCAGTTCAAGTGTCTTTTTAAGCATTTCATTGCACATTTTCATCCTCTGTCCTCCGAAAGGGATTCGCTAACAGGTAAAGGCAATGAAAGTGCCAACCTCGGAGCAGGCCGCAAGAATCCGGCTATATCGTTTCAATACGGCCAGTTAGGTTTTATCCGGATTGATTAGTTCTGAGAGTGTCAGGAGGTGTGACACACCGGTGAGACAGTACGGAATGGATCACGCCTTACCGGCAAACCCTGCTAAATCAAGGACAGTGGTACACGTGCGGCAAAGGAAACCGTCTCATGTTAGAGCCCGAGACATTATTGTCTCACGAGACACTCATTGGGGATTGAGGGATTGAGTCGAACCAATACCTATGTTTGGAACGCCACTTCAACCATGAAACTACCGGCATCTGTTTCGAAGGGAACCGCGAGTCGGGGACCGTTAGCCACATGCACTATGGTGTGGCCCTTCCCCCCAACTATTGTCGGTATTCCAGCCTGGAGAATGAATCCATCCTCGGCGAGCCGCCTTCTGGCATCTCCGCAGATCATGTTGGTGAGTTCTCCTACGGCATCTCTTACCTCATGGTTCAATTCAGTGAAAGGCTCTCCTAAAAGGTTCGATGCAATGTCTTTAATGCATTTCTCCGTGAAAATTAAAGCCATAGACCCTTGGGCTGCGCCGGTGATCCCGATAATCGCGGAAACATCTCCCATAGCAAGATCATCCTTCTTGAGAAAGGGTCTCCCGGGTCTGGCATCAACTTGAGCCATAGTTTTGAGCACATGCATGGTTGCGGCAAGAAAGGGGTTAATGATCTTTACATCAATCATCTGTTCTCCATCACGAAGGAATAATTTTGGCCAGTTTTTCCGCGAACACCGCCGGGCTAAAGGGTTTGACAACATAATTGCTGACTTTGGCCTTGATCGCCTCGACAATATTTTCTTTTTGGGCTTCGGCAGTAACCATCAGGAAGGGAAGGCCTTTGAGCCGTTCATCCGCCCTCACCATCTTTAACAGCTCAAGCCCGGTCATCACAGGCATGTTCCAGTCCGAGACGATCAAGTCCACTTTATTGTTCTGCAATAACTTGAATGCCTCAGCACCATTTTCGGCTTCAATTACCTCTCGAAATTGCAGATCTTTCAGAATTTTTCGTACGATGCGCCGCATTGTGGAAAAATCATCCACAACCAGAGCTACCAAGTCCTTATATGCCACTCAACCTGCTCCTTTGCGATGGGCGACTCTGAACCGGCCAGAATCCCCGGCACAACGAGAGACAACATTACAAACGGCCTCCTCGTCATCTCGCCATCGTAACAGCAATAAAATCTGAACCACAAAAGTTCTTGCGGGATAACGATACCCCCCCACTTTAACATTGGCGATCACTTCTTGCCAGCGCAAACGCGAAAATTCGACACGCTGTGAATCTGTGCGAAATGCGGGCACAGGGTTGTGATTACGAAGGGAGGCGATCGATCATTTCAATACTCTCTTGTTTTAGTTTCCTTCGGCGGTCCTCTCCGAATAATGCTTCAGAAAATCTAACGCTTCGCCGATCTTTATCAAGGTTGGATCGTCTTTGTGAGAGCAAAGTCTGCAATAGGGATGGGTTGGTTGGCGCAAAGTCCGCAGCATTTTGTTATTAGTTTTTAACAGCAATTCAGACAAGAGGAGAAACGAATGTCCGTTTTCGCGTGGAGTGAAAAATATAGTGTAAACGTCCGGGAAATCGATGCCCAACATAAGAGACTAATTGGACTGGTCAGCCAGCTCCATACTGCAATGAGCCAGGGAAAAGGAAAAGAGGCTCTGGATAAGATCCTGAAAGATCTCATCCAGTACACGCGTACTCATTTTGCTGATGAGGAGCGGATAATGAAGGTAAATGGGTATCCTGAGTACGAGGCTCATAAAACAAAACATATTAGCATGACTCAGAAGGTAGCCAATATCTATAAGGATTATCAGGATGGCAAAGCCACCATCACTTTTGAAGTGATGAATTTCCTCGAAAACTGGCTGGACAAGCACATCATGGGAACTGACAAGCTATATAGTACTTTTCTCAATGACAAGGGAATATCGTAGGTAAAGGTATGATACGGTGGATTATGAATTGGCGCTGTTGGCTGTTCGTGCCGATATTAGCGTTTTTCGCTCTCACTGCCTCGGCTTGTTCGAAAGAGAAGAGCCCGGAAAAGGAATCAGGAGAAATCAGGACTTCGACTCAGCAGGCTAAAGAGGCAATCGAGGAATATGGAAAAAGACCCATCGATAAGGCCAGGAAGACCCAATCGCTGGGAGAAGACAGAACGAAAGCAATGGACGAAGCTACGGAGAACATGGACAGGCGTTGAGAACCCGGAGGCGGCAAGGCTAGCGGTGTTTGCCGTGGTGCAAATCAATTTATGATTCGGCCCGGTATGAGTCTGACACAAGTCATTAGCAGGTTATTGGAAACTGTAAGTGTCAACATCCGGAGTTTCCGGATGGACACTGGTTCGAACTTCCGTGTTCTTCGTTTTGAAAGACAAGAATTAGTGAGCGGCTGAAAAGTGAAACAGGTCGCAGGAGATTGGAGAGTCCCTTTCCGATTGCTCGCCACTTCTGTTTATTAAAACCATTCTCAAATACTATCCATAATAAACCGAGGAGCAAGGAAATTAAATATATCGGCATCAGGGTCCATCTTTTCCAACGATCCCCGGTGATTTGCACCAGTTTTGCCCCGCAGAAGTGGAAAAGCAATTCGACTTGCCGCAGGCTCAAAGGCGACAGGTGACCCAAGTCAACCTCTTTGGAGGCAGAAATAGAGGGCGGAGCGTAGGGGGGAAACTGAAAGAAGAACCCCTTGCACAAAAAATTGAGCCTGGAATAGCAATTTTGAATATTTGGAATTGACACTACTATATAGCCGTCATTTCTGCACACCCGGCAAAGCTCGCTAATGGCAAATTGTGGATTTACCAGATGCTCAAGGCCTTCCAAACAAATCACAGTGTCGAAATCGGCATCACAAAATGGGAGTTTGTTTCCCATGTTGGCATACACAAACTCCGGACGTTCCCTATTTATGTCAGCGGAAACAACAAGGTGTCCAT
>CAVRZU010000004.1:0-4151 GCA_963725365.1 uncultured delta proteobacterium | reverse complement strand
GTTATCCGTGTACCTTGACGACGTATTGCTCGCTGTTCAATTTCATGATGTAGGTTTTCCGCCCTTTTCTCCTGTGTTATTTTCTAAGATAAGAAGGTGAGGCCGAAATGAACAAGCGCAAGGGTCAAAGCCTCAAGACAGTGAACCGATCCACACCGCACAAGCAACCTCAGGGTTTCTATACCCCCTTTCGGGAGTTAGATCAACTCTTTGGGAAAATTTTTTCCACCGACGAAATACATTTGGCAAAATTCGATCCGGTTTCTCAAATCCACTCTCACCCGATCGATGGCGAGGCCGATGAAGATTCCCTTTTTCAAAGGGCAATGGCCACAGTAGACCCTCTACCCGCCGAGCCCTGCAAAAAGGTGCCATTGCCGCCTCCCGCCAGGGAATTTCCACGTTTTTTTGCCAGGGACGAAATTGAGGCCTACACTAAGCTGGTAGACCTTGTGGCCGGTGAGGGGCCTTTTGAGCTGTCAAGTTCCGATGAATATATAGACGGCGCTGTTTTGGGGGTCTCGCCCGAGGTGTTGAAGAAGCTGCGTGAAGGATATTTCAGCCATCAGGATTACCTGGACCTGCACGGGCTGAACAGGGAGCAGGCCAGGCAAGAGGTCAGGGCCTTCATCACGGAATGCTTTGCGGCCAGACGCCGGTGCGTACTGATAATTTCGGGAAGAGGCTTAAATTCCAAGGACAAGGAACCTGTACTGAAGAAGAGTTTGGTAACCTGGCTCACCCGTGCGCCCCTAAAAAGGGTGGTCCTGGCCTTTGCGTCGGCCCGTTCCTATGACGGAGGCTGGGGCGCCTTCTATGTTCTGCTGCGAAAGAATGAGGGGAAAGCTCCGCTGATTACGCCGGCTCGATAATATTTTCACTCACCAGCCAGTCAACAACTTCGCAAAGCGGAAGGCCCACCACGTTTGTATAGGAGCCTTCGACAGCGCTTACCAGAAATGCCCCGATGCCCTGAATCCCGTATGCTCCGGCTTTGTCCATCGGTTCGCCTGTCCTCACGTACGCCTCTATCTCCACCATCGAGAGGGTCTTAAAACGCACCCTGGTAATGACCGATCCGCTCCTGCGGTCCATCCCCCCCGGCTCGATGAGACACATGCCCGTGATTACCTCGTGCGTCCTGCCGTTCAGGTCAACCAGCATCCTGACGGCCTCAGCGCAACTCGACGGCTTACCGTAGATGCGGCTGTCCAGCACAACTATGGTATCAGCTCCAAGTATCCACGAATCGGGGTGCAGAGCGGCTACAGATTTGGCCTTCAGGCCAGCCCATCCCTGTGCAATTCCGGCAGGACTTTTCGACGGCGCCGCCGTTCCATCAGGCCAGGCAGACTCTTCTATCCTGCTGGGATACACCTTGAAGTCGAGCCCGACAGAAAGAAGCAAACCTTTTCTGCGTGGGGATTTCAGAGGCAAGGATAATAGACTGGAGTGTTTTAAACATCGTTTAAGCCAAAGCCAGCATCCGGTCCAGTGCCAACCTTGCGCCCGCCTTTGTCGCTTCAGGCACTTTGACCACATTGAGCTCGCCAATATTTTCAATGGCTTGCAGCAAGTTGACCAGGTTTATCTTGAACATATTGGGGCAAAGTGAATAATGCAGGTCCAGCACCTTCCTGTCCGGATATTCCAGGGCCAAACGATTTATCAGGTTTATTTCCGTGCCTATAACGATCGTCGAACCCGGTGGCGCCTCCTTTACATATTTGACGATGTAGCTTGTCAACCCGCATGCATCAGCCCTCGCCACCACTTCACGCGTGCATTCGGGGTGGACGACAATCCTGGCCTCGGGAAACTCCGAGCGCATTTTTTCAATCTGTTCAACTGTAAACCGGGTATGCACCAGGCAATAGCCATCCCACAGGATAATCCTGGCGCGCTTTAACGCGTCAGGGTCGTTTCCGCCCAAAACATTGCCCGGCGACCAGACTACCATCTCTTCGGGAGCTATCCCGAGGTCGTGGCCAACATTTCGGCCAAGGTGCTGGTCGGGAAAAAACAGGACCTTCTCTTTTTGTCCTAATCCCCACCTGACTGCTTTGTCCGCATTGGAGGAGGTGCAGACCAACCCGCCATGATTGCCGCAAAAAGATTTGAGCTCAGCGTCAGAATTCATGTAAACCACAGGGCTTATCGAGCCCATTCCAACCACCGATTCGATTTGTTCCCAAGCGGACCTCACCGTCTCAGCTTCGGCCATTCCGGCCATCCAGCATCCGGCTTCCACGTTGGGAATCTGAACTACCTGGTTGGGTTGTGCGAGAATTGCGGCGCTTTCCGCCATAAAGTGCACACCGCAAAATATGATATAACGGCAATCCCGGTCTGACGCCGCCTTCCTGGAAAGCTCGAACGAATCCCCTACGATTCACCCAGATCAACGATTTCTTTCCGCTGGTAATGGTGGGTGAGAATAACCAATTGCTTGCCGAATTGCCGTTTTCCGGTTCGAATTCGATCGATTATTTCCGAATGATTTAATTGAGCTTTATCTATTTTCATGACCTCATTGCCTGCTCAAAGTGATTTCGTCCCCGCAACGAATAGTACCCCCCTGGATTACTTTGGCGAAGACACCCTCCCGAGGCATGATGCAGTCTCCGGCCTGATAATAGATCGCACACTTCTTGTGGCATTCCTTGCCGATCTGAGTGAGTTCCATCAGGACCGATTCTCCCAGTCTGAAGCGAGTGCCTACAGGAATATTAACCCAATCGATTCCCTCGGTGGCGATGTTCTCGGCAAAATCCCCAAAACCCACCGAGAGACCGGCCTCTTTAGCTTTCTCGATGCTTTCCATTGCCAGAAAACTGACCTGCCGGTGCCACGCCCCGGCATGCGCATCGCCCTCGATGCCGTGTTCTTTCACCACCAGCGCCTGCTCGACCAGGTCCTTCCGAGTCCCCTTTTTTTTGCTGACTGCAATCGACACTATCTTCATGAAAAATTTCCTTGCTCAGCTCAGCGGGCATCCACCTGAGATTTTCGCCCCGCCGATTTATGGCTTTTCACTTTCAAGGCAGCATGCTTTTGGGGTATCCCAAGACGACGACCTATTCATAAGCTCTTTGAAAGTGATCGAATCAAGCCTTTCATTAATGGCTTCGGTGGCCTCCTTCCAAATAATTCTGGTAACGCACTGATCGGAGCGCTGACACTCACCGGGATAATTAATACACCTCGTAAGCCTTAGCCCGCCTTCCATAAGCTTTACTATCTCTCCGACGGTAATCTCTTCAGAAGGCCTTGTCAGCATGTGCCCACCTTTGGGACCTCGGACGCTGGCAACGTAATTTGCCTTCTTTAGAGGAATAATAATCTGTTCAAGGTACTTTATCCCAATTCCCTGCCTTTGGGCAACAACCCCGAGTCCAACAGGCCCTTCGTGTCCGTGAAGCGCCAGATCGAGAATGAGTCTGACTCCGTATCGGCTCCTTGTCGAAAGCTTCATATCGGTCTCCGAGAGAATTTTGAAAAAGCATTAATCTGCTATTTCTTCAGTATAGTATATTTTTGATGCCTTTAGGGTCAAGAATAAACATGGGCGCAGAACGATGCGCACAAGACAAGTTCCGAAGCGCCAAGGCCGTAAAAAAAATACTTGGACTTTCGCTGCACAATGTTATTTTTAAAGGGAAGGAGCGCTTATGCATTCAAGAAGGCTTGTACTTAGATTCCCGAAGGAAATTGTGGATCAACCCATAATAATCAACCTGGTGCGCGACTATAACCTGGATTTCAATATCTTGAAGGCCCAGATTTTCCCGCGCAAAGAGGGGATGCTGGTTTTGGAGCTGCGGGGCAGCGCCGATGACTTCGACAGCGGGGTTTTATACCTCGAAAAGGCAGGTGTCCAGGTGGAGCCTGTCGGCCAGGGAATTCGCCGCAATGAGGATAAATGCTACCACTGCGGGTCTTGTACGGCCGTGTGCCCCACCGGGGCTCTCCACGTAAAAAGGCCGGAGATGGAAATCGAATTTGAATCCGATCGGTGCAGCGCTTGCGAGCTATGCGTCAAGACCTGCCCTGTAAGGGCCATGATCGTCACGTTCGATAAGGCGCTTGCCTAAAGAAACTGGACTGAGTGCTGAGGACTGAGGACTGAGTGGAAAAACTTTTTACTTTCC
>CAVRZU010000003.1:0-9675 GCA_963725365.1 uncultured delta proteobacterium | reverse complement strand
CTCGCTCGATCAGCCAGCGCGGCGCCTCCTTGTCTCCTGGAGACCGAAACTGGACGATTTTGCCTTTGGCTTCGACCGCTTTTGCAAGCCCTTCGATGCTTTTTCTGTCTGGAGCGGTCATGATGAGACACGCTGAGGGAGGAATTCTCCGCACGAAAGACTCCATGGCGTGCACGGTCCTCCTTTTCCCAGGCTTCCACATTGTCCACCATGAGCAGTCTTCGTCCCCCGAACATGGGCGTGGTGGCAAGCGTTTCGATCACATCCCCTGCTTCTGTTTCCTTTGCCTGAACCCGTTCGCCGTTGAAATTTTTGCCGCCCTTGGGAGCACGCTGGAAAGCAGCTTCTTCCATGCTTCCTCCATGAGGAAAGTGGACCTCCCCACGAAGAGATATACCGGATCTATTTTGCCGGTATCCAGTACTTTGGGAAATCTTCGGAGTTCATCAGAAGTTGCTCAGAAACCTGTCATGGATGCGCGTGGACATCTCCTGGGCCAGATCCAGAGTGCGGCCTGCCTGTTTTCAAAACCGCTGATCGGGTCGGGATTAGGCCTTATTGTTCACCTGGTAGATTTTGAAGTAACGTGAAAGCCGGGTCGCTGCCAGAGTACTTTGTGTGATTTCTTATCCTCGCATCGAATATCCAGGGTTACTATAGAGTCGGTTTTCCACTGTAATCCGTTGGATACGACACTAACGGCATTATGTGCAACCGGCAGCATCCATGATGCTCTTGATGGTCCCTTTGAATACGGCTTCCGCATTTTCTACGGGGACCACCCTCATTTTGCCCTTGCGCATGAATTCCTGCCTCAGCGCACCGGCAAAAATCGCCCCGGCGTTGGGCTCGGTTGTCTTGTTTTCGAATACCGGGATGGCGATACACCTCAGCCCCGGTTTTGGCCCCTGGCCCTCACCGGAGAAGTGATAGCCGCATGAGGCAAGGCAAAATAACATGGAGCTTATTAACAATATCACTTTGAGATTTCGTCCAACCATGGCGAGCACCCCACATTGCTGCACCTGAAATTTCGGAAATATCCTCGGACCACAATCTGTTGCCCCTAAACGACAATATTTATCAACTTCTTTGGCACAACGACCACTCTTTCTGACCTGTTTTCCTTCGATGAAATCTCTGATCCTGGAATCCTTGAGAGATATATTTTCCAGTTCCTCGTCGGTGGCGTCCGCCGGAACGGTTATCCTGCTTCGCAGCTTTCCGTTTATCTGGACGACGATGAGCATTTCCTCGGCTTTGAGCGCCTGATCGTCCCATTTGGGCCAGGCAGTTTTCAGAAGAAGCTTTTCATGGCCAAGTATTCTCCAGAGTTCTTCGGAAATGTGCGGAACCATGGGCGATGAGACGACTATTACAGCTTCGATGGCTTCCCTGAGCGACCGGCCATAACATGGGGTCCGCCGGCCGGTTGTCGAGCACCTGGTATATCAGGTTCACAAGTTCCATAATGGCGGCGATGGCCGTGTTAAAATGGAACCTTTCGCGAATATCCTCGGTAACCTTCTTTATTGTCTGGTGCGTCTTGCGGCGGAGTTGGGCGAGGTCTTCGGGCAGAGGGCTTCCACCCCGGCAGGGCTCAGCGGATTTCAGCGCCTCCAGGTTTTCGGAAACCAGCCGCCACATCCTGGAAAGAAACCGGAAAGAACCTTCCACGCCCTGTTCGCTCCAGTCGAGGTCCTTTTCCGGCGGCGAGGCGAACAGGCAGAAAAGGCGCACCGTATCCGCTCCGTATGCCTGGATCATTTCATCGGGGTCCACCACGTTTCCCTTCGATTTGCTCATTTTGAAGCCGTCTTTTATGACCATTCCCTGTGTGAGAAGGTTCAGGAAAGGTTCATCGACCTGTAGATACCCCATGTCGCGCAGGACCTTTACGAAAAATCTCGAATAGAGCAGATGCAAAACGGCGTGTTCTATTCCGCCGATGTACTGGTCAACCGGCATCCAGTAGCGGACCCTGTTCCCTGTCGAGCGGACCCTTGTCGAAGTCGGGACAGGCGTATCGGGCAAAGTACCAGGAGGATTCCACGAAGGTGTCCATTGTATCGGTCTCACGCCGCGCATCGGCCCCGCATTTCGGGCAGGCGGCAGAGTAGAAAGGCTTGTGGACGGGCAGGGGCGAGCCGCCGTTTTCCAGAAGCTCGACATCCAGGGGAAGCACAACGGGCAGGTCCTGCTCGGGGACCGGCACAACACCGCACTTCTCACAGTAAATGATCGGAATGGGCGCGCCCCAGTAGCGCTGCCGCGAAATTCCCCAATCGCGGAGCCGGTACTGCACGGTCAATTCTGCAAGCCCTTTTTTTGCCAGGGCCTCGGTTATCGCGATCCGGGCGGCGGCGGACTCCATTCCGGTAAACTCCCCGGAGTCAACCAGAACGCCGTCTTCCTCAAACGCATGGGTGAGGTCTTGTGCCGAAGGAGCTTGCTCCGCCTCGGCAGGTTTTATGACCACCTCAATCGGCAGACCGTATTTTTTTGCAAACTCGAAATCGCGCTGGTCATGCGCCGGCACCGCCATGACCGCGCCTGTGCCGTAGGCCATGAGCACGAAATTGGCCACATAAATCGGCATCCTTTTCCCGGTGACCGGGTTGATGCAGCAGCTTCCTGTAAACACGCCCTCTTTTTCGAGCAGATCGGCTTCGCGCTCATCTCGCTTCGATCGCTTTGTCTTTTCTACAAAATCGAGTACCGCGGCCTCCTCCGGCTTTCCCCGGCACAGACCGGCAACCATCGGATGTTCGGGGGCCATGCTCATGAAGGTAGCCCCGAAAAGCGTGTCTGCGCGGGTCGTGAAAACCTGGAATGTTTCCCTCCCCCGATTCGAGCGGAAAGAGCAACATGCTTCCGGTGCTTTTCCCTATCCAGTTTTGCTGCATGACAAGCACCCGCTCGGGCCAGCCGGGCAGCTTGTATGTATTGTCGAGCAGTTCGCTCGACATAGTGGGTAATCTTGAAAAACCACTGCTCCATCTCCTTTTGCACTACCGGAGTGTCGCAGCGCCAGCAGGCGCCGGCTTCCACCTGCTCGTTTGCCAGCACCGTCTGACATCCTGAGCACCAGTTCACGTAGGAACTCTTTCTGTAGGCCAGACCCCGTTCATACATCTTGAGGAAAAAAAGCTGCTCCCACCTGTAATAGCCAGGATCGCACGTTGCAATCTCCCTCGACCAGTCATACGAAAAACCCAGTTGCTTGAGCTGGTTTCGCATGTAGTCGATATTGTCGTAAGTCCATTTCGCCGGGTGGGTCCCAGCTTTTATAGCAGCATTTTCGGCAGGCATTCCGAAGGCGTCCCAGCCCATCGGGTGAAGCACATTGTAGCCCAGCATCCGCATAAAGCGGGCAACCACATCGCCTATGGTGTAGTTGCGGACGTGTCCCATATGAATGCGGCCCGAAGGATATGGAAACATCTCCAGCAGATAATATTTTTCCCTGCCCTGGTCTTCACCGACCTTGAAAACCCGGGACTTATCCCAGTATTGCTGCCATTTTTTTTCGATGGATTTGGGGGAATATTTCATTGACCACCTTTACAAGTATTACGAAATCTTTCCGCCGGGCGACACGTTCTGCTCGGGAACGACCAGTTTGAGATCCTGCCCGTCACGGACGGCAAGGATCATCCCGTGAGATTCAATCCCCATCAGCTTTGCCGGCTTGAGATTTGCCACGAGCACCACCTGCTTTCCGACAAGATCCTCGGGTGAGTGCGTTTTGGCTATTCCAGCCACGATCTGCCGCTCTTCCCCGATATCGACGATGAGTTTCACCAGTTTTTCGGATTGCGGGACTTTCTCAGCCTTTTTGATAAGACCGACCCGCAGGTCGACCTGGCGGAAAAGGTCTATATCGATCAGGCCCTCCCCCATTGGCGCAGAGGGCGCATCGCCTTTCGATTTTGGTTCCTCTTTGGGCATTGGGCTCATGTCACCGCCGGCGGACTTTCCAGCACCCTTTTTAGCTTCTTTCGGGAGCTTTTTCCCCGGCGCTTCGATCCGTGGAAACAGCGATTCTCCTTTGGATACCTTTGCGCCGTCCTGCAGGGCGCCCCATACGGTATCCTCGGCAAGCCTCAGATCGGCCGCAGATTTCCCGATAGCAAGCCGCTCCAGCATCTTTTCGGAGGTAAGCGGCATGAAAGGAGAAATCAGTACGGCAACCACCCTGTTCACCTCCAGAAGAGTTCTCACTACAGTCTGAAGCCGGGGCAGCAGCCGCTCATCTTTGGCCAGGTTCCACGGGGAGACGTAGTCGATGTATTTGTTGGCCGCACCGATACATTCCCAAATAGCCACGAGCGCTTTGTGGAACCCGAGCGCGGGGATTTCCTCTCGAAACTGAACAATCGCATCTTCAACCCTGGCCCGCAGCTCAAGGTCTTTTTCATCGGGTTGCGACCCGAAGGGGGGGATCTTTTCGTCAAAATAGCGCGCAGTCATTGCCAGGGTCCGGCTGAAAAGGTTCCCGAGATCGTTTGCCAGGTCCGCGTTTATGCGCTGGACCAGCGCCTCCTCGTTGAAGTTCGCATCGAGCCCGAAAACCATCTCCCGCAAAAGGAAGTACCGAAAGGCGTCGAGCCCATAAACCGGCGCAAGGTCCAAGGGGCGGACAACGGCGCCGTGGCTTTTGCTCATCTTGCCTGCACCGGTGTTCCAGTAACCGTGGACGTTGAGGTGGCGAAACATCGGTATGCCCGCGGCCTTGAGCATGGCGGGCCAATAGATCCCGTGCGGTTTGAGGATGTCCTTGGCTATAATGTGCTGCGCAACGGGCCAGAACTCCCTGTAAAGCTCTCCGTCGGGATATCCGATTGCGGAAATATAGTTGATGAGGGCATCGAACCAGACATAGGTCACATACTTTGCATCGAAAGGCAGCGGTATGCCCCAATTGAGGCGCTCAACCGGCCGGGAGATGCACAGGTCCTCCAGGGGCTCCCTTAGAAACGCCAGCACCTCGTTTCGGTATCTTTCCGGACGGATGCAGTCAGGATTGGATTCCAGGTGTGCTATCAGCCAATCCTGATATTTGCTCATTTTAAAAAAATAATTTGCCTCTTCCCGTTCGATCAGCGGCTTGTCGTGGTCCGGACACTTTCCATCAACGATTTCCCGTTCGGTGTAAAACCTCTCGCACCCCACGCAGTATTGGCCCTTGTAAGAGCTGAAGTAAATTTCCCCAGCATCGAAGACCTTCTGCAATACGTATTGAACCACTTCCATGTGTTCGGGGTCGGTAGTCCGAATGAACTTGTCGTTTTCGACGCTGAGTTTTGGCCAGATTTGCCGGAAAAGCCCGCTAACCCTGTCGGCGTAAGCCTTGGGCTCGATTCCTGCCGCCTGGGCGGCCTGGGCGATCTTATCTCCGTGCTCGTCTGTCCCGGTCAGGAAGAAGGTCTTGAATCCCATCAGCTTGTGGAAGCGGTTCATTGCGTCCGCGACAATCGTCGTATAGGCATGGCCGATGTGAGGTTCGGCATTAACATAATAGATCGGCGTCGTTATATAGAATCGATTCATTTACTCTCCGCATTCGCCCTTGCAACAGCAGCCACCCAGGTCCACATCGATTTCCCGGCCATCTTCAGAGCTGAACGGTATAAGACCTGCTCATGACGTTTTGCCGCACAACCTTTCCCTTGCCTTCGGGCAGTTCAACCTTCTTGCCCATCTTGGGCATGTCTTTCTTGAGTTCCTTGTAGGTTTCGTGCTCGAACTGGAGGCAACACATCAGCCTGCCGCAGGCGCCGGAAATCTTTGCCGGATTGAGACTCAGGTTTTGCTCCTTGGCCATTCTAATGGAGACGGCATGGAAATTCTTCAAAAATGTCGCACAGCACAAAGGCCTCCCGCAACCCCCGAGGCCGCCCACCATCTTTGCCTGGTTGCGAATCCCGATCTGCCGCAATTCGACGCGGGTGCGAAGCCGCCTGACCAGGTCTTTCAACAGTTCTCTGAAATCAACACGGCCATCCGCTGTAAAGTAGAATATAATCTTGCTCCCGTCGAAGAAATATTCCACGTCCACCAGGCTCATCGGAAGCCCGTGGGCGGCAATTTTGTCCAGGCAAAAACTCTTCGCATCCGCCTCGATTTCCGAGTTGGTGAAAAGCTGCCGGATTTCATCTTCCGAAGCCATCCGCTCGATCTTTTTTATTTCCCGCGGATGGATTCTCGGGTCCTTCGAGCAAGGCGACTCGATAACCTGCCCAAGTCCGATCCCCTGTTCCGTGTTTACGATTACATATTCGTCCTTCTTTGGAGAGTATTCACCGGGATCAAAATGGTAAATCTTGCCTCCTTTTCGGAAACGAATTCCAATCACCTTTTCCATATAACGAATCCTTTATGTCCAGGCAGACGCTCTCAAGCGTCAATTGCAGATTCGCGTTAACCTTAAGACCCTGCATGGCCTGTTCAACTTGTGATATAAAAGGAAAAGACGCTCCGGCGGAACAGATCTTGCCGCCTCTTTCGTCCTGGCGTTCAATTCAAATGTCATCGAGCGGCGTGTCGCCGCTGCCATATTGGCGCGCTGCCTGCCGGCACCGCCTTCCGGCACGCCGCAAAGGATAAGGTCCCGGACCCAAAGTCTTATGAACTCAAGGTCCTGCTCGGCGGTTTCGCGGTTTTTCGCCCAATCGGAAACCATCGGGAAAAAATCGAGGATGGAAATTCCGTCCAGATTTTCCAATCTTCTCGACAACTTTTTTCCAACCCGCCGCCCGGTCCTCTTCGGAAAACCATCGGGCTTTCTCGATGCTTCCCGCAGCCAGACGGGCAATGCCGGCCGCATGGTCCGGTGAAAGCCCGCCTTCGCGCGCCAGCCATTCGGCCACGATCTCGTCTTCAAGCGGCTGAAAACGCACCTGGCAGCACCTGGATACTATGGTCGGCAAAAGCATCTGCGATTCGGCAGCAAGCAGAATGAAGATGTTTGCCTTCGGAGGCTCCTCCAGTATCTTCAGCATGGCGTTTGCCGCCTGCTCCATCAGCCTTTGCGCGTCTTGAATTATAACAACGCGGAATTTTCCTTCAAACGGCCGGAAGCGGAAACGCTTCATCAGTTCGCGAATCTGTTCCAGTTTGATGAAAACACCTTCGGTCCTGATATGGATCAGATCGGGATGCAGTCCCTCTTCCAGCTTATGGCACGAACCGCAACCGCCGCATGAATCATAATCGTGCGGGTCAGAGGCAATTCAGAGCTTTGGCGAACTCCTTTGCCGCAGCAAACTTGCCTACGCCCGCCATTCCGGAAAAAAGAAAGGCGTGCGGAACGGCTTCTTTTTGAGAATCTGCTTCAAAAACCGAATGGCCCTTTGCTGGCCGTGAATATCGGTTAACGCCACTTTAATCTCTGCGTCCGGTAATCGTCAGGCCTTGAGTTCTTTACAATCCGCCTGACGTCTCCTTAGTTTCCCGTCTCGCCTGGTTTCCCGGATATCATCCCCGGCGGCGCCATCGTTTTGTTTCGGAAATCCCCTGAAAAAATGCCTGCCAAAAATAGTCTCGAAACCGGTCCATGTGCTGTCGTCTTCACCTGAATTCGCCAGTATCCGGCTGATGGCGTTCATCTTTGCATCGAGATCGTCAGCCAGATGCAGGGCAAAGGCTTCCTTGCTCGCCGGCAGCCTTGACCGCCCCGAACTGGGCCTCCCCGTGATGGCTCAGGATGAGGTGCTTCAGCAGAAGCGAAGTCTCAGCGGGAAAGCCTTCAATTCGTCCGAATCTTGTCCTCGACGATCTGCGTCCCCAGGACCATATGCCCTACCAGCCGTCCTGCGTCCGAATAGTCGATATGCGTATCATAGACGAATTCCTCGATTTTCCCAATGTCGTGCAAAAAAGCGCCCGCTATAAGCAGATCGCGGTCGAGGTCCGGGTAATGATTGCAGATTCTGTATACGAGCGTAATAACGGAAACGGTGTGTTCCAGAAGCCCACCGATATAGGCATGGTGCATTGACTTTGCCGCCGGAGCGAGTTTAAAGCGGGTCATGAGTTCAGGGTCGGCCAGAATCGCTTCACACAGGCGGCGAGCGAAACAGTCGGTCATTCCGGACAAGAGCTTGCCCAATCGTTCGAAAAGCTCGTCCCGGTCGTAAGGGCAGACCGGGAGAAAATCGGCCGGATCGTATGCCCCGGCGGGAACCGGCATGATTTCGGAAATGCTGAGCTGCATCCTGTCCTTGTAAAGCTCCGTTCTCGCCCGCAGATATACGATGTCCCCCGACTGAAAAGCCCCCGAGGCCTCATCGGCTTTTTCCCACATCTTGCCGCTTATCTCACCCGTTTTATCCAACAGCTTCAAGTCGAGGTAAACCGTCCCGTTTCGGGCTGTTCTCAACTGCTTTTCCGATGCCACAAAAAGGGAAGCGATTTCCAGGTTCGTTGTTTTAGCTCCGAGATGAATTATGCTTGGGCACCGGCCACCTGCCTTGTGGTTGCCAAAATGGATGAGACCCGGTAATGCAATTGGACGCCACATCGTAGTATATCCCGGCCGTACAGTCAAATCACGGAAGCAATTTAGACCGATTTGCGTTCAAATCAGGGGCCTCCGGGAGGGCAAAGAGCCCTCCCCGACGAAGCGTAACGCGCCAATGACGTACGGGCGGGGTAATATTCCCCTTTCGATTTCCTCCCACTCTCCCTGCGGGAGAGGGCCGGGGTGAGGGTGCACCCAAAACTGGACCAGGGTGGGTAAATTTTGGACGTAATCGTTCGTTCGCTTACGCGCCGAAGCGGCAGACCGCCGAGAAACGGCGCGCAAGCCTGGGGTAATCACTGTTTCAAAGTGCTTCCATCAGAGCCGCTGGAAAGCCTTTCCCACGGGCGGACGCTTCACCCGCAGCAAGGGACTGCCGCCTACGGCCGAATTGCTCAAATGAGCAGGCCTGCTCCGAATCCCTCGCGTCCCCTTTCTTTATGGGACTGGACGGCCTGATCTCGTGGGCGCCGCCGCTTGCTGCTACGGGCTGGGAACCGGGCAGTAGACGACCTCGGAACCCTGGTAACAGGGCCGGTAATAGACTCCGCCATCGGAATAGTACGTCTGATTATTCACCACAACCGGCTGCGCGGCGCTCACAGAGCAGCCACCGTGGCGCCTGCCGCAACTCCGGCCGCTGCACCCCAACCATATCCGTAATGGCCATAGCCATAGGCGTTAACACTAGCGCTTCGGTTGACGTTGATGTTGCCCGTGTTGACGTTGGCCCTGTTGACGTTGGCCCTGTTGACGTTGCCCGTGTTGACGTTGGCTCTGTTAAAGTCTGCGTCGCGCGCACCGCCGCTGAAGTTCCGCTGGCCCTGTCCGGCGCCGGCAAAGCGGCCTCCGGCGGCTGCGCCATGGCCACGGAAATTGCCTGCAGAGCCGCGGCCCCCGGCTAGTCCGCCATTACCGCCGCGGGAGCCGGCTCCGCTTCCACGGAAGCTTCCCCGCTAAAACCGCCGCCTCCGCCCCGAAAGCCTCCGCCCTGCAACCCGCCTCCGGCTCCCCTTCCACCTCCGCCCCGTGCGCCTCTGGCATGGGCGTCATTCAAGAGGCGGGTAGCCAATCATCAAGGCCGCCAAAAAAAAGATCCCGAATGCTGACCAAACTTTTTCACTATTCATGTCTTTCCTCGCATACTTTTT
>CAVRZU010000002.1:0-17541 GCA_963725365.1 uncultured delta proteobacterium | reverse complement strand
GTATCGCTTGCGGATCTTCAGCAAAGAACATGTGCTCGGTGCGGCAAAGGCCGATGCCTTCTGCGCCGAACAGGCGCGCGTTTTTGGCATCGCGCGGGATGTCGGCGTTGGCGCGGACGCGCAAGCGGCGAACCGGATCGACCCAGCTCATGAACTTGACCAGATCGGGATCGTTGGGTTGAGCCTCAAGTGTTTTGAGGCGGCCCTCGATGACGCGGCCGGTGGTCGCAACAACCCGGCGCCTTCTGCGAGTTGTATGAGGAACAGGTGCGCTATGCGTTGCGCTTGATCGCGGACGAACGCCAAGAAGACTACCTTTGGGACCATTGGGACAAGGACACCGTCACATCATTCGAAATGATGTCATCCTAGACGAGGAGGGTTCAGCTTTGGAAATATTGAAGGTTCAGCTCATCCTGGGAGGCGCGAGATCAGGGAAATCCAGGTTTGCCCAGCAATACGTAATCAGAAATTTTGCAGTTCCTGAGCACTCAGAAGCTCAGAACATCCTAATTATACTTTTAATTACGGATAACGACTTGAACGACTTTTGATTTCTTACTCTCATCTTCCGAGGTTCGTACGAGGACGTTAAGGATTCTGAGAAAATTGACTGTTCACCGGCAGCGTATGGCTTGAATCCAAATCCTAGAACTTTTATAATTCATTATGTGTCGTTCTGCCTAACTGGAGTGGCTTGCCGGGGCGCTATCATCAAGGTCAAGATCAGGTCGTTTTAGACTGGAGCTTAAGGAATCAAGGCGCACCCATTGAGGTCCCCCACCACGCTCCGGCAAACCGTTGCCATCCAGCTGCCCTTAAGGCTCAATTAGAAATATTGGACCCGCGGAGAACTCTGCTATCATGGAAACCAAGCAGTACAGCTTTAGGCCGGGTATCAGATTAATGCTGACCGGGGCAGCCATCTTTATCGCCATGTCCACCTATGAAACGCTGCAACAGTTCCTTTAGTCCTGATATTACGATTTGGAAGTCACATGCCGTTACCATCGTTTTTTGTACGCTGGTGGGCACTATAGCTGCCCACTTCGCTTCGAGCAGATACCTGGTTCGATGTCAGCAGCTCGATGAAGAGATCACCGGGCGCCAGGCTGCAGAGGCGGCACGCAGGCTCAACGAATTCCGTCTGGAAACACTTCTGCAACTTAACCAAATGACCGGCGCCACGTTGCACGAGATTACGACATTTGCATTGGAAGAAGCAGTCCGGCTGACCCAAAGCAACATAGGCTATGTAGCCTTTATGAACGAGGACGAAACTGTGCTGACCATGCATGCCTGGTCTCGCCTTGCCATGCAGGAGTGCAGGATCGATGACAAGCCCCTCGGATACGCCATTGAGACGACCGGTCTCTGGGGTGAAGCCGTGCGCAGCGTCGACCTATTATCACCAATGATTATCAAGCCGCCAACCCGCTTAAACGTGGCATTCCCCAAGGCCATGTGGCAATACTTCGGCATATGAGCGTCCCGATTTTAGCTGTTGGTGAGGTCTCTCATTTTGAGGATGCTTTCTTTTGAATTTTTCGGCAATGCCTCAAAGGGAGTCCCGGCAAGGCTTTTCACGTCTTTCTCCACATTTTCGAGAAGTGTCGAGAATAGGGCCAGCAATGCCTGCTTTTCATTAAGATCTGCCTGCAACCGACTGAAGAGCACTTTTAACTCGTAGTTTGAAGATGTGTTGATGTCCGCGCCAAGAATCACCATTGTTTCCAGCTTGCCGACGCCCGCTTTAGTCGATTCGTCCGCCAACTTCGGGACTACTTGCTGGATAAGTTTATTGGACTGTTCAATGGCAAAATCCGCCAATTCATTCACCTGCTTTGATATTTTAGCATTTTCGTCTCTGATGTGCCTGATCTCGGTAACCTTCACCCACAGCTTCTCAAAATCTTCTGACAGGTTTTGCGCCTTTAATTCAGGTAGCAGCGCCTGGTATCTCTTTTCAAGTTCGGTACCGGAGATGTGTTTATTTATATATTCCTGGACACAGAGCGCCGTTTTCTGTATGAGGTCCACCGTTCTATCGGAATTGTTTTGCTTTTCTGAAAGCACTCCGATCAGGGCATTGGAGTTCACGAAGAAAAAGATGATGGCCCCAAGTAAAATTACGTACAATACATTTGGGAAAAGCATTTTGTGTTGAACTTTGAGATTGTTAATTACACTCATAATAATTCTCCGTCCTCTTTTATCGTCAATCCAAAACTAAACAAAAGTTTCGTCCTCAATTTCATGTTAGTCAACGACATGGCTTTCACTCCTCTCGACAACCTTCATTCTCTCAAATCGTCAAGCAGCCGCTCCAATAAATTCCATTTCACTTGTGCTCAGCACTCTTTCAATATCGAGCAGGATTTTTATACTCCCGGCTGTTTTTGCTATTCCAAGGACGTAGTCTGTGTTCAGAGTGGTCCCGAACTCCGGGGTCTCTTCGATGTCCGAGCCCTTGATGTTGAGGACCTCCGAGACCGAATCGACGATGATGCCCATCTGCAGGGTCCTTGAATTATGTTGGATCTCGACGACGATAATGCAGGTTCTTTCCGTGTAGCCGTTCGAGTCCATTCCAAACCTCAAGCGAAGGTCTACTATGGGGATAACTTTTCCTCTTAGGTTGATGACTCCCTTCACATATTCCGGAGTCTGCGGCACCGGGGTGATGCGCATCATCCCCATGATCTCCTTAATCGTGAGAATGCCAATCCCATATCCTCCCGGTCCATGGAGAAGGTAAGGTATTTGCCCCCACGTTCAGTAGCTCTTTGCACAGCTTGAATCATTATTCTGGCTTGCTCTGACATTGAATTCTCCAGTCCTTGACTCTCAATCTATTTTATTAGGCAGTGCCGAATTGTCGCAAAGCATTCGTTGGTAAGAAGTATTATCGGATAGGAAATGGCAGCACTTGAGAGTAATTTGTGTTCAGATTTTTTTCATGTTGATTTCATTTTTGGTTTTGCCACCGCTGTAGTTATTATTCTTGCATTGTTCATGGGTGCTTATCATGCGTAAGCATACCAGTTATCCGGGCCACCCACTGCAAATCCCCCCTGCCCCTTTAGAAAGGGGGGGGGATTGGCGCATCCCTTTTCATGGTCTCAGGGTGTCCCGGGGGGCATGAGATACTAATTGGATTTCAAGGAAGTGCAACCATGACCAATGAATCTCAATCGACCGCGAAGCCCGCTTTTTGAAAACCGATAGGTGCGCCTCTTCTAAACATCTGTGTCATCTGCGCCATCTGTGGATAGTGTTGCTAAAGGCGGGGGGATTAAGGCGATGGGTTTTGCTTCGCTGCACCCATCTTGATATGCAGTCTGACCACTGACGACTAACGAAGCCGCTCAACAGCGGCTCGGATCCGCTGGGCGACCTCGGCCATTTGTTCTTCGCCCGTGTACGGGTATCTTGGCCAGAAAAATCCTTTAAGACCGTCTTTCCTTCTTCTGGGGACCACGTGGACGTGAAGGTGGGGAACACTCTGGCTGATCTTATTATTGATCGCCACAAACGTTCCGTCTGCGCCCATGCTTTCTTCGACGGCGCGGCAAAGAAGCTTCGAGTCGGAAAAAAGCGGCTCGATAAGCGATTGCGGCAGATCCGTGAGCGTCTCGTAATGGCTCTTCGGGACGAGCAGGCAGTGGCCGTGAAAGAGCGGCCGGATGTCCAGGAAAGCAAGGCAGTATTCATCATCGAGCACGATAGAGGCGGGTGGATCGCCCGAAATGATCCGGCAGAATTTACAGGTCTTAAGCATTCTGACTTTTGTCTTCGAAAGGTTTTCGTTCAAAAACTGTCTGAAGCACATCCTGAAGGGAGCGCACTCCTATGCAGCGCGAATCCATTTCCCGGGAAAGCCGGTCGGAATTGCTCCCCGGCATCAGACAAGCGTTAAATCCCAGCTTGAAGGCCTCCGCCGCCCGGAGATCGCTGTGGCCGACTCCCCTCACTTCACCGGCAAGTCCGACCTCGCCCCATACCACGATGTCCCGGGGAAGAGGCTTGTCGAGGTAGCTGCTGATGAGGGCCGTGGTCAGCGCCAGGTTGACGGCGGGCTCAACCAGCCGCACTCCGCCTGCCACATTTACGAATACGTCCTGCTGTGCAAAGTTGAAGCCGAGTTTTTTCTCCAGCACCGCAAGCAAAAGAGAGAGCCTGTTGGTGTCAACTCCCATGCTGGTGCGGCGCGGCTGCACCCAACCAGTCGAACTTACAAGCGCCTGAAGTTCGACGAGAATCGGGCGCGTGCCCTCGACGCAACAGGCCACAACGGAGCCGGAGACCCCTTTGGGGCGCTCGGCCAAAAGCAACTGGGAAGGGTTTGGGACCTCTTCGAGGCCGTTTTCCTTCATTTCGAAAACCCCGACTTCGTTTGTCGAGCCGTATCGGTTTTTCACCGCCCGTAGCAGCCGGAAAGTGTGAGTCCTGTCTCCTTCAAGATATAAAACCGTATCGACCAGGTGCTCGAGCGCCCTTGGACCGGCGATAGCGCCCTCCTTTGTAACATGGCCGATAATAAAAACCCCTATCCCGGTTTCTTTGGCCGCCCTCATGAGCCTCGATGCGCATTCCCGCACCTGGCTGATTGACCCCGGCGCAACGTCGAGGACCCTGGAATACATGGTCTGAATGGAATCCACGGCCAGGACCAGCGGAGGGCGCTTGTCAATTTCGTCAAGCACGGCCTCCAGCGATGTTTCGGAATAGATGAACAGGTCGGGGAGCAGATCCCCAGCCTCTGAGCGCGGGATTTCAACTGCTGGGGGCTCTCTTCGGCTGAAACATAGAGAACGGCGCCGTTGCCGGCCATCCTTGAAAGGGCTTGAAGAAGGAGAGTGGATTTTCCGATGCCCGGGTCTCCTGCAAGCAAAACAATAGATCCCTTTGTCAGGCCCCCCCCGAGCACCCTGTCCCACTCGGCCAGGCCGGTATGGTGGCGGGGTTCGCCCTCGGACTCGATTTCATCGAGTCTGAGCGGATGGGCCGAAAGCGCCTTAGCCGGTCTGAGGGATAATTTCCTCGACCCGGCGGCCGCAACCTCCTCGGAGAAGCTGTGCCAAATATCACATTCGGGACATTTGCCCATCCATTTCGGGCTGATATAGCCGCACTGCTGGCATTTGTAGATCAATTTGGGTTCGGCCATTTTCCACCTTAGAATGCTCTTAATACCGAGTTGAGTCCAAATCGGGTGCTTCGGGAGGGCATAAAGCCCTCCCCTGCAAAAGAACCGTGTGCCGGCGCCGTAGGAGCGGCGTTTATCCCCGCCCGCTCTTAAACGCAACCTGGTATAAAGCACGTTTTGAGGAACGCAGTCAATGCAGGCTTTTGCCTACACTGAGCAGGCCAATGACTACAGGGCAGCCGCGTACGCGGCAAGGTAAAAGTAAAGAGTAAAAAGGTAAAAGTTAAAAAGACGAAAAAAATTCACCCGCACCGCGCATAACCTTTTGGCCGTCTGTCTTCACTTTTTGCTTCTGCCTTCACCGTAGTGGCATGGTTATGGCAGGTATACTTTCCGGAAGACCATTTCCTTCTTTTTCATATCAAATCTCCAGGTTTTAGGGGTAGAAAGAGATCATTATATCCGGTTTGATTTTCCGGATGGACGACCACTGTCGGCAGCCAGCGGCAATCTATTGACATAGAGCGGGAACTTGATTATGGTTGGAGACCAATTCCTAGGTGATAATCGATACGGGAGATGTTGCCGATGGCGCCCCTAAGGCTCGCTGGGGAAAAAAAATGAAGTTGACAATCTTTGCGCGCGTGATGATTGCCCAAAGCACCCTTATATTGCTCATCCTGATCATAAGCCTTTTTGCGGTTGGAAAACTCCGCCTGGTTTCCCAACTCAATACTGACGCCTTGACGCTTGACGCGGCCTGCATCAATGAGGAGAAAAGGCTTCAGAAGTCCTTTCTTGCCGAGATGCGAAATGCTGAAAAATATCTGCTGATGCGGGACCTATCTTTTCGGGATGAATATGAAAACAACAAAAATGATTTTAACGATGCTATTGGCAAGATCAGTTACGCTATTGATTCGGAGCGCGAAAGAAATCTTGTAAGCGAGATCGAATCTCTCCATGATAGTTATGAACAGGAGACGGACCTGATCAATTTTGGCGAGAAGGGTTCTGATGCGGCCAGAGCCAGTCTTGGAGAGGGTATAATACAGAGGGCCAATGAGCTTATTCGGCTTCGGGACCAGGCAGCCTCGCACAAGACGGCTTTGGCAAGAGACCAGGCGGCCTCGGCGGCCGAGGTGATGTTCTGGCTGACGCTGTTCGGAATCGCAGGCGCCTGTATCATGGCTTACATGCACGCACGAGGGATCAGCCGCCCGCTAAAGGGTCTGGCAAGAGAAATGCGCCGTATAGGGCGGGGCGAATTTTTCCGCACGGCCCAGGGCGAAGGCCCCACGGAGGTCGTCGAGCTGGCGGGATCATTCAATCGGATGGCGGTGGAACTCGAGCATCTGGACCGTCTGAAGGCGGATTTTACCGCGCATGTTTCCCATGAATTGCGCACCCCTCTAACGGCCATACGGGAAGGAACTGCGCTATTGCTCGAGGGTATATCCGGGCCGCTCACCAAAGGCCAGCGCGAAATACTGGAGGTAGTCCGAAATCATAGCCAGCGGCTTTTCCAAAGCATTTCATCGATCCTCGATCTGTCAAAGATGGAGGCGGAGATGATGGACTATGAGTTCACCATGTGCGACTTGAAGAGCCCTTATTGAAAAATCGGTAGAGGCCGTGGATCTGATCGCGCGCAAAGGGGAAATTAAATTGCGCTTGAACATAGCCGGGTCGATCCCGATGTTTCTGGCCGATGAGCGGAGGATTCAACAGGTCCTGAACAATCTTTTGAGCAATGCATTGAAGTTTTCTCCGGTTGGCGGCGAAGTCCGGGTGGGGGCCTTGCCCGTGGGGTTCAATCACATGCGTTGCACTGCCGTTGAAATAATGGTCTCGGATGATGGCCCCGGTATTGCGGCCGGAGAGGCCCAGAATATTTTCAAACACTTCTACCAAAGCAGGAATCAAAAGCCCAGGGGACAGCAGGGAACCGGTCTTGGCCTTGCAATCGCCAGGCATATAGTTGAGGCGCATAAAGGAAGAATCTGGGCCGAAAGTGAAATTGGGCGCGGATCGACCTTTCATTTCGTTTTACCTACCAGGACCGAAATGGATTCCAATGAGCAACCCTTATCAAAGTTGGCCGTCAATGAATAGCATAGCGAGAAATATTTGCGGCGCAGCCGTTTTCTTTATCCTCATTTTTGTATCGGGGTGCGCCGCCTCCAATATTCAGCCGGTTCAGCAAGCGCCCCCGCCTGCGCCGCCCGTATTTCCTCCCCAGACCGTAATCCAATCGGGCGACTACGAAAGCTTTTTCGTGGAAAACTCTGAGGTGCTCAAATCCTGCCAGGACCCTGATAAGTGCGCAGAGGCGCTTTTCAACCTCAGCTTCGTTCATTGCTATCCGAAGAGCCCTTATTATAATCCCCGGCTGGGCCTGAAGTACATCCAGGATCTTATCACGGCCGTGCCCGATGGCGAGTTGACCGCTCAAGCCATGGTCTGGAAAGATCTCATTGAAAAAAGCATGAAAAAGAGCAACGGGAAGCGTTTGAAACGCGAGGACAACAAGGTGAAAGAGGCTTCGGAACCGCCGGAGGCGCCGGAGGATTCGGTCAAATTGGTCGAGGATGTCCAGGAAAGGGACTGGGAAGCGGACCGGCAGCGAATGGAAGACGAGATCAGGTCCAGAAACGAGATCATTGAAAAACTGAGCAAATTACTCGAACGCTCGCGGCAGATAGACATCGAAATGGAAGAAAAAGAACGTGGACTTCTGAAATGATACGAGGCGTTGATGGCTAAAGAAAAAATCCTTGCAGTTGATGACGATCCTGGTTTGCTCACTCTGATGAAGGCGCGTCTGGAATCGGCCAAATACCAGGTCTGCGTTGCCGCCGGGGGCGAGGAAGCGCTTGGCTGCGCAAATGAGAGCATATTCAGTGCGGCTGTCCTCGATTTGAAGCTGGGGGATACGGACGGCATAGACCTGATGGAACAGCTTTTGAAAATCCAGCCATATCTTCCGGTAATCATTCTCACCGCTTATGGAACCATCGAGCGCGCAGTGGAAGCTACCAAGAAGGGGGCCTACGACTTCCTGACAAAACCTTTCGAGGCCAAGGATCTGTTGTACCGGCTCGAAAAAGCACTTGAAGTCGGCCGCTTGAAGGTGGAGGTGGACCGGCTCCAGCATATGGTCAAGCAGAGATACCGTTTTGATAACATCATTGCCTCCAGTTCGAAAATGCAGCATATTTTGAACCAGGTGGCCCAGGTCGCTTCCACGGATTCAACGGTTTGCCTCTATGGAGAGAGCGGCACCGGCAAGGAACTGATGGCCAAGGCAATTCACGTGAGCAGTCCTCGCGAGAAAGGCCCCTTTATAGCCATTAATTGCGGTGCTATTCCTGAAGGACTCCTGGAAAGCGAACTCTTCGGCCATATGAAAGGGGCGTTCACCAGTGCCGATGGGACGAAAAAGGGTCTGTTCCAAATGGCTGACGGCGGCACGCTCTTTATGGATGAGGTTGCCGAACTCTCTCCTGCGCTCCAGGTCAAGCTTTTGCGGGTCTTCCAGGACCGCGAATTCTATCCGGTGGGCGGGACTAAGCCGGTGAAGATTGATTTCCGCCTGGTTACCGCTACAAATCGCGATCTTTGGAAAGCTATTCAGGAGGGCAAGTTCCGGGAGGATTTATACTATCGCATTCATGTAATACCTATCAACCTGCCACCCCTGCGCGAAAGAATAGAAGATGTGCCGCTTCTGGCTGCTCATTTCCTCCAGCATTTCAACCGAGAGATGAACAAGAGCATTCAGGGCTTTTCGCCCGAGGTCATGCAGATGTTGATGCTGCACAGTTGGCCGGGAAACGTTCGCGAACTCGCCAATGTAGTGGAGAGGGCCGTGGCCCTTTCGACCCAAACCGAGATAAAACCTGAGTCCCTGTTCCTTGGAGGTGTGGAAACCCCCGTGCAAAAGAAGCTGATGCTGCTCGATGAAGCAAGAGAGGAACATGACAGGGCCTACCTGACACAAGTGCTCACGGAAACCTGTGGAAACGTCTCCCGGGCAGCCGTCCTGGCTGGCAGGTATCGAGCCGAATTCTATAAAATGATGCATAAATACGGTATCAATCCTTCAGACTTTAAAGGCAATACAGGCCCTTAAAACTTAAGACAGTTCCCTTCTCACACCTGTCCTTAATTACATTCGCAGTGCAGTCAAAACACTACAAATCAATGCATGTCAGGCGTAATAAAACGGCCACCAGTGCGCTGTTCTGGGCTTTGGCACAGTCAATGCATTATAGTCTGCGTGTTCGAACAACATTACAGCAGGGTTTGTGGAAAAACGGAATCATTCCTCGGTAGAGGACCAAACCTTCAAAAGGAGCGACCATGCCAATGACCCTTATCGATAACCTGACCTTCATGTCCGTTGTAGTATATCTGTTGTACGTACTGTTAGAAGGATGGAACAGGCTGGCCCCTGTTTTCTAATTGAAAACAGGGGGTTTGGCTAAAGGAACTGATATGCACAGAGTATTGCTGGTAGATGACGACGAAGACCTGCTTTTTATTATCGGGGAATACCTCGATTCAAACGGGATTGTGTTCCATTTGGCTGACAGCGCCGCTCATGCGCGCAAACGCCTGGCCCATTTCAATTATGATCTGGTCATCTCGGATTTCCACATGCCGGGCGAATCCGGTCTGGATCTGTTTCGGTGGGTGTCGGAAAGATACCCGGAACTCCCTTTCATACTGATGAGCGGAAATCTGGAAACGCGCCTGAGGCGGGAGGCCATAAGCATGGGGGTCTTCAGTTTTATGGAAAAACCATTCGAGCTGAGGGAGTTGAAACGTCTTATAAACAACTCGACCCGATTCGCAATTAGAGCGGAGGAAAGAGCTCCGGCGGCATAAAGCTGAAGAAGCCGCGCCGGCATTACCCGGGGGGGGACAATGTCGATGAGTTAAGCCCGTCGGTCTTGATGGGCCACTACTCAACGTGATTCCGGCGGAGGGCGCGATCGGGTTCGTCCAGGCTCTTTCAGTACCTTGGGGGGGGAAATATTTTGGATATTGGGGGTTCTGATAGGGAGTTGGGTTCAAATCGGGCGTTATACCCGCCCGCTTTGAACCCGGGTATAAAAGGAGGGGGTGCAATATGTGGGTACTAAAGTGGTTAGTGATTGTGGCTATGATTTGCGGTGTCTGTGGCTGTGCGGGTATGAACTCAACAGACCAGCGGGCATTGAGCGGTGGAGCGATCGGTTCGGTTGCGGGCCTTGGTGCGGCTGCGGTCATAGGAGCGCCCCTGCTTGTAGGGGTTGCCGCGGGCGCGGCGGCTGGAGCAGTTGGAGGCGTTGTGATCGACCAAATGGAAAGAAGGTAATCGCTCACCACACAGGCGCACGGACAAAAAATTCTCACCACGGAGACGCAGAGGGCACAGGGCGGTGGGACCGTCAGCCGAGTTCTCCGTCTGCCTTCGACGGCGGCAAAGGAAATCTTGACAAATTTTCAAGAAACTCGATGTTGGTTTCACAGATAAAAAGCTTCGTAAGACAGGGTTTACAATGATTAGGTCCTGCAACCCCTTTTGATCTTGTTGAATTCCGGTCTTCTCTGTGCTCTCTGCTTCTCTATGGTGGATTCTTTGATTGCGTGCCGGGTTTCCATGGTCGGAAAAAGGAAAGGCGGCCCGAAGAGGGCCGCCTTTCCTTTTTGTGGTTCGTCCGTCGGTCACAAGTGGAAAATACGCCTGAAAAGAGTTGGTTTCTTTTCGATTGGAATGGGTGGTGGTAGGTTCGGAACCTCTCCTCTTAAAATCTGCGCCGGATATTCATCAAAGATCCTGCGCGCCTGTTCCGGGCCTGCAGTGGCTTCGGTGATTGCGCGCGCCTTCGAAAGCATAGGCCTCCTCATGGTGTGACCGTGAGAGTCGGATGCCACCAAGTGAACCATCCGATGCCGGAGCAGTTTCAAGGAAAAATCCCGGATTTCTTTACCGAAATGACCCAAGAGGCTCGATCCCGTTATCTGGACCATCACTCCGGCATTAATCCATTCCAACAGCAGGGATGGATTTTGTATAAGCGACCGGTTTCTTTCGGGGTGAGCCAGAACAGTGTCTATGCCTTTCGCCTGCATCGTCCAGAAAAACCTGTCAAGATTTGGAGGAATCACCTCCGGCAATTCAACCAGGGCGATCTTCCTGGTATCATTGATCGATAGCAAGTCGCCCGATTCGATTTTTCCGGCAATGTTCGGGTCTATGGCCAACTCGCAACCGGGATAGAGTGCAAGCCGGATTTCTGCCTCCCGGAGTTTCGTTCGGAGCTGTTCAACCAGGGCCATGACCGCATTGCGGCCGCTTCCCGGAAAGACGGGCGAATAATGGGGAGTGCATACGATCCCCGATATCCCGTCCATTTCGGCAACTTGTGCCATTTCCAGGCTCTGAGCCCAGTCCCGGGCTCCGTCATCCAAACCCGGAAGTATATGGCAATGAATGTCTATCACTGAGTGACTCCGGGTGGAAACTAACGAGTTTCAATCCGGAAAGGGTCCTTTTCCGTCCTGGCGGCGTCAATCTTCGGGTTTGCTTGTGCGGCGTACCCATGTACGCCTCCGCGCAAGCCCTCGATTTCCTTGCCATGCCGAAAAATGCCTTCTTTCTGAATTGGAAACTGTAAGTGCAACATCCGGAGTTTCCGGATGTTGCACTTACTATTGATTCTGGAGGTTAATTCCACCGCCACCAAAAGGTCCGTATAAAGTAATACTGGAAAAAAACGCCAATGCCTTATTTGTCCCTACGAAGACTATGTCGCTATCCTTGACCTCAATATTGCTGGCGTTTGCCCGAAGATCATCTAAGCTAAACTTGACGATGTCGGGTTTTTGGCCGTCTCCCCTGGACCTGACCAGCGTGACGGTTTGATCCGCTATGGGCTTTAAACCGCCTGCTGCGATAATAGCTGCGGAGATATTCATTTTTTGCTTTATCGGGTAGTTCCCCGGCTTGCGCACCGCACCGTCCACGTAGATCATCCCGGCATCAGGGACATAAATCACATCTCCGGGCTTGATTTCAATATTAAGTTCTTCTCCTCCCCCTTTGGCCAGTGATTCCAGATCGATAACGGACGTCGAAGGCTTGTCGCTATCACGCGCTCCCCTTCGGACCTGGACCATTTTGCCTGCGGTATCGGTCAACCCCTCTCCCAGCGCCATCGCTTCGAACAGGTTCTGACGCGCGAGATAAGGGAAGGTGCCGGTTTTTTTGAATGCCCCCATAAGTGTAATTTTCCCGGACACCTGTTCCTGGACGAAGATATTGACGTGAGGGTTCTGCAAATATTTGGCCTTGTAAAGCCCCTCTATTTTTTGTTCTGCTTCCTGTGTTGTAATGCCTGCGACCTGAACGGCTCCGACGAGGGGAAGAGATATGAAACCACGCGCTCCGATCCTTCCTTGAGTCTTAAGGTCCTGAGTCTCGAACACCGAGACCTGGAGCAGGTCGCCTTCGCCAAGAACATAATCCTTGAGAGTGGGAGCGCTTTTTACGGAAGCAAAAAGCCTTTCGTTTATCGCTTTTACGTCCTGCTTGGCCACACTTTCCCGGGCTGTAACCTGTTCCAGCGTTGCATTGGGTTCGGGGCTCTTGCCGCCACATCCGGACAAAGAACCGGCAAAAAAGAAAACGGCCCAATATAGATGAAAATGCCTGGCATGCGATTTCATTTCTCGACTCCATAAGTCAGGCAGGCGTCGTCTTTTGCCTGGAGACGCCTCCCCCTGGATATTGCATTTATGAAAAGATTAATCGATATCAGCAAGAACTATTGAGGACTGACCGGAGGGGTCGATCCGCCATGGCCCGCTGCAAGGCCCGCCGCGTCGGCGCCCGCTGCTGCTGCGATTCCGGCGCCTAACGCAAGCGCACTCGTGCTGATCGCTGCCGTAGGGGCGATCGTCAACGGCGCAGCCGCAATTCCACCGGCAAACGGCGTCACGATCAATCGACCAGCGCTGTTGACAAACGAGAGTACATCGCCATTGACCGTCACAGAGCCCGTCACATCGCTATCGGCAGTGACCTGGTACGTTCTGGCGCCGTGCGTGAATGTGTAATGTGCACCCTTTTTCAACGTATAATCCACCTTGCCGGAGTCGATGCTCATTTGGTGGCCTCCGTCCCCCATTGTGTACTTGGCTTGTGCGCCGGGACTCAAGCTAACGCCACCCACCGGGGATATAACCGCTCCGGCGATACCCGGCAAAGAAGCCAAAAAAACCGTAAGTAAACTCCAAGCTGCAAATCGACGCTTCTTCATTCTTTCTCCTTTGTTTCTCTTAATAAAGGGCACAATGCACAACTGCCCCAATTAAAAACCACAACCCTTTGAAACATTAGCCTTTTCCTGGACACAACCTGTGGATATATAGATAGAAACGGATTCACGTTCGTACAAATCGTGAGTACGGTTGAAGTTGTTTTTCATTTGACCGAAGGAGGGTCTCAATTGGTCCCGCTTTCAAGAAAAGTATTCGCAATCGCCTTGCTGGCCGTGTCGGGCGGTCTTCTTTGGTATTCAATTGCTACGTATAAGCTTTCCGGACAAAACCGCCTGGGAGACGTCTCCGCCCGCTTTTTTCCGGAAGCCATGATTTTAAACGGCCATTCCAGGTACCTCGCCCACGACCTTCCCGGGGCTGCGGAATCCTACAGGGAGGCGATCTTTGCGGGGCCATCCTTTGTAGACGCATGGGTCGGGCTGGCCCGGACCCAGATCGCAGACGGACAACTCGACGCAGCCCGCAGGACACTGAACATTATTTCCCCAACTCTTGCTTCGATCAGCACCTGGAAATGGCAGGAATTGCTCTTTGCCTACGATCTTCACGACGAGCCTTCCTTTGAGAAATGCTATAACTATATTCTCTCATATCTTCCGCACCGCACCACAGATGCGAGCCTGCTCGCATCGAAGTTTTGGGGAGGGTGGGGCGAGGTGGTGCCTCATGTTGTCTCCTACAACCGCCCTGTGTTTTTAAGTGCGCTCATGGACAGCCGGCAGGTCGATGCGGCCGTCGCCCTCTTCGAAGTTATGGAAAACGAAGGCTCACTTCGGGAAGAAAACGACCAGCTTCGCTTATGCGATTTTCTGATCTCCAATAATCGGCTCAAAGAGGCTAAGGCCGTTTGGCGCCTTTGGAGAAAAAAGGACTCTGCGCTCATCGATGATGGGCGCTTTGAGAGAGGACCTCTCAACCGGGCTTTCGGATGGAGATTCAAAATCGATCCGGATGTGCTCGTTGAGCGCGGGACCGGTTCGCCATGCCGGGGGAACTCCTGCTTGCATATCCATTTCAAGGGTTCCGGCAATCTTAATTGCGATTTTGCTTCCCAGATCATCCCCGTTAAGCCGGAAACCTCCTACCTCCTGCGTTACATGCAGAAAAGCAGCGGCATCACAACCGACCAGGGAGTATTCCTGTCGGTCAACGGATACAAAGAGGGGATGCCGGGCATTGTCAGTGAGCGGGCGTTGGGAGATTCTCCATGGAAGGAGGAGAAGGTGGAATTTGAAACCCCCGCCGGCTGTGAAGCCATTGTGCTGCATGTTCAAAGGAATGAGAGTCTTAAACTGGACAACAAGATTTCCGGCGATTATTGGCTCGATTCAGTGGAACTCATAAGGACCAGCAGTATAATAAAATAGAGCTGATTTGCAGGGATTTGCCAGTTGAATTCCACCCATATATGCGAAAGGAATGCGGCGCTTCCGGCGAGTGCTCCGACCCGAATGAGTTTTTCTGCGGTTTCCGCCGGGCCCTCTTTTTCCGGGTCCTTTCTCGCAACCCGCCATGCCGTGAGAAGCCAATAGCCCCAAACCAGGAAAAAGATGAACAGACTTAGCGGTAAACCCCATTCCGACGCGATTTCGAGGTAATCGCTATGCGCATGTCCAACCTGCAATAGGTCGGTATCGAAGAGCTGGTAAAGAAAGACAACGGGTGAATAGGTCCCGGCCCCTGTCCCCGATAACCAGTGGTCGCAAATGAGTCTCCAGGTGAATCGCCAGATCTTGAGTCTGACCGGGGCATCGTGTGCAATTTCGGCAAAACGTTTAACAATTTCTTCGAAACCTATAATCGAGCCGTAAGCCAGAATCATTATCCAGCAGCCAATGAGAACGAGTATTATCGGCCTGCTGCGTTTTCCACCAAGAAAAACCAGGACAGTCATGCCTATGGCGAGGCCGATTATCCCGCCCCGCGATTTGGATAAAATGAGACCCAAAAGCACGATTCCGGTGAGAAACAAGAAAAAAATCTGTTTTTCCCACCTGACCTCCTGACTCCTGACCCCTAACCCCTGACCAGTGCATTGCGCCAATTGCAGTGGCCAGATCATTCCCAGAAAAGCTGCGTAATGATCCCGGTTTGCAAAAGTCCCGGTGGCGCCATCGCTAAACCCGAGCCCTATCGAAGGGACGAGTACCTGGAGAATACCATAGAATGCTTCGAGACCGGCTAATATGAAAAGAACAACCAGGAGCCTGCTAACCTCTATTGTACCGTCGCGCAGCGAGCGGTGGAGAACCAGTGCAAACAGGGCAAGAGTCAGTATCCATAACCCGCTCATAAAAGTATCGAGCGGCACGTAGGAAAGGCTCGCCCACCAGTGTGACCAGCCCGTCGCTTCTAAGGACCTTTGCAGCCATGCGGCCCTCTGCGGACTGATAACAGACAGCAGAGGCAGAGGCAGAGGAATTGTTTGGAGGAAAGGATAGAGAATAATCGGGAGCAGAACCAGAGAAGACTTCTTAAAGCCGGTCAGGCAGTTGGCGCCTTCCCTGGAAGCCAGGATTAAGAGCGCAAACCCCGCCAGGAAAACGGCGGCTATAAAGCTCCACAAGAAGGACCTGGCGCTCCCAAGGATCAGCGGTAAAGTCAAAATCGGCCAATAGACCAGGAAGCGCGAAGCGCGCTGGTGAGTGGTTAGGGGTGAGGGGTGAGGGGTATGCCGGTGGCCCCGGACCCTTGGTCCCGCACCTGTTCTTTTCGTATTGCCCATTACCCCTAACCCTTCACCCCTAACCCATGGTATTCGGGGCAGCGTCATACAGGCTTGCTACAATTCGATAACAAACGTAGATAGTCACAGCTATCGCAAAACCGACTATCATATATTCTCTATTTCTGTTCTTCGAGCTGCCGCCGGTTGTTTTTACTTTTATCTGGAAGTAGTTGAAAAGGCGCAAGAAATTGGTCTTGCATTTCGAACAGCTATAGAATTTCGAAAGGGGAATCCAGGCTGCCCACGCCTCGTGCTTTACGCGTCTCAATTCACTAACTCCACATGCCGGACAAGTCCTGGCATGACGAGAAACGGGCGCCCTTCCTATCCGTGCAATTTCCAGTTCACTTCTCATTATTGATATCTCCGTCATTCCGCCAAGACAGAAGGGCTTGGTATGAATCCATCGACATTTCTTGGGATTGCATCCTGCAGGGCGTCTTTTTCAGATTTGCAAATCGACGGCATTGGCTCAACAGTGAGTTGCATCCGTTTGACAATAATGGGAGCTTCCCACTTCTTCAGCATAGCTGTCACATGTTTATCTTCAATCGATCTTGACGATATCCAGACCTCAGGCAAGCAGTCCGATTTTTTCCCCAGCCAATTAGAACTATCCAGCACCGCTATACCACATAGCGTGCGACCAACCAGATTTGTATTATCGTCGATAAATCCAACGACCACATACTCCTTCAGGGCTGAATTATAAAGTATTTCCTCGCAAAGGAGTTTGCCTGCTTTCCCGGCTCCATAGATCAGTATGGGCTTGAACTTCGATCCCGCTGTGTTAGGACCCGATGGGACCAAAATGTGGTCAAACAGCTGAAAACTCAAGCGTGATCCGAGTTGTGTCATAAAGATCAGCAGCCCAAAAATAATAAATGCGCTGTGCGAATGCCCGCCTTCGAACCGGGTTAAAAGCGTCAGCACCGCCAAGCTCAGAAGACTTGCGACCGCAGCGCTAATCGCGAATCGCGGCATATCGGCCACCGAAATCAGGCGCCACTGTCCCCTGTAGATGCCACCAGCATAAAACACAAGAAAGCACGCAGGTACAATAATCGGGATTGAACGGAGCATTGCGGCCTTTGCCGGCTCGGCTAGAACTCCGCCGAATCGCAGGAGGTAAGCTGCGTAGAAACAGGTTATAATGAGCACGAGATCAAGGAGTATCTCTGCTGCGTGTCTTTTGTAGAGGAGGTCTGACACAAGAGGTGTCCAATGCGGAGGGGTCTGTCCAGCCGGCGGCACTTGAATCTTGATCTGCGCCAGGTAGACGCCTGCAAGTCCCAGCATGAGAGCAAACAGGCCGAAGAGCGGGATAGAC
>CAVRZU010000001.1:0-7473 GCA_963725365.1 uncultured delta proteobacterium | reverse complement strand
ATGTGTGACCGCCTGGACCGTTACGTATTGCTAAGACAAAATATTTTCCGAAAAAGTGGGTAAAATTCACGTTTCTAGCGTCTAATATAGTGTCAAAGGGAAATAAACCTATTGACTTGATGCTATTGTGCGCCAACCGGCGCTACTAAATAGCTAGGGTCATACTTGAGGGGTTTACGGCCTGGTGATCGTGGAACAGCTAAGTTGTTGACCTGATTCAATTTGTCCTCCTTCAGGTCCGACGGGGTTAGTAAATCCGAGCAACGCTTCTGAGGGGTTGCGTGTATTCGGCCGGAAAACCCGGCAGCGGGAACGCCCGGACGGGGGGAAAAGGGAAACACGTGAAGGTAGCTCAGCGGCAGACCCTCGATGAACTTGAAGGTATTTTCAAACTGTTTTTCGCTCTCGCCGGGAAATCCGGTCAGCACGTCGGCGCCGATTGCCGCTTCGGGGAAATCGGAATGGATCTTTGCGACGAGTTCAGCGTAATATTGAGGGCTATAGGACCTGTGCATTCGGGCCAGGATTTCCGGGTCGGCGCTTTGCAGGGGAACATGGAAGTGACGGCAAATCCAGGGGGCTGACGAAATTATGTTGAGCAGATCGGGTCCAAATTCCTCTGGCTCCAGCGAACTGAGCCGGAGGCGTGCCGGGCGCCGCCCGAAGCAATCTTTTCGAGCAAATGCGACAAGCTGAGAGGGGGATCGAGGTCCTTGCCCCGCTTGCCAAGATGGATTCCGGTAAGAACGATTTCCAGGTATCCGGCATCGATCAGTTGGCCCACCTGGGCCTGGACCAGGCCGGCAGGCAGGCTGCGGCTTTTTCCGCGCACGTGCGGCACCACACAGTAGGAGCAGAAGGAATCGCACCCGTCCTGAATTTTGAGCATGGCCCTTGTTCGGCCCGAATGCATACGGGATATGGGCAGAATTTCAAATTCGGAGCAGGAACGGGGCGGGCGGTGCGAGACCCAGGCATGGGTGATCGAAGCTGCCGGGCTGGTTTAACCATTGCAGAAGGTCGAATTTTCCCGGTTCCCCAGAATGTGAGTCGCCAGCCCCTCGTCTGCTATCCGTTCCGCCTCCAATTGAGCGTAGCAGCCAGCGACCACCACCATCGCTTCCGGATTGGCGCGCCGGGCCCTTCTGAGTAACTGCCTGGTCTGAAATCCAGCTTTGGCCGTAACAGCGCAACTATGCACCACATAGATGTCCGCACGGTCTTTAAAAGGCGCCAGCCTGTAGCCTGCCTGCTCCAGAACTTGAAGGAAATAAGAAGTTTCATACTGGTTTACCTTGCAGCCCAGTGTTTCAACTGCAACGGTCAGTTCACTATTTTTTTTCATAGTGATAAAAAAAAGCCATGCTTGCAAAAGTTACAAAAGAGCCCTGTTCATCCACAATCGCATGAGAATGGCTCAGGGTATTTCCATGAACTCGCCCCTGGAGGGCCTTTGCCATCGTGTAAAGGGGTGCGGCGCCGCATATCTTTCTACTGTTTTCGTCCCGATTGATCTGGTCGATGAAATCGTCCGCGCGGCATTGTTCGAGCAGTTTCAAAAGAGATGCATCCGCTGAAAGATTCTCCTTTATAGTTCCCTGGCCAGGTTTGTAGCCGTCCCCATAGCGCGGACCGATGTGAGCAAGATCGACGCTTGCAATAAGCCCTACCGAACGGTTTTCCTCGAAAACGAGTTCTGCCAGGTTCCGGGCGAAGTTGTCTACGAGATTTTTGTATGAGTCCCATTGCTCGTGTCCAAAAGAGCATAAAATGGGAACTATGCGCGCCTGTGGCTGGAGGTAAGAAAGAAATACCGCCTGAAATTCTATCGTATGCTCTGTGCGGTGATTATATTCGCTTGCACGGATGTCGAAGGGCGTGCGGCGCAGCAGTTCATCGCAGATTTCAGTATCACAGGTGACCACGCCCAGCGGTGTTTCGAAGTCCTTGACAGTCAACGCGAAGCAATTTTGGACGAATTCATGCCCGGTTCCAAGCACTATCCAGGTTTGAGGGCACTCAGCCTCGGAGGCCGCCTTATAGGTGTGTGCGAAACAGGCCCCACCGGCGTTAAGGTCGATATGCGGCGCCACAAGGCCAACGGCCTTGCCGGCGTGGCGGGCGTCCTGCCGGCCGGAAATCCCGGTCCGCCACTTTCGGGGTCGAAAAAAGAATGGAGTTTTGCCCTAAGCTCTGCCGGGTTTTCCGGGTAGCTTATCCCGGCGTAGCGCATTTTTCGTACGGGGCTGCCAAGAAATTCGGAAATTTCTTTTGCCGCGAAGCTTCGGAACCGATCATTATCAAGGAAGAGATTTTCATCAAGGGTTTCAACCAGATTTTTCAACTCGTCGATATGGAGCAGCTGACCCGTTTGCCTCATGAAATTGGCCTGCAGGTCTCTTAAGGAATTGCTGCCGTTCATCTCGACTAAAATCGAGACCACGGGGGGAGAAAAGATCAGGCTTTGTGGCGTAAAGCCGGTCCGGTCCCTGAGAAGCAACATTTTTTTTCCGGAATGCTCGACTGTATGGCCTTCGAGTCCATCCCGGAGCTTGGGATATTCATCTTTTATCATGCTTGAAAATTCCCCGGCAACATGTTCAATTGACGTTTCGCCCCGCTAAGAAGGGGAATTCATTGACTGAAAAACTGAAATCATGTTAATTGTCAAAGGCTGTACTCTAAGTTTTTTTTCCGTCCGCTTCAATAGAAGGATCAGTTTTTTAATGAGGTACTCCTCTCTGCTCTTTAGTCTATTATTTGTTGTCTCCGGTTGTACTCAATCGCTGACCAAGGCGGGACAGCCCGGATCTGCCCCGCCGAATGCTGGCGGCGTACGGGCTGAAAGCTATTATGACTACCTGGCCGCGCAGAGATATGTTAGCGAAAAGCAGTTCGATAAGGCAATAGAAGCTTATGACAAGGCCCTGCAAGCCGATCCGCAGTCTCCGACACTGCTTTCCGAACTCGCACTGATCTATCTGCGTCAGGGCAAAATCGACTCTGCGCTCAAACTTGTCGAACAGTCCATCAGGTTTGCCCCTGATCACGAACCCTCTTACCTGCTGCTGGGTGAGCTCTACTCAAGCAAAGGGCAGATTGAGCAGGCCATCGCTGCGTACAAACGGGCCATAGAGATTAATCCCGCCGAAGAGGACGCCTATTTGCTGCTCGGCGCCTTGTATGCGCAGGAAAAGCATTTCAACGAGGCAGTTGAGGTTTTCGATCAACTCAAAGAGGTGGTCCCCGACAATCCCATGTCCCAATATTACAAGGCGCGGATTTTCCTGGATATGGAATACTACAAGCAGGCGGAGCAGATACTGAGAGACCTGCTCGCCTCGGAGCCTGGTTTTGAGAATGGGCTTCTCGATCTGGCCTATATTTACGAAGTAACAGACCGTCCGGGCGAGGCTGAAAAGACATATGATAAGATTCTCTCGGCAAATCCGGCCAGTGTGCAAGCCCGCACCAGGCTGGGTAACCTGTACATGCGTGAAGACAGGGCCGACGATGCGATCTTTCAGTTTAACCAGTTGCTGAAGATTGACCGTAAGGACCCTGAGAGCCGGCTCAAAATCGGGATAATCCACTTGCAGCAAAAAAAATACGAAGAGGCCATAAAAGAGTTCAATTATCTGCTGAAAGAAGATCCACGCTACGATCAGGCCCTCTATTACCTTGCGGCCACGTACGAAGAAAAGCTCGATTATGAACAGGCGATACGCAATTTCCGCCTGATTTCGCAGGCAAGCCCGATGTGGAATACAGCCCAGTGCCGCCTGGCCCTGGTTTTTGCCAAACTCAAAGATTTTGACGCCGGCGTGAAGGTCATGAATGAGGCGATCGCCAGGAGCCCTGAGGTAGGCGACCTGTATCTATATCTGGCAATGGTGTACGAGGAGGCCAACGAGTACGAACAGTCCATAAAAGCCCTTGATCGGGGACTGGGAAAGCTGCCCAACGATACGGAATTGCTTTTCCGCAAGGGGATGGTGATGGACAAAGCAGGTAAGAAAGAACAGGCCGTCGAGACGATGCGCCAGATCCTGGCAATTGCGCCCAAGAACGCCGATGCTCTTAACTACATAGGATACAGCTACGCTGAAACGGGAACAAACCTTTCGAACGCGAAGGAAATGATAACTCAAGCTCTGGATGCTGCGCCCGGCGATGGATATATCCTGGACAGCCTCGGGTGGGTATATTTCAAGATGGGGCAACACAAGAAGGCCCTGGATACGCTGCTTGAGGCAGTAAAGCATGTGCCGGAAGATCCGGTCATTCAGGAGCATCTCGGCGATGTTTATCGGGAGCTTGGCAAGAAGGTGAAGGCCACCCAGGCCTACCAGAAAGCGATCCAGTTCAATCACTCGGAACCGGAAAAGATAAAGGCAAAGCTCGACGCCATAAGATAAAGGACCAGGATTCTCCAGGACGCGGAGGGCGAGGAGAAAAAATTGATCGAGTGGCACGCAGACGTCGTATCTCCTTACTTTTGCCTTGCCGCCGCCGAAGGTTTGAGTGGCGAACCTAACCGGCGGTCCAGCCGCCTGGTTTTTTGTCTCCTTGTCCTTATTGTTATTTTATCGGGTTGCGCGGGCCCGTTGCCTCCGGCCGGAAAAGTTCCTCTGATATCCGCAGCCCCCCCTGTTCCATCTTTCGAATTCGCTACGCTAGGGAAAAGATCTGATTTCTGGCGTGATTATCAGTGCAAATTCCGGCTCAGGGTTGACAGCAAGACCTCTAAATTCAGCTCTCGCGCTATTGTTTTCGTAAAAGGACGCAAGTTTGTAAGGTTCGAAACATTCACGCCGCTCGGCCAGACTGCCGCACTTTTTGTATCCAATGAAACTGGACCGGCCCTTCTGATTCCTTCCGAAAAGGTGATCTTCACCGCGCAGCATGCTGAGACCCTTGCCCACGAGTTTCTGGGGGTCAGCCTGCCGGTCGATCTCTTTCGTCGCATACTTGCCGCATCCATCCCGCCGGATCAGTTCGATCACGTCAAAAGCCGCTCTGAGGCCGGCATTTTAAGGCTTATATCAAACAGTGGTGAAGGTTATTTCGAATGGCGGTTGTCGGGGAATCCGCTCGCGCTCGAAGGACTGTCGGTACGCAGCAAGGAGTTCGAGGGGCGTGTTTCTTACGATCCACCGGTTGGGATTACAACAGAAGCTGTGCCTGCCAAAATTTTCATATCTTCGAGTGAATGGAGCATGAAAATTGACGTCGAAGAGCTAAAGCCCACTCCACAATTTCAGCCTACGGTATTTTACATGCCGGACCTGCCGGATTTGCGAAAGGTTGACCTCGACAAGATAAAATGAGCAAAACGGAATATCCGGGAAAGCACTTCGCAGTGGACATAATGCTGGGTAAACTGGCAAAATGGCTCCGGGTGCTCGGATTCGACGCTCGGTCCATGCTGCTCAAGGACCACTCTGGGATTGATTCTCTTCTTTCCCGTGGACTCATTCCGGTTACCCGTAGAGAGAAATTACGGGGTATCGACGGCGTAATCTTTATTCGTAGCGATCATCAATTCGAGCAATTCAAAGAGCTGATAGACTCCTTGAGTATTGAGGCCAGCGAGTTGCGGCCTTTTTCAAGATGCAGTCTCTGTAATGCGGTGTTGATTGAGATACCGAGGGATGCTTCATTTGGCCTGGTCCCGGACTATGTTTTCGAGACGGCTTCAGATTTTCGCAAATGTCCCGAATGTGCAAGAGTGTACTGGCCGGGAAGCCACAGGCAAAAAATGATTGCAAAGCTAAGGGATTTGGGGATTGGGGATTTAGTATGAGTTTGTTATTGCTACGCCTTTCTATCGTCGTGCCAACCTATAACGAATTGTCCAACATCAACGAACTGCTTCGACGCCTCGATACGGCTCTGGGTTCTACAGGATGGGAAATCATCTTTGTTGACGATGACTCGCCTGATGGTACTGCAGCCAGGATATGCGAAATCGCGCGCAGCGATCATCGAGTCCGGTGCTTGAGGCGGATTGGCAGGCGAGGGTTGTCTGCGGCGTGTATCGAAGGCATGCTGGCTGCTTCTGCGCCGGCCATTGCAGTCATGGACGCTGATTTGCAGCATGACGAGAGTGTCCTGCCAAAGATGCTTGCCCAGATCGAACAGGGGGGGGCCGACGTGGTGGTGGGAACACGTTACGCCGAGGGCGGGAGCACCGGTGAGTGGAACGAATCCCGGAAAAAAATGAGCCGGTTTGCGACAATGGCCGGCCTTGCGATAATCAAACAGCCCGTCTCAGATCCAATGAGCGGATTTTTTATGCTTAACCGGAAAGTGTTGGAATCGACCGTTTATGACCTTTCGGCCCTTGGCTTCAAAATTCTGCTTGATATCCTGGCTTCGGCCAGGCGGCCGCTAAAGATTGCCGAAGTGCCCTATAATTTTCGCGGTCGCTTTGCCGGCGACAGCAAGCTCGATGAGATGGCGGTTTGGGAGTATGGAATGCTGCTGGCCGACAAGATGGTGGGGCGTTTTGTGCCTGTGCGTTTTCTTGCGTTCTCTATCATCGGCGGGCTGGGCGTTTTTGTCCACATGATCGCGTTGACCCTGCTATTGAAATGGCTGGGATTGGGCTTCACCATCGCCCAGTCCACTGCCGCCGGCGTGGCTATGATATTCAACTTCGCGCTGAACAACGTTTTGACCTACCGTGACCGGCGTTTAAAAGGGTGGGCATGGTTCAAAGGGCTTATAAAATTCATGGTGGCTTGCGGGGTTGGGCTATAACTAACTTGGAATCTCCTCATGGTTGTTTGTCAACGATGTGAAGTGGATTCTGGCCGCACTGGCGGGTGTGCTTATCGGAGCCGTCTGGAATTATGCTCTTACCCAATTCTACACATGGGGCAAAAGCTGTCCTGGTGCTTAATTGCCGAAATCATTGACATATACAAATATTGTTATAAATTACGCTCTGTTTGGGGATGTTTCACGTTCCCGCTCTCAGAATCTACGGGCATTGTCGTGGAAGACTGGGCGTTGACCTTCTTTGCTCAGTTAAGATGGTCCAGTCCTCTCTGGGCAAGGACCCGCGCAAGCCGACTGCCAGCTATTGCCTCTTCGGAATCGCGAACGATGATCTCTCTTCACACTTTTCTGGTCAACGTGAAGATCGTATTGAGCTTGAGCTTCTGTATAACGAGGAGTCCGGAGCTTATTGGCTGACAATCGTCGTCCGGGTCGGAATGCGAAATTCGGTGGTCCTCAGGTCCTCGACCGGCTCGACCACGGCACTCCGCCGGCCCCTGCGCAAGAGCGCGGTGCGGCACCGATTCGCGGCGATTCCCAGAAGCCAGGGGCGAACCGGCCGCTCAACGTCAAACCCGGTGATTCCCCGCAGGGCGCGGAGAAATGTCTCTTGCATCACGTCCTCAGCGTCGTGCCGATGGCCCATCATTCGGAAACAAAGACCGAAGATCACTCCAGCAATGAGTC